>CAZZYZ010000179.1:0-6030 GCA_964658425.1 Vulcanimicrobiota bacterium | reverse complement strand
GGAGACGGTTCGGCTGCCAGCTTCGTGATGATGTCCCACTCGCGTGGGTGAACGGGCTGCACCGAGAGGCGCGAGCCGCGGCGCAACAGCACCATCGTCGGCGCGAGCTCTGCATTCGTGCGGAGTTCGGCCAGCGTGACGATGCGCGGCAACGGCTCGACGTATTCGACGTCGACCATCTCCCAAATCGGTTTCTCTTCCGTCGCTTTGGGATCGAAGTAATCGCCGCCGCGTTCGCGAGCCGTGAAATCGGGATACGCTTCGCGCACGACGCGCACGATGCCGACGATCCCGGGGATCTTCGTGCTGCTGTGATAGAAGAAGCCGAGATCGCCGACGTGCATCGACTTCATCAAGTTGCGCGCCTGAAAATTTCGGACGCCGCTCCACGGCGTGCGTTTCTCGCGTTCGAGGCGGTCGAAGCCGTACGAATCGGGTTCGCTCTTGAAAAGCCAACGGTCGCTCACGACGACTCGCTACGCGAACGGAAGCGAGCCGACCTCGCGATCGAACGTGTAGAGCTCGGCCGCGGTCTTGTAGTGCGCGGCGATCGATTTCTTGAAGAGCGCGCCGACGAGCGCGGGGCCGTACACGCCGGAGAAATTTTGCGCGTGGCACGAGGCACATTTTGCCGTGTAGACCGATGTCCCGGCCAGCGCCTGGCCGCTCGAGTAATCTCCGGCATCGCCGGCCGCACTCGTTTTTGCGGCCGTGATGCCGAGCACGGCGAGCATGCAGAGCGCAAAGAGCCCCGATCTCAAACGTTGCATGCGCATCGTTTAAGGCCGATAATTTATGCGACCTTCCGTGAGATAGGCACTTTCGATGAAAGTGAGATCGAGCGTCGAATCTTCGCGGACCAAAGGCGTTCGTCGGCGCGTCGATAATTCGGCCGTTCGTGGAGGACGGAAAGACATGTCAGCAACGCAGCGCAGCGTCGTCGTAAAATCTGCGGCCGGGTGGCAGGACGTCGAGCACGAGGGCTACGTGCCGGGCGTGGAGACGGCGGTCGTCCGGCATACGCTCGTCGGCGGCCGGAAAGAATCAGCGGCCGATCCCGGACCGACGAACGAACTCCGCTATTTCGCCGTACCGCCCGGAGCGATGTCGCGGCTCGAAAAACACGCGCACGAACATTGGGTCATCGTCGGCGAAGGCGTCGGCTACGCGATCGTCGGCGAGACGGCTCACGAGATCAAACAGCACGACGTCATCTACGTCGCGCCATGGGAGCCGCACCAGTTCGTCAATCGCGGCGATGCGACGTTCGGCTTCTTTTGCATGGTTTCGGCCGAACGTGATTTCTCGCAAGAACTCTCACCGGAAGAACTCGCGAGCCTGCTCGCATCGCCGGCCGGTAAACACGTCGATCCGCACGGCGCGCCGCCGCCGCGCAAGCGAGAGTCGATCACGGCCTAACGATCGTCTCGAAGCGCGAGCGCTAGCGGAGGTTGATGACGGGCGCGGGTTCGGGGCGGCCCGCGAACGCTTCGCCGAGGACCGTTTTCAGCTCGCCGTTCTGAACCATCGGCGCGAGAATGTCGGTATCGCCGTAAAATTTTCCCGCGATGAAGACCTTCGGCAACGTCGGCCAATTGGTCATCTGCGAAAGCACCTCGCGCTTATTCATATCTTCGAGCACGTCGATGACTTCGAACGGGTAACCGAGGCGGCTGAAAAACTCGATCGTCTCGAGCGTGAAGCCGCAACGCGGCATGTCCTTCGTGCCCTTGCCGTACACGAGGATCGTGTTCTCGGCGATTTCGTTCGTAATCTCTTGCTGGATCGTTTCGGCTGACATGTGTGTTACTCCAGAATTTCCGTGCGGATCGACATGGCGTGGATGCGTCCGTCGGAGCGGGCCGCAGAGAGCGCCGCTTCGACCATGCGATGGCGGTCCATGAGCGAAACGCCCCGGAACGCTCCCGACTTCACGAACACGTTAAAGTGGTCCATGGTGCCGGTGAGATCCACGATCTGCACGACGGCGTCGGGCATCGCCCGCCGGATCAGCGCCGTCATGGCATCGTTGTCGATCATTTCCCGGTGCCCGTTCGAGCAGGCAACGGGGCGACCTTGCCGCCGTGCGCCGAACGTTACGCGGGCGGCGGTAATTCGCGCCGCTCGCCGCGGACCGCGAGCCAGAACGCCCGCGCTTCACGCAGCGATTCCGGCAGATTCGTCGTGACGCGCGCCAGCGCGCGCGAGGCGCCCGTCGAGAGCACGATTGCGGCGACCCCGAAGAGGATCGCCGGAACCCCGCGCACGCGAACGCGCTTCCCGATCGAGATCCGGCTCGACTTCACGAGCGGCTTCGCATCGATGAGGTCGAGGAACGTCCGCTTGCCCACGCGTTGCGCTTCGCGTTCGCGCGAGGCCGCCCTCGGCGCCGCCTTCCGGGCTACGCCGCCCAGGCGCGGATCTTGAGGATCGCGTCGGCGAACGGGCCCGGCGCTTCCTGCGGCAGGTCGTGGCCGACGTTCTCGAGTGCGACGTGCTCGTAGCGGCCGGTGAAATGCGCCGCATGCCCGGCCGTCCCGCCGAGCGCGATGACGCCGTCGACCTCCCCGTCGAGCGTGATCGCCGGGACCGTAATCGGGGGCTGCCGCGCGAGCCGCGCTTCGATCGCATCGTAGGCCGGGTCGCCCGGCACGAGGCCGAACCGGTGCCGATACGAGTGTAACGTCACGTCGACGAAATCGGGATTCGCGAACGAAGCCGCGGTTCGGCCGAACGTCTCCCCGTCGAAGGCCCACGTCGGGGACCAGCGCCGCCAGAGATACGAGAGAAACGCGTCGCGGTGCTCGACGAGTTGGCGGCGGCCGCGCTCGCCGTGCAGCAGGTATTGATACCAGAGCCGGTGCTCGTTCTCGGCCGAGAGCGGTTCGCCGGCGCGAGCGATCGCCTGGATCGTGTAGCCGTTGACCGAGACGAGGCCGGTCACGCGCTCGGGCCAGAGCGCGGCCGCGACGCATGCGGCGCGCGAACCCCAATCGAACCCGGCGAGCAGCGCCGCACGAAGATCGAGCGCATCGAGCAGATCGATGAGATCGGCGCCGAGCGCGCCCTGTTGCCCCGAGCGCATCGTCGTCTGCGAGATGAAGCGCGTCGGGCCGTAGCCGCGCAGATAGGGCACCACGACGCGCGCGCCGCGTGCGGCGAGCAGCGGCACGACCTCGTCGAACGCGCGAACGTCATACGGCCACCCGTGCAGCAAGACGACGGGCCACCCGCCGGCTTCGCCGTACACGTCGCACGCGATCTCGAGCACGGGGGTCGTCACGCGCGTCATCATGCGTCCGGTTTCTCCCGATGTGCGGTCGCCGACGCGCGCGGCATGGTTCGCGCGTCGCCCTCCGTACTAGGGAGGCGATGCGTGCGCTCCGATTGAGCCGAACCGGCAGCCTCGACGAGCTCGTGCTCGCGGACGTGCCGATCCCCGAACCGAAGCCGGGCGACGTCCTCGTGAAGATCGCGCGGGCCGCCTTCAATCGGCGCGACGTCTTCATCGCGCAGGGCCTCTACCCCGGGATCTCGCTGCCGTGCACGCTCGGGTCCGACGGCGCGGGGACGGTCGCGGCGCTCGGTTCGGGGGTCGCGGGGATCGCGCTCGGTGCGAGCGTCGTCATCGATCCCGAACTCGGTTGGGACGAGGCGCCGGAGGTTCGCGTGCGCCACGGCGAGCTGCTCGGGATGCCGCGCGACGGCACGTTCGCGGAGTACGTCGCCGTCCCGCAGACGGCGATCCATCCGGTCCCGGTCGGACTCTCGCTCGACGAGGCGGCCGCATTTCCGCTCGCCGGGTCGACCGCGTACCGCGCGGTCTTCACGCGCGGCCGGATCGCGAAGGACGACCTCGTGCTGATCCCGGGCGTCGGCAGCGGCGTGCAAACGTTCGTGCTGCTCTACGCCGTCTGGGCCGGGGCGCGCACGATCGTGACCTCCGGCAGCGACGAAAAACTCGCGCGCGCGAAAGCGCTCGGCGCCGAGATCGCGATCAACTATCGCACGAGCCCCGCGTGGCACAAGGAAGCGCTACGGCTCGCGGGCGCCGCGCCCTCACTCGTCATCGACGGGACCGGCGGCGAGACGCTCGCGCGTTCGCTCGATATCGCGCGCACGGGTGCGCGGGTCGTCGTGTACGGCGCGACCTCGGGCGACGCGACGGTCCGGCCGTTCTCGATCTTCTGGAAGCACCTCGACATCCTCGGCACGTCGGCCGCGAGCCCGGCCGACTTCGCGGCGATGCTCCCGCTCTTCGCGAGCGGGGTCCGGCCCGCGCTCGATCGCGTGTATCCGGTCGCGGCGTTCGCCGATGCGGCCCGGCGCGTTCTCGCGGGCGACCAGTTCGGGAAGGTGCTTCTCTCGTTCGACTGAGGGCCCGCCGGCCGATCGGCCGCGGGCGACGGCGGCGCGAGGCCATCGCCGCAGCGGAGGCTAAGATTCTCGCTCGTGATCGTGACGATTGTCGGCTAACGTGAAAGTGGTCTTACGTCGCCTGGAAGCGGCGGCCGTTTTTCTCGCGTCGTTCCTGCTCGCCGCGTTCGTGATTCGTTACAAAAACGAAGTCGAGCACACGCTCTCGACGATCGGACCCGCCGCGTATCCGCTCGCGATCCTCGTCTTCACGCTCGTGGCCTCGGCGCCGTTCTCGGTTACCGATGCGATTGCGATCATGAACGGCGTGATCTTCGGCCCGCTGTGGGGCTCGGTCGTGAACGCGATCGGACTCGTGTTCGCGGCGATCGTGGGCTATCTCATCGCGCGCCGCACGTCGCATCTGCTCGACCTCAACAAGAACATCGAGAAGCTGCCGCCGTGGGTGCGCAAATTCCGGGTCGGCTCGCCGCAGTTCTTGCTGATGCTGCGCCTCATTCCGGGGCTCGGCGGGACGCTCGCGACGCAGATCGCCGCCGCGCTCAAGGTCCCGATCTTCACGCAGGTCTGGACGATGTGCGCGATCGCGATCCCGATCTGCACGCTGCTCGCCGTCTTCGGTGACGGCGCCTCGTCGTGGGTCCATCACTATCTCGACGCGCACCGGATCCATTTCCATCGTTTCCATCACCATCACGAGGGCGTGCCCGTGCCGTTCGGAACTCCGCGATGAACGTCACCCTGATCGAGGATGCGGCCGCGCTCGGCGCGCTGTGCGAACGTTTGGACGCGGTCGATCGCGTCGCGCTCGATACCGAATTCCATAACGAGAAATCGTACGCGGCGCGACTCATGGTCGTGCAACTCGTCGTCGGCGACGAGGTCGCGCTGATCGATCCGTTACGGATCGCCGATCTCATGCCGCTCGCGCGCGCGCTCGCTTCGAAGACGATCGTCGGCCACGCGCTGCAGAGCGATCTCAAAATCTTCGCGGACCGTTTCGATCTCTTGCCGGCCGCAGCGTTCGACACGCAGCTCGCGGCGGCGTTTTGCGGCTACGGGATGTCGATCTCGCTCGCCGACCTGGTCGCCGACGTCACGGGCGTCCGGCTGCGCAAATCGCAGACCGTCAGCGATTGGAGCACGCGGCCGCTCGCCGCGCAGCAGATCGATTATCTCGTCGACGACGTGCGCTATCTCTTCTCCGTGCAAGATGCGCTGCTCGAACGGCTCGAACGGACCGGCCGCGTGCCGTGGCTCGAGGCCGATGCGCGCGCGCTCGTCGATCTCGGCAAATATCGGCCCGACCCCGAACGCCTCTATCTGCGCGTACCGGGTGCGATGCGAATGAATCGCCGCGAACTCGGCATCATGCGCGAGGTCGCGATGCTGCGCGATCGCCTCGCGCGCGAACGCGACGTCCCGCTCAAATACATCATCCCCGACGACGTGATGGCGCCGATCGTGAGCCTGCGGCCGCGCGAACGCGAGGAGCTCGCGCAGCTGCGGCGGCTCGACGCGGGCGCGCGCCGAGCGTACGGCGATCGCATCGTCGAGGCCGTCGCCGCCGGGCTCGCGGTGCCCGACGACGAGCTGCCGCGCAAGCCCGCGCGCGGGCCGAGCCTCGATCGCGACGCGATCGTCGCGTGCCTC
>CAZZYZ010000178.1:0-6041 GCA_964658425.1 Vulcanimicrobiota bacterium | reverse complement strand
TCGACCTCGACCCGGACGTCCTCGATCGCCTCGCGCTGCTCGGTATCGTGACGCTCGGCGATCTCGCGGCGCTCCCACACGGTCCGTTCGTGCGCCGCTTCGGCCCCGCGGCCGCGCGCTGGCACGATCGCGCGTGCGGCCGCGACGACGAGCCGCTCGTGCCGCGCGCGCGGCTCGTCGCGATCGATCGCGCGCTCTACGGCGAAGGGACCGCCGAGTGCGAGGAGCAGCTGCTCTTCGCCTTGCGCACGCTCGTCGCGCGCGTCGCCGAAGATATCGCGTTTCTCGGCAAGCGATGCGGCACGCTGCGCTTCGAGCTCGAGTGCGACGACGGCACGACCCGCGAACTCGAGACGCACCTCGCGCAGCCGACCGCGCAAGCCGCGACGATGTTCGACCTGCTGCGCGCGCGGCTCGAAGGGACGGTGCTCACCACACCCGTGACGGGGCTGCGTTTGCGCGCCGAACGCCTCGAAGAGGGCGGTGCCGAACTCTCGCTCTTCGCGGGGCGCGATCCCGATCCCGAGATCGTCGGCATCGCGCTCGCGCGGCTCGAAGCGGCACTCGGGCCGCAGGCCGTGAAGCGCGCCCGCCTCGTCCCGGGGAACCGCTACGAAGCGCGCATGGCCTACGAACCGTTCACCGCGAGCGGTCTCGCGCGCTCGACGGGCACCGCGGTTGCGGAGCGCGCGCCGGCCGCCGCGACGTCGACGATCGGGACGATCGGATATCGCGTGCTCGCGCCCAAGGCGATCGAGGTTCGCGTGCGGCGCGGTCAGCCCGCGAGCGTCGGAGCGCGCGCGATCGTCGAGTGTGCGGGGCCCTGGCGCGTCGACGAAGCGTGGTGGGGCGAGACGCTCGACGGCGGCTGCTCGCCGATCGCGAACGACGCCTACGACGTCCTGCTCGACGACGGCGCACTCGTCCGGATCATCCGCGAACGCGGCCGCTGGTATCTCGCGGGAACGTACGACTAGCCCGACTGCGGCGAAGGACGTACCCTTCGTAGCTATCTCGAAAGGAGCGGCGCCATCCACCTCGGTCGCATCGACCTCACGCGAGATGGAATCGAACGTCTCGCGGAACTCGCCGCTCTCCTCGATCGCACGGCGACCGATGTGGCCTGCACGACGACGTTCGTGTGCAACGCGGGCTGGACCGTCCTCGAAGCGTTACGGCGCCGCGCGAGCACGCGCGGGATCGCGCTCACCGTCGATATTCCGGTACAGGGCTACGCGCGACCGTTCGGCGCGATCGTCGGCTTCGCCGAACCCGGAAGCGGCAGCCCGACGACGATCGCGATCGAGGGCTTCGAGAGCGGCCATAGCGCGCAGATCGGTACGTTTCTCATCGACGGGTGGAGCGCGATGGCACGGAGCCTCTCGCGCGCATCGACGGAATACGTCGTGAGTGCCGTCGCCGAGATCTTCGAGAACGGGATCACGCACGCGCGATCGGACGTCGGCGTTCTCGCCGCGGGCCAATACTATCCCAAACGCGACGACCTCGAACTCAGCGTCGTCGATCTCGGCATCGGCATCCCGGGTTCTCTAGCGGCCGCGTTCGGTCGGCGTGAAGAAGAGATCGATGCGATCCGCGTCTTGGAATGGGCCTTCGAACCCGGGCGCTCGAGCTTGCGCACCTCACGCGGTCTCGGGCTCGCGATCGTCCGCGGCTTCGTTCGCCGCAACGGCGCGCGCTTGCTGATCGCGAGCGGCTCCGCCTTCGCGCAGGCGGACGGCGAAGCGTGGCAGACCGCACGTCTGTCGACGCGCTTCCCCGGAACGCTGATCGTCCTCACGCTCCCCGCGCAAGTACGTCCGCTCTCCTCCGGCGAAGGACTCTTACCATGACCGTCTCCCTCAACGACCGCTTCGGAAGATTTATCCTGTCGTCGAACGACGGGCGACTTCTCGGAGTCGAGATCGCCGCCGCGCTCGAACGCGGCGAGACCGTCGAACTCGATCTGCGCGACGTGCGCTCCATCCTCGCGTCGTTCCTCAATCCGGCGATCGGCGATCGGTATGCCGAGTTTTCCGAAGCGACCGTCGACGAACGCATCCGAATCGTCAACGCGAACGATATCCAGCATGAGACGGTCGAAGCCGTGCGCGCGCAAGCACGCCGCTATTACAACGATCCCGCGTATCGCGACGCGCTCGATCGATCGCGCGAAGAAGCCTTTCCGATCTAGCGCTCGATGGCACAGTGCCTCGACGTTCGACGCGAACGCCTGCGCGAGCACGACCGCGTCCTCCTCGATACGAACGTCATCCTCGACGTCGCCGATCCGGCGATCTCGCAAGAAGCGAACGAACGCCAGATCGCCTACCAGCAGTTCATTCAGCTCGCTCTCAACGGCGGGGCGACGATACTCGTCTCCGTTCTCTCACTCTACGAGATCGCATCCGTCCTGGAATCGAATGCGTTTCGCCGCACGAGTGCGACACCGTTCGATCGCTCCGAACTCAAACGCTTTCGCGCGATCCCCGCAGAACGCGCGCGTGTTCTCGCCGACATCACGAACACGTGGCGCCAGATCACGACCGTCGCCGACGTTCTCGACGCACCGCTCCTCGGCGTCGCGGAAGAATCGCTATCGTTGATGAATCGCACGCGGCTCGACGGCTACGACGTTCCGATCGTCATCAGCGCGAAGGCCGCGGGCGTCACCTCGATCGTCACGGAAGATGCGGATTACGCGACCGCGAGCGGCCTCATCATCTACACCGCGAACCGAAAGATGCTCGTCTCGTAACGTCTTTCGCACCGCGCTACGCGTCGCTACGCGGCGTAGGGTTCGTACGGCGTTACCGGCTTCAAGATCGCATCCACCTTTGCGAAGATCGCCGGATCGACGTCGAGATCGGCTGCGGCGACGTTGTCGTCGATGTGCTCGGGTTTCGAGGCGCCGATGATGACGCTCGAGATCTCTTCGCGGCGCAGACACCATGCGAGCGAGAGCGATGCGAGCGACGTGCCCGCTTCCTTCGCGAGCGGCTGTAGTTTCGCGACCGCATCGAGGACGGGCTGCGTGAAGTAATCCTCCATCATGTCCTTCGACTTGCCGGCCGCGCGCGAGCCGGCGGGCGGGTTTTTCGCATCGGTGTATTTGCCCGAGAGAATCCCCATCGCGAGCGGCGACCAGACGACGTTGCCGAGGCCGTAGTCGCGCGTCGTCGGCAGCACGCGCTCTTCGATCCGTCGCCAGAGCGCGCTGTATTGCGGCTGATTGCTGACCGGTTGCTCCCAGCCGTTCGCGCGGCAGAGCGCGACGGCCGCGGCGATCTGATCGGCGTTCCACTCCGAGACGCCCCAGTAGAGAATCTTGCCGGCCCGGATCAGATCGTCCATGACGCGGCACGTCTCGTCGAGCGGGGTCTCGCGATCGTAGCGATGGCACTGATAGAGATCGATGTAATCGACGTCGAGCCGGTCAAGCGACGCCTCGCACTGTTCCGTGACGTGCTTGCGCGACAAACCCTTATCGTTCGGGCCTTTCCCCATCGGAAAGTACACCTTAGTCGCGAGCACGATCGATGAACGGTCGTATTGCGAGATCGCATCGCCGACGACTTCTTCGGCGCGGCCGCCCGAGTAGACGTTCGCCGTGTCGAAGAAATTGACGCCGAGTTCGTACGCGCGACGGACGCATGCCGCCGCCGCATCGGCCTCGACGCTGCCGCCGTACGTAAGCCACGAGCCGAGGCCCACGGCCGAGATGCTGACGCCGGAACGCCCGAGTTTTCTGTAACGCATCCTCGTAACGTGCCCGCATCGGCGCCGCACGAAGCGTTTGCGTGCGTCGCGCGCGAACGCCCGGTCCGTGCCACTTCGTGCGACGTTTCCCAGCGGCGAACGGCGGCTCGTGTTCGACGCTCCGCTCGAGATCGTCGCGCCCGAAACCGCGCGCGCGCTGCGGCCGGCGTTCGCCCGCATCGAGAGCGCCCTCGACGCGGGCTATGCGATCGCGGGCTACATCACCTACGAATGCGGCGCCGCATTCCTCGGCATCGACACGCCACGCGTTCCGAACACACCGCTCTTCGCGATCGGCATCTACGCGCCGCCGAGCCCGGAAGCGGCCGGACGAAGCGAACGCGGGCAAGCGCCTTCGGTAACCGAACACGCACAAGCGTTTCCGATGCCGGTCGCGCTCATCGCTCGCATCGACTACGACCGCGCGCTCGCCGAGATCGCGCGACGCTTGCTTGCGGGCAACGTGTACCAGGTCAACCTCACCGTACCGTTCGCATTCTCGTATTCGAGCGGTCCGAACGCGCTTTTCGAATCGCTGCTCGCGCGCGCGAAGGTCGCGCACGGAGCGCTCATCGAGCACGACGACCGGGCATATCTCTCGCTCTCGCCCGAACTCTTTCTGCGCTTCGAAGCGAACGGCGAGATCGTGACGAAGCCGATGAAAGGGACATCGCGACCGGAGGCGCCGGGCGATCTCGCGAGCGCGAAGAATCGCGCGGAACACGTGATGATCGTCGACCTGTTGCGAAACGATCTGCATCGTATCTGCGACGACGTCAACGTCGAGCGTCTGTTCGAAAGCGAACGCTATCCGACGTTCGCGACGATGACGTCGACGATCCGCGGCAAGCTCCGCCACCGGGTCACGCTCTACGAGATCTTCGAGGCGACGTTTCCGTGCGGGAGCATCACCGGCGCGCCCAAACGTTCCGCGATGCGAACGATCGCCGAACTCGAAGGCGCGCCGCGCGGAATCGCGATGGGATCGATCGGCTATCTGCTACCGGAGCGTGCCGGCGTGTGGAACGTCGCGATTCGTACGATCGCGCTCGATCGGCGCACGAAGCGGGCTGAGGTTCGCATCGGCGGCGGTATCGTCGCCGATTCCGAGCCGCGTAGCGAATGGGCGGAGATCCTCATCAAGCGCGGTCTGTTCGCGTCGCACGCCGAGCCGGTCGCGCTCTTCGAGACGCTGCGCGCGGGCGCGACGCCGGAGCAATGCATCTCGCACGTCGAGCGGATGTGCGATAGTGCGGAACGGCTCGGCATCCCGTTCGTTCGCGCGGATGTCGCGAATGCGATCGTCTCCGCGGCGGGCTACCCGACATCCGGTGCGCCGATCGGCCCCGAACTCGTTCGCGTCGAACTCTCTGCGACAGGACGTATCTCGGTTACGCGCCGCGTGCTCGATACGGTCGACGTTCCGGTGCGCGTGTGTCTCTCGCCCGTCGTGCTCGATAGCGCCGACCCGTTGCTGCGATACAAAACGACGCGCCGCTCGGCGTACGATACGGCGAGTGCGCACGCGCGCGACCGCGGCTGCTTCGAAGCGCTGCTGTGCAACGAACGTGGCGATCTCGCGGACGGCGCGCGGACGACGCTCTTCGTGCGCGATCCGGACGGTACGCTCGCGACGCCGCCGCTCGAAGACGGTGCGCTCGCGGGGATCTTCCGCGCGCACGTGCTCGCGACAAACGCGGCCATCGAACGAACGCTCGCCCCGAGCGAACTCGCGCGCGGCGAGCTCTTCATCGGCAATGCCGCGCGCGGACTCATCGCCGCGACGTTCGCCCATGACTAGTTATCCGCGGGCAGCTCTTGCAAACCCTGAACGCGGAAGATGTGCGTCGCTTCGAACGTGCCGTCGGCTTTCCGCGTACCGTCGATGACGACCGTCTTGCCGACGAAGAGCGGTGCGGAATAATTATCCGACGCGATGGCAAACGCCGTTGCGACCGGCACGTTACGTCCGTCGCGCAGCCGCAGCTCGAGCGCGTTCGGCCCGAGCGATGCGATCGTGCCGTAGAACGTGTGTGCGCCGGTCGGATTACGATGTTTCTTCATGGCGGCGCCGGCGATCGCGGATTGCAGAGCGGCCCCGGTCGGCGCGGGGGTCGGGCCGAGCGTCGTTTGCGGCCGCGAGATCCCGCCTGCCGGCGGCTTCACGATCGTCGCGTTCGGCCGCACGACTTGCGCCTGGGCGCAGAGCGGCGCGAGCGCGGCAACGATCGTGATCAAGATGCGTGACGTGCGGGGCATAACGCGGCTCCCTTGCGATGATG
>CAZZYZ010000177.1:0-6071 GCA_964658425.1 Vulcanimicrobiota bacterium | reverse complement strand
GAAAAAGACCGCGCCGAAGACGAAGCTCGCGTCGAAAGCGTTGCCGAAGCCTGCCGCAAAAGCGACGCGGTCAAAAGCTACGGCAGCTAACAAAACAAAGACCGTCGCGAAGACCGTCCCAAAGAAGGCGACCGCGACGAAGACGATCGCGAAGAAGCCCGTCGCGAAGAAAACCGTTGCGACGAAGGCCAACGTTTCGGCGCCGAAAATTGCGGTATCGCGGAAGGCCGCATCCGCAGCGGTCGCGCCGAAAACGAAGGCACGCGAAGCTGCGATCGAAGCACGGGGCGTAACCGCTCGAGTCGATACGCCGACGCCATCTCTCGAGCCGGCGACCGTACCCGTCCCGTCGGTCGAGCCGATGACGGCACCGGTTCGAGATGCGGCCGATCCCGTCACTGCCGCCGCCATTGAACCGAGGGCCGAAGCGAACATCGCTCCCGCGGTCGGCGACGATCCGCACGCTGCGATCTGGGCGCAGATCGATGCGAACGAAAATGCCGTCGCGACGGCGCACGAGCTCATCCAGCCGGGCGAGACGTTTAGGCTGACCGACGATCAGCGGACGTCCGTCGAGACGATCGCGAATCAGCTCGCGAGCGGTGCGTTCGAGTTTCTGCTCAAGGCTCCGACGGGTTCCGGGAAGACCGAAGTCATGTTCCGCACGGCCGTGCGAGAAGCGCTGCGCGGCGGCGGATACGTGTGCCTCGTCGCGCCGACGCGCGATCTCGTCCGGCAAGATTGCACGTACTTCCGCGATCGGCTCGCGAACACGGGGCTCGGCGTCGGCGAAGTGCACGGCGGCATCTCGCCCGGCGAACGGCGCACGATGCTCGCGGGCCTCGACGACGGGTCGATCCGCTTCGTCGTCGGCAGCGCGATGATGATCGCGAACAAACCGCTCTGGGACGTCCTCGATCGCAGCGCGCTGACGATCGTCGACGACGTGAACGCGTTCGACGAGCGCGAACATTTGCGCTTGCTCGAAGATCTCGATTGCCCGCTGCTCTTCGCCTCGGCGACGCCGAACGAACTGCGCGTGTTTCTCGAGCGCGTCGGCGCGTTCAAGAACGTCATCTCGATGCGCGCGATGCCGTTCGACGTTTTGCCGACGAACATCCACAAGGTCGCGGGCGTCTGGGGCGAACCCGCGATCGAACAGCTCGCGCGCGCGGACGAACTCATCCGCGATCATCTCGGCCGCAAGTCGCGTATCTTCGTCATCGCACGCACGCGCGGCGACGTGCCGAAGCTCGCGCAGCGCCTCGAGTCGACCTATAAAATCTCCGTGCAGCAATTGCGTGGCGACATGGCCGATAGCGCGGAACACAAGAAACGCAATCGGCGCAGCGGCGTGAGCGTGTACGGGACCTCGACGCGCGTCGAAGAGATGGCGGCGTTTCGCGAGGGCGCGCCCGCGATTCTCGCGGCGACGAATCTCGTCGGCAGCGGGCTCGACATCCCGGCGGCCGATCTCATCGTCGTCACCGATTCCGATGCGTTCGGCGAGAGCGAGATCGAGCAGCTGATCGGCCGCGTCGGCCGCCGCGAACGCCCGTCCGATGCGGTGTTGCTGACGGAGACGACCTTCGAGAAGAACCCGTCGCGCGCGCTCGGCGCGGGCGGTCGCGCGAAGACGTTCATGCCCGCGGGTATGCGTTCGAACTCGCTGCGTTTCCGGCGGCGCTGATCTCCGCACGATCTCCCCTCGCCTATTCGCAGCCCATCTCGGTAACGACGATCGTCGGTAAGGACGTAACGCATGCCTGAACGTCGCGGGTCGTTTGACGGCCTCGCGACGGCGTACGATCGCTATCGTACCGGCTATTCGGACACGCTGTATGCGACGCTGTTCGGCGAGGGCGTCGATGCGGGCGATCGCGTGCTCGATCTCGCGTGCGGGACGGGCATCGTCGCGGCGACGCTCGCGGCGTACGGGTGTGCCGTGACGGGTCTCGATCTCTCCGAGCCGATGCTCGTGCAAGCACGGTCGCGCGTTCCGCATGCGGCGTTCGTGCGCGGGTCCGCCGAGGCGATGCCGTTCGCGGATGACGCGTTCGACGCGGCGACGTGCGCGCAGGCCTTTCATTGGTTCGACGCACCGCGCGCGCTCGCGGAGCTCGTGCGCGTCGTGCGGCCGGGCGGCGTCGTCGCGATCTGGTGGAAGCGTTTCGCGCAAGACGAGCCGCTGCGCGCGCACCGCGAAGCGGCGGCGCTCGCGATCGGAGCGACGCCCGTCGGCGACGAGGAGCAGCCGGCGTTCGATGCGTTCGCCACGTCGCCGCTCGTCGATCGATCGGTGACGCGCGTCCCGTGGACGCTCGAAACGACCGTCGATGCGCTCCTCGGCTACGAACGGTCGCGTGCGAACGCGCGCGACGGCTACGGCGCGCGCTTGGCCGCCTATCTCGATGCGCTCGCGCAGCGCCTGGGCGACCCCGCGTCGGCGCTCTCGGTCGCGTACGTTCAAACGTTGTATCTCGGACGTTCGCCCGGCGGCTAATCGCGAACTCAGCGGAGCGATCCGGGTCGGTGCGGAACGCTCGTAGCGTGAATCTCGGGTTACACGTCGGCACGTCGGCCGGATACGATGCCGCGGTCGATTACGTCAAGCGGCTCGACGGCACCGCGATGCAGATTTTCTACGGCAACCCGAAGACGTATCGGACGGGCGCGATCGACGTCCCCGCGCTCGAGCGTTTCCGGGCCGCGCGCGCGGCCGCGGGGATCGCGCGCACCGTGATCCACACGTCCTACCTCATCAACCTCGCGAGCGAGGATCCGAAGATCGCCGAGAACTCGCTCAAGCTGATCGAGAAAGATCTCGCGGTCGCGGCCGCCGGCGGGATCGATTACGTGAACACGCATCTCGGCTCGTACGGCAAGCGCGCGCGTGAAGACGGATTCGCGGACGTCGTGCGCTTGCTCGAACGCGCGCTCGAAGGCATCGCGCCGAACGTCTATCTCGTGCTCGAGAACTCGGCGGGCGCCGGGCAGCTGTGCGGTGGGACGCTCGAAGAGCTCGGCGCCATCATACGCGCCGTCGGCCATCCGCAGCTCGGCGTGTGCCTCGATACCGCGCACTCGTGGGCCGCGGGTTACGAGATTGATTCGACCGACGGCGTCGACCGTTTCGTAACGCTCGCCGAGGAGACGATCGGCCTCGAGCGGCTGAAGATGTTCCACTTCAACGATACGCAGATTCCGCTCGGCGGTCATAAGGATCGCCACTGGCACATCGGCGAGGGACTGATCGGCTTCGCCGGTTTTCGCGCGCTCGCGCAGCACCCGGAACTGCAAGCGAAGACGGCGATTCTCGAGACGCCGGGTGAGGATGCCGACGACGAACGCAACATGCGCTCGATCCGGCTCATCTTCGACACCCCGATTCCGCAGGGCGCCGTCTCGTGATCGCGCGACGCGCGACGCGCACCGCGATCGTCGATGCGACGGATGCGACGCACGCGTCGCTGCGCGCGGCGTACGGGTTGACGCCGGGCTCGCGATCGAATGCGAGAGCCGACGTGCGCGCCGCCGCGAGCGATCTCGGGTACGTCGGCCACGAGTTTCGCGTCTATCCGTACATGCGCGTTTCCGAAGCGACGCGCTTCATCGCCGCGATCCATCGCAGCTGGGATCCCGTCGTCGCCGAGCGCTATTTCGAGATCGCCGGTATCGGTTCGAATTTCGAGATCCGCCGTTTGAAGCGCGCGTATCAACGCGCGCTCGTGCTGTGTTACGCGCTCGCCGGGAACCCCGCGCGGCTCGTGATCGAGAACGCCGAAGAGTTCGACGAGCCCGGCACGCGCGCGCTCCTCGCGAGTGCGATCGCGAGTGCGCCCGACGTCGTCGTCACCTACGGTGCCGGCGCCGAGATCGATCGCGCGTGGTACGACGCCGTGGTCGCGGCGAACGAATACGACGTGACGCCTCTCGCGCGCGCACGGTGACGCTCGTCCGAATGCCCTCCGCATGGCGATGATTCGCGAAGTCTCGCGCAAGGAGTATACGGAGCAGCGCTACCTCATCGGGATCGCGTTCGCGGCGGTGCTGTTCGTCTCGATCATCTTGCCGTCGGTCTTCTGGTACTCGCTGCAGCAAGCCGAAGCGCGCGCGGCGACCAATACCGCGGCCCAGCTCGTGCTCACGAATTTCCGGTCGTATCCCGTCTTCATCGAGACGCAGTGGCTCGCGCGCAATCTCGCGCGCATCCTGTGTTTGCTCGCGCTCATCGGCGGTGCGAGCGCGATCGCGGGCGAGCGTGAGGCGCGCACGTTACCGCTGCTCTTCACGTCATCGGGTTCGCTGCGCAGCGTCGTCGTCGTGAAATTCGTCTTCCTCGCGACGTGGCTGTTTCTCGTGATGTTCGCGAGTTCGGCGCTGCTCGCGGCGCTCTCGCTCGCGCAGGGCATGCCGTTCCCCGCCGTGCAGACCGAACTCGGTTCGCTCGTCGCGTGGGCGAACGCGATGGCGTTCCTCGGCGTCGTGTTCGCGGCGAGCAGTTTCGCGCCGCGCGCGATCGTCGCGGGCGCGCTCGGCCTCGCGCTCGGCGTCATCGTCTCGGTGGTGCTCGGCTTCGCCGGCCTCAACGGGACCGCGCTCGCGACGAATCTCGTTGCGGTCGACGGGTCGGTGATCTGGCGCAACGCCGCCATCGATCTCGGCGTCTGCGCGGTGATCGGCGCACTCGGCCTCGCGGCCGCACTCTTCGAAGTGGGCCGTCGCCGAGCGACGTGATCGCCCACTTCGATATCGATGCGTTCTACGCGAGCGTCGCGCAGCGCGACGATCCGTCGCTGCGCGGGAAGCCGCTCGCGATCGCGGGTGAGAGCCGCCGTTCCGTCGTGCTGACCGCGTCGTACGAGGCGCGCCCGTTCGG
This sequence comes from Vulcanimicrobiota bacterium, assembly GCA_964658425.1. GTDB lineage: Bacteria > Vulcanimicrobiota > Vulcanimicrobiia > Vulcanimicrobiales > Vulcanimicrobiaceae > CAZZYZ01. The sequence continues at coordinate 1,192 of CAZZYZ010000177.1, read as the reverse complement.
CGTGCGGTCGGCGATGCCGCTGTGGACCGCGAAGCAGCTCTGCCCCGCGCTCCTGGTCGCGCCGCCGAATTTTCCGCGCTATCGCGAACTCTCGAACGCCGTCTTCGAGATCTTCGCGCGCGGCGAGCGCGCGGTCGAGGGGCTCTCGATGGACGAGGCGTTCGTCGCGATCGGGACCGACGATTACGACGAGGCGATCGCCTACGCGCAGGACGTGCGGGCGCGCGTGCGCGACGAGGTCGGTCTGACGGTGAGCGCGGGCGTCGCCGCGGTCAAGATGGTCGCGAAGATCGCGAGCGACGCGGCGAAGCCCGACGGCCTCGCCGCGATCGAACCCGGCACGGAAGAAGCCTATCTCGCGCCGATGCCTGCGAGCCGGCTATGGGGCGTCGGGCCGAAGACGATGGCGCGCCTCACCGACGCCGGGATCGTGACGATCGGCGATATCGCGGCGCTCTCCGACGAACGCGCGTATGCGATCTTCGGGCGCGGCGGCCCGGGGATGCGCGAGCTCGCGCGCGGGATCGACGATCGCGGCGTCAGCGTCGATCGCGAGACGCGCTCGGTCTCGAGCGAAGAGACCTTCGAATTCGATAAATCGGAACCGGCGGAATTACGCGCCGTCGTCGATGAGCTCGCGAGCGAGGTCTCCGCGCGACTCGTCGCGCACGGGCTGCGCGGGTCGACCGTCGGCGTGAAGATCAAACTCGCGACGTTCGCGATCCTCGGCCGCCAGACGCACCTCGCCGTCGCGACCGACGATGCCGCTGAGATCGCGACCGCCGCCGGCACCTGCCTCGAACGCGCCCGGCTCGAGGGAGCACCGGTCCGGCTGCTCGGCGTGCGGGTCGCGTCGCTCACGGCGGAACCGCTCCGGCAGACGTCGCTCTTCGGCGGTCCGAGCGCGTCACATTCGATGACGATCGGGTCAGGGTCGCCGGCCGGAAACCCGACATTCATCGAGTGATCCGTCGCATCGTCATCGGGCTCGCGCTCGTCGCGATCGCCGTCGGAATCTTCGCGCGCCTCGATTCGCTCGGCACGAAGAGCATCTGGACGGACGAGACCTTCTCGATGCTGCGCGCATCCGGCCATCACGAGAAGGCGATCTACGCACTCTTCGATGCGCGCGTCCATCGGGCGAGCGCGCTCGCCGATCTGCAAACGGTCGGTGCGTCGCCGGATCTCGCCG
>CAZZYZ010000176.1:0-6081 GCA_964658425.1 Vulcanimicrobiota bacterium | reverse complement strand
TTCCATGAAGCCATGGACGCGCTTGCGACGGCGATTGTGGGGCTGGAAGGTGCGTTTCAACGATCGACTCCTCGGCTCGAGCGCGCCACTCGCAAACGTGCGGGCACGGACTTCCCAGTATACGGCGGCGCTCGCCCTTCCGTCAACGGTCGAACCGCGATCGACACGCGAACGGGAGACGGTTACGCACCTGTGAGCAACCCGGTGGAGAACGGCCCCGTCGCCCGCTCGCAAAGGCACGTGATGACGCCGCTTTCATGCTCCGGGCGTGCTCTCCGAACGCACCCCCTTGACAGGCGCAAACCCCCGCGAAATGGAGACCCGCCGACTTTTACTCGCTTGTGGATAAGTGTATAAAAATGCGGTTTTGTTTGCGGAGGATTCGGGGGTCGCTGCTCCAATTCGTCGGCCTCATTCTCGGCCCGTCCGCCGTCTCCGGACGACGGTCACCGCGAACGAGGAGAAGGCGGTTCTACCTATGGCTTCTGTGGCCGGATCGGTCCGAGTGTCCGATGAGCTCTGGAACGCGACGCTCGCATCGCTCGAGCGTAAATATTCCAAACCCATGTTCGAGATGTGGCTCAAACCGATTCGCCCGGTCGAGCTCTCGGAATCGTTGCTCGTGCTCGCGGTCGCTTCGCCGTTCGCACGCGATTGGGTCGAGAATCGGCTCAAGGGCGATATCGCCGAGGTACTGCTCGAGTTGTTGGGCGCCCCGATCGAGCTCCGTTTCGTCGTCTCCTCGGACGCGGTCGAGCCCGGCCTCCCCCTGCCGATCGAAGCGCCGGCCCGCGAACGCGAACCCGCGCGCGCCGCGGCGGCCGACGATCCGCGCCACGCCGGCCTCAATCCGCGATACACCTTCGAAGAATTCGTCGTCGGTAATTCCAACCGGTTCGCACACGCCGCGTCGCAAGCGGTCGCCGAAGCACCGGCTCGCGCCTACAATCCGCTCTTTCTCTACGGCGGCGTCGGCCTCGGCAAGACGCACCTCATGCACGCGATCGGACACCGCGTCCTCGGCCAAAATCCGAACGCGAACATCGTGTACGTCTCGAGCGAAAAATTCACGAACGAATTCATCATCGCGATCATGAATAATCAAACGGTCGAGTTTCGCAATCGCTATCGCCACGTCGACGTGTTGCTCATCGACGACATTCAATTTCTCGAGGGCAAGGAGCAGACTCAGGAAGAGTTTTTCCACACCTTCAATTCACTCCACGAAGCGCAAAAACAATTGGTGATCTCGAGCGATCGCCCGCCCAAAGAGATCCAGACGCTCGAATCGCGCCTGCGTTCGCGTTTCGAATGGGGTCTGCTCACCGACATCCAGCCGCCCGATCTCGAAACGCGCGAGGCGATCCTGCGCAAGAAGGCCGAATCCGAGAAGATCCCGGTCCCGGACGACGTCACGTCGTTCATCGCGAAGGTCATCCCCTCGAACATCCGCGAGCTCGAAGGCGCGCTCATTCGCGTGGTCGCCTACGCATCGCTTACGAAATCCCCGATCACGGCCGACCTCGCGGCCGACGTCCTCAAGAACGTCGTCGCGGCGACGCCGGCGCGGCGTATCACGATCGCGCTGATCAAGGAGCGCGTCGCAAAATCGCACGGCCTCACCGTCAAGGAGATGGACCATCATCGCCGCGATCAGCGCCTCGCGGCGCCGCGCCAGATCGCGATGTACATCGCGACCGAATTGACCGGCTACTCGCTGCCGCAGATCGCGCGCGAATTCATGAAAAAAGATCACACGACGATCATGTACGCGCGCGACAAGGTCAAGGAACACATGGCGAGCGACGAGGCCTATCGCAACAAGGTTCGCTCGCTGATGGCGCTGTGTCAGAGCGATTGACGGCACCCGCGGCCGCCCCGTCCGAAAGCCGCTTCGCGCGGCTTTTTTTGATCGTCGCCCCGCAACGTCCCGAACATGCGCGCGCGCTACGATCGTCGCGTCTCGTGTCCGCGATCACACGTGCACAGCGTGTGCGAACAGTCCGGTACAGGGCGCGCCCGCGCGGGTGGATAACGTTCGGACGCGCAACCAGCGGCGAAAATGTGCAAAGCGACACACCTTCTACGCACATCTTGTTCCGCGACCGATCGCCCGTATCACATGCGTTACGGCGGTTATGCGCGAAATGAACCGCCTTACTACTAGTACGACGACTCTCTTTTTCTTTAGGAGATGCGGACGGGACGAGCGATCGGAGTGGATAGATGAAATTCAGTTGCAGCACGAAGGACATCGCTACGGCCGTCGGCGCGGCGAGTAAGGTCGTCAACGCCCATACGACCGTGCCGATCCTTTCGAACGTCCTGCTGACCGCGGTCGACGAGACGATCCGCGTCCGTGCGACCGATCTCGAACTGACGCTCGAGCACGTCTTTCCGGCCGAGATCAGCGAGCCCGGCAGCATCACCGTCCCGGCGAAACTCTTCAGCGGGTATCTCGCGAACTTGCCCGCGGGTATCGTCGAACTCGCCGGCACGCCGACGCGTGCGAGCGTCAAATGGGAACGGTCCAACTACGATTTCCATGCGCTGCCCGCCGACGAATATCCGCCGTTGCCGGCCTCGCAAAAGGGCACCTCGTTCTCGCTCGGCGCGAAGCTCTTTCGCGACGGGGTGAACGCGACGATCTTCGCCGCCTCGAGCGAGGAGGCGCGCGGCGCGGTGCTCATGGGGACGTTGATCGAGATCGCGGGCGATCAGCTCACGATGGTCGCGACCGACGGCTACCGGCTCGCGAAATGGAACGCGACGCTCGCCCAGGGCCTCGCGGACGGCGGCACGGCGAAATTCATCGTCCCCTCGCGCGCGCTCCAGGAGGCGGCTCGCAATCTCGGCGGCGCGGAGTCCGTCGACGTCGCGGCGCTGGGACCGTCCGGGAACCAGCTCGCGTTCGCGGCTCAGAATGCGTCGATCGTCGTGCGACTCGTCGACGGACAATATCCGAACTACGGGCAAGTCATCCCGCAGCAGTTCGATCGCTCGGTGACGGTCAACACGAGCGCGCTGATCGCGGGTTTGCGGCGCGCCGAACTCGTCGCGGGCGATCGCGCGAGTATGGTCAAGATCAACGTCTCGAACCAGCAGCTCATCATCACGGCGAACTCCGATACGACCGGCAACGCCTACGAGGAGCTCGAGGTCGAGCAGCAGGGCGACGATCTCACGATCGCGTTCAACGCGCGCTATCTCGTCGAGATTCTCAATCACATCGACGCGCCGCGCATCGTGATGGAATTCCTCGGGCCGCTCTCGCCCGCCGCGATCCGGCCGGCCGAGGCCGCCGCCGGGACGGGGCAGATGTACGTCCTCATGCCGCTACGGCAATAGGGCGACGCGCGGCGACGATCGCGCGATGCGCTTGAGCCGCCTCGTCCTGTCGGACGTTCGCAATTACGCGGCGCTCGATTTCGAACCGGCGCCCGGCCTCAACGTCTTCGTCGGGCGGAACGGCCAGGGGAAGAGCAATCTGCTCGAAGCGATCGGGATGCTCGGGACCGGAAAATCGTTCCGGACCAGCCGCGAGAGCGAGATCGTGCGAACGGGGTTGCCGAGCGCGTCGCTCTCGGGCGAGGCGCAACTCGCCGTCGGCTCGGTTCGGCTCGCGTGCACCCTCGGGCTCGCCGGAGGTGCGCTTCGCAAACGCTACACCGTGAACGGGCGCGGCGTCCGATACGCGGCCTATCTCGGGCGGATGCGCGTCGTCTCGTTCGTGCCCGCCAACCTGCAACTCGTGACGGGTCCGCCGAGCGCGCGTCGCTCGCTCGTCAACGCGGCCCTCTCCCAAGAGCGCCCGGCGTACTACGCGACCCTCGTCGCCTATGGATCCTTCGTGATGCAGAAGAACGCGCTGCTCCGCGGTCCGAACGCCCCCGACGAGGATCTGCTCGCGACCTACGACGAGCGAATCGTCGAAACGGGGACGGAGCTGATGCTCGCGCGGCGCGCCTTCGTCGCCGCACTCGGCGAGCGAGCACGCGCGACGTATCGGCACTGGGTCGGCGGCGGCGAGGGGGAGCTCGAATTGAGCTATCTCTCGAACGTCCCGAGCGAGGTCCCGACGGCCGACGCGATCGCGGGCGAGTTCGTCGCGCGGCTCGCGCAGAAGCGCGGGCTCGAACGACAGCGGCGGGTCTCGCTCGTCGGGCCGCATCGCGACGATCTCGGCTTCCGGCTCGGCGGCATCCCGCTCGCGGCCTTCGGATCCCAAGGGCAGCAGCGGACCGCGGTGCTCGCGCTCAAAGTCGCCGAATACGGCGAACTCGAAGCGCGTTCGGGCGAAGCACCACTGTTGTTGCTCGACGACGTGCTCTCGGAGCTCGACCCGGCGCGTCAGCGCGCGTTTCTCGGTGCCGTGGCGTCCTTCGAGCAGGCGTTCGTCACGAGTACGCACGATGCGCCGGTCGCCGGGGCGGCGGCGTTCCGGATCGATGCCGCGACGCTCGAGGCGGTGCGATGAGTCTGCGGCCGCTGCGAGCGGCGATCGCCGGCTGGGCGCCGCACGAAACGGCCGATCTGGACCCGCTGCAGGCGATCTCGGCCGCCTGGCCCGAGATCGTCGGCCGCGCCGTCGCCGCTCGCACGGCGCCGCTCGCGCTCACGGGCCAGACGCTCGTCGTCTCGACGGCTTCGAGCGCGTGGAGCCAGCAGCTGCAATTGCTCTCGGTCGCGATCCTGACGGGGGTGCGCGCGGTCCGCGGCGCGGGGGACGTGTCGCGCCTGACGTTCCGAACGGGCGGCCGGCGGCGGATCGCGCGCGGACGCAGTCTCGCGCCGGCGCCCGCGGCGAGCCGCCCCGACCGAGCCGCCGAGCCGCCCGTTCCGCCCGCGAAAGACCCCGCCGAGGCACTCGCGCGGCTCCGAGCGCGCGTCGCCGCGCTCGGAACGACGGCGGCCGCGCGCTGCGAACGCTGCGATTCGCCGCTCGCCGCGGCGTCGCGAACCGTGTGCGCTCCGTGCGCGGGGGCGCTCGCGGCGGCGCGGATGGTCGCCGTGCAGCGGCTGCTGTTCAGCGCGCCGTGGCTGAGCGAAGCGGAGCTGCGCAGCAGCGTCCCGGGCCTCTCGCCGAGCGATCTCGAACGCGCCCGCCGCGCGCTGATCGCTCGCTGGTGGACGATCCTCGAACGCGCGAAATGGGCGGGCCGGCTCTCGCGTTCGGGGCTCGAACGCGAGGTCGCGAGCTCGTATCTGTTGCTGCAATCGCAACTGCCGCCCGAGCGGATCACGCCCGCCGTCGTCCGCAATCTGCTCGGGCCGGAGCTCGAAGCGCTGCTGTGGGGCTCGCGCTCGGCGTCGTCGAAAGAAACCGCTCGATGAGTGAGTATACGGGCGAACAGATCGAGGTCCTCAAGGGCCTCGAAGCGGTGCGAAAGCGCCCCGGAATGTATATCGGGAATACGTCCGAGCGCGGCCTGCACCAGCTCGTGTACGAAGCCGTCGACAACGCCGTCGACGAAGCGCTCGCGGGCCACGCGACCCACATCCACGTCGTCCTCGGCAAAGACGGATCGTGTTCGGTCGAAGACGACGGCCGCGGCATCCCGATCGATCTTCACGCCGAGGAGAACCTTCCCGCGATCGAAGTCGTGATGACGATCTTGCACGCCGGCGGCAAATTCGGGAAGGGCGGCTACAAGGTCTCCGGCGGCCTGCACGGCGTCGGCATCTCCGTCGTCAACGCGCTCTCGGAGACGATGATCACGCGCGTCAAACGCGGCGGCAAACTCTACGAGATTCGTTTCGAGCGCGGCATCACGACGCAGAAACTGCGCGTCATCGACAAGAACGTCGAAGGTACGGGAACGTACCAATGGTTCGTCCCCGACGCATCGATGTTCGACACCGCGGATTTCCACTGGGACATCCTGCAGAAGCGGTTGCGCGAACTTGCGTTTCTCAATCGCGGGCTCGCGATCGTGTTGCGCGACGAGCGCGGCGAAGAAGTGCGCGAGAAACTGTTTCAGTACGAGGGCGGGATCATCTCGTTCGTCGAGCATCTCAACGACAAGAAAGATCCGCTCCATCCGATCATCTCGACCAACGGCGATCGCGATCACGTCAACG
>CAZZYZ010000175.1:0-6130 GCA_964658425.1 Vulcanimicrobiota bacterium | reverse complement strand
CACGAAGGACCGGCACGATGCCGGTCCTTTTTGCGGTCGGCGATGCGCGATCGGTTTCGTGGGCACGTCCGCTACGGCGCGCTACGCGCCGTCGATCGGGAGAGCATGAGCCAGCGATGGGAAATCTTCGAAATCGACGCGTCGTTCGGGGCGCCTGGCCGGCAAGATCGCGATCGTCACGGGCGCGGCGCCCGGGATCGGGCGGCCCGTGATGGGGTCGACATCGCCGGGCACGTCAGCTCTGCGATCGAGGACGGTACCTCGTCGTCTTTCTCGCTTCCGACGATGCGCGCATGGTAAGCGGCGCGACCTACGACGTGGCCGCCGGCGACAGCGCGAACATTACGGCTTGAGTGCGGGAGTTCACGCATGGCACGGGCGCGCGACGGTGTTACGGCGTCCCCCCGTGATACGAAACAGTGTGTGTCGAAGCGACTATCTCGTAACGGAGCAAACCGTGCACGAGGTGCAAAAGCAATCGATATCGATGCTAGACATTTTACCGATTGAAGCCGGGTTTTTCGTCGTCAGCGCCTGGAGGCCGGTGCCGCACTCGCTCCGGTCATCTCTCGCGTGCCGTTGACGAGGAAGTCGAGGACGGCCATGCGGACGTAGACGCCGTACGAGACCTGTTGCGCGTAGCGCCAGCCCGTGTACGCAAAGACGTCTTCCGTTAGCTCGACGCCGCGATTGTACGGACCCGGGTGCATGACGATCGCGTTCTGCGCGAGCTCCCCGATGCGACGCTTGTCGAGCCGATAATTACGCGCGTAATCTTCGAGCGACGGGAGGACGCCCGACGTGATTCGCTCGCGCTGAATGCGTAAGAGCATGAGCGCGTCGAGATGCGGCAGCACGGCGTCGAGGTCGCGTTCGATGCGCACGCCGTCGCGCGCCATCGCGCTCGGCAAGAGCGTTTGCGGGCCGACGAGCGTGACGTCGGCGCCGAGCGCGCGCAGACCGATGATGTTCGAGCGCGCGACGCGACTGTGCAGGATGTCGCCGACGAGTGCGACGCGCAAGCCCTCGATCCGGCCGAATTCGAATTGCAGCGTCAGCAGATCCAGGAGCGCCTGCGTCGGATGCGCGTGGCGGCCGTCGCCCGCGTTGATCACGTGGCCGTCGAACGCGTCGGCGAGCCGATACGGGAAACCCGATTCCGGATGGCGCGTCACGATCACGCGCACGCCCATCGCCGCGAGCGTGATCGCGGTATCGGCGATCGTCTCGCCTTTCCCGAGGCTCGACGAGCCCGGCGGCAGCGCGACGATATCCGCACCGACGCGCTGCTCCGCGATCGCGAAGGACGTGAACGTACGCGTGCTCGCTTCGAAGAAGAGATTGACGACGCACACGTCGCGCAGCAGATCGCGCGCCCCGTCGTCGTGATGGGCGTGAAATGCTTTCGCACGCTCGAGGAGCGCTTCGATCTCGCCGCGCGTGAGATCGTCGAGATCGAGCAGGCTACGTGCGGGCATCGTCTCCGCGGATCGACACACGATCGTCGTCCGAATACGTCTTCGAGAGCCGGACCTCGATGAATTCGCGGCGGCTCGTCGGGATCGCGCGGCCGACGTAATCGCCCTGCACGGGGAGTTCGCGATTGCCGCGATCGACGAGCACGGCGAGCCGAATCGCGCGCGGGCGCCCGAGGTCGGTGACGGCATCGAGGGCCGAGCGTACCGTGCGCCCGGTAAAGAGCACGTCATCGACGACGATGACGATCTTGCCGCCGAGATCTTCGAAGATCTCGGATTCCGGCAGCGTGCGCGAGAGATCGTCGTCGCGATAGAGATTGATGTTGAGGAACCCGAGCCCGGGGCGCGTGCCGCCGATCTCCTCGATCTTCTCGGCGATACGGCGCGCGAGCTGCTCGCCGCCGCGACGGATACCGATCAGGACGACGCCGTCTTGGGCATCGTCCGGCTCGAGGATCTGATGCGCGAGGCGCGCGATGATTCGATCGATCTCCCGACCCGACATCAACGTTCGCTCGCGGGCCGTTTCGAGCGCGCTGCTCACGGTAGCCGTCTCATGTCGCCACGCGTTTCGCGATACGGTCACGCAACCTTGCTTTCGGACGGTGGACGGTCGCGGAACGGACGCCGCCGGGACGGCGCGAGCCTACGATACGCGCATCACACGGCACGTCTGGAAAGGGCGCCACCAACATGAACACTCATGCATCACTCGGCCGCATCGCGGCGATCGCCGGCACCACGCTCGGCATCGCATTCGCGGCGACGCTCCCGGCTCGCGCGTTCACGCAAGACGCGCGTCGGCCGGCATGCACGACACCCGCGGCGCCGGCCGCGATCCGCGGTCACATGTACGCCGACCGACCCGAACTCGCGAAGGCCCTCGACCTCTCCGGGACCACGAACGTCCGCATCGATCTCGATGCGAACGGCGACGTCGCGAACGCGGCGATCGTGAACTCGAGCGGCCACGAGATTCTCGATCGCGAAGCATTGAGCGAGACGCGCGCGTATCGCTACGTCGCGGAGACGCAGGAGTGCGCGAGCGTCGGCGGTTCGTATCTCGTGCAGGTCGACTTTTCGGCGCAGTAACCGCGGGCATTCGCAGGACGGCGGCCGGTACGCCGCCGTCTACGTTTCGGCTTCCAGGAGCCTCAGCTGCTCGAGAACGCGCACGCGCTCCGCTTCGTATGCCTGGAGTTTCGCGCGTTCCGACGCAACGACGGCGGGCGATGCTTTGGCCACGAAGTTTTCGTTGCCGAGCTTGCGTTCGAGGCGTTCGACTTCCGCCGCGAGCCGGACGGTCTCTTTGCGGTACCGCTCCGCGAGCAACGCCGCGGGCGCACGAACGGTGACCGCGAGCAGCGGTTCGCCCGCATTCACGGGCGATTCCGAGGCGACGTCGACGATCGTTGCGTGCGCGTGCAACGCGAGTAACGTTCGCGCATCCTCGTCGAGCGCGGGCGGGACGTCGATCGTGAGACGTTCGCGCGGCGCGAGGCCGAGTTCGGACCGCATCTCGCGCGCCTTGCGAGCGACGTCGCGCAACGTTTCGTAGCGCGCGGCCGCCGCGGCGTCGGGGACGATCTCTTCGGGATCGGGCCAGCTCGCGGTGACGATCGTCTGCCCGTCGTGGGGGAGCGCGAGCCAGATCTCCTCGGAGACGAACGGCGCCAAGGGATGCAGCATCCGTACGATCGCGCTTAGGCCGTACGCGAGGACCGCGGCGCGCGTCGGCGTCTGCGCTTTCGTCGCCTCGATGTACCAATCGCAGTACTCGTACCACGCAAAGTCGAGCAGCGTATCGGCCGCGAGGCCGAACTCGAAATCGTCGATCGCGCGCGTCACGCGCTCGACCGTCGCGCGTAGCCGCGCGAGGATCCACCGGTCGGCGAGCGAGAGCTGCGCGGCGGGCGGCAAGTAGCTCGCGCGCGGCAGACCCTCGGGCAGACTGCGCACGTAGCGCAGCGCGTTCCAAAGTTTGTTGTTGAAGTCGCGCGACTTCTCGACGGTCCGTTCGTCGAAGCGCAACTCCTGCGATTCGAGCCGCATCTGCCGCACGATGCCGAAGCGCGTCGCATCCGCACCGTATTTCGCGACCAAGTCGAGCGGATCGATCACGTTGCCCAGGCTCTTACTCATCTTGCGTCCCTGGAGATCGAAGACGAGCGGCGCGACGAAGACCGTGTGAAACGGCACGTCGCCCGCGAACTTCAAGCCGAGCATCATCATCCGCGCGACCCAGAGAAAGATGATCTCGCGGCCGGTGACGAGGACGCTATTGGGATACCAGTGTTCGAGCTCCGGGGTCCGCTCGGGCCAGCCGAGGATCGAGAACGGCCAGAGCGCGGAGGAGAACCACGTATCGAGCGTATCCTCGTCGCGCACGAGTTCCGCCGTGCCGTGCTCGCGCAGCGCGATCGCGCGCGCTTCTCCTTCGGTTTCGGCGACGACGGCCTCACCGTTCGGCGCGTACCAGACCGGGAGCCGATGGCCCCACCAGACTTGCCGCGAGACGTTCCAATCGCGAATGCCTTCGAGCGCGTGCGCGAACGTCCGGCCGAAACGTTCGGGGACGAATCGTACGGTACCGTTGCGATACGCTTCGAGCGCGGGCGCCGCCAGCGCGTCCATCGTGCAGAACCATTGCAGCGAGAGCAGCGGTTCGACGACGGCGCCGCTGCGCGAACTCACCGGCACGTTGTGTTTGCGCGGCTCCGTGCGCAGCAGCGCGCCCGCCGCCTCGAGATCCGCGACGATCCGCTTGCGCGCATCGATGCGCTCGAAGCCGACGTACGGCCGCATCTTCGCGAGCACGTCGGCTTCGCTCGCGCGCGCCGCAGCATCGCCGTTCGCGGGCTCGCCTCGGTGCCACACCGGCTCGCAGATGCGGCCGTCGAAGCCGATGATCGACGGCATCGCGAGTGCGTGCCGTTCGCCGATCTCGTTGTCGAGCGGATCGTGGGCGGGCGTGATCTTCACGGCGCCGGTTCCGAAATCGCGTTCGACGGCGGCGTCGGCGACGATCGGGATCGCGCGGCCGATCAGCGGCACGCGCACGCGCTTCCCGACGAGCGCGGCGTAGCGCTCGTCGTGCGGGTGGACGGCGATCGCGGTGTCGCCGAGCATCGTCTCCGGGCGCGTCGTCGCGACGTCGATCGCGAACGTGCCGTCCTCCGAGGGATAGCGGATGTGCCAGAGCGAGCCGTCGCGTTCGACGTCGTCGACCTCGGCGTCCGAGAGCGTCGATTTCGAGACCGGGTCCCAATTGACGAGCCGCGTCCCGCGGTAGATGAGCCCCTGGCGATAGAGCGCGACGAAGACCTTCGCGACGGCGGCCGAGAGCCCGGGATCGAGCGTGAAGCGATCGCGTTCCCAGTCGGGCGAGAAGCCGAGCGTGCGAAACGCTTCGTAGATCGCGTCGCCGTAGTGCTCGCGCCATTCCCACGCCTTCGCGAGGAACGCCTCGCGGCCGAGGCCGTCGCGCGAGAGCCCCTCCTTCGCGAGCTCGCGCACGAGCACGGCTTCGGTCGCGATCGCGGCGTGATCCTGACCCGGCAGCCAATCCGCATTCTCGCCGAGCATGCGATGGTAGCGCGTCAGGATATCCATCACGGTATACGTCGAGCCATGGCCGAGATGCGCGCGGCCGGTGATGTTCGGCGGCGGCATCGAGATGATGAACGGCGGCCGCGCCGGGTCCGGCTCTTCGTGAAAGACGCCCGCGGCGAGGGAGGCCGCGTAGCGTCGCGGCTCGACCTCGGAGGGGTCGTAGGTCTTCGGGAGTTCGCCCGTTTCGGGCGGGGGCTGCGTCTGCACGATCAGCCGGGTTTAGGGCTCCGCGAGGGAGACCCTACCGGCTAGTGGACGGTCGGCCCGTTGTGGTAGGTCGGCTCGTCCATGAACGCCGCGGTCGTACGCTGAGATCCGTCGTAATCGGTCGTGCCGTACGTCTTCAAGCCGAGCAAAAACCATCCGATCGGGATGGCGGCGATCACCGCGCCCCAAAGGGCCATCAACAGATATTGTGCGAGCACGTTCACCCCTCGTCGCCGCGCCGCGTCCGCTCCGGACGCAATCCGCGCAGTATCGTTACCGTACCAAAGAACATCCGTGCGATGCTGTCGCCCCGGCTACAAATTCCCGTTATGCTTTGGCATCGCCGGAGGACAACAGCTTCACCTGACGCGTGATGTTCTTGACGTTCGCGAAGATGATCGTGAGCGACGTGAGGATCGCGAGGAGGGCGGTGGCTTTACGCATGCGGCCTTGCTTCTGCCGCTCGCACCGCCCTCCCCCGAATCACATCGGAGGAATGGTGCCGTTGAGGCCGACGAGCACGAATTTCGCGGCGAGCGCGGAGCCGCTCTTGCCGGCCACCACGAAGACGTGCGCGCCGTTCACGAGATTCTTGCGCGTCGCCGGCTGAATCGCGACCACGGGCGCGTTCGCGGGGACCGCGATCTGCTTCGAGCCCTTGCCGTAATCGACGGTCAGCACGTGCGACCCGCTCATCGCGTGCACGGTGCCGTTGGTCATCGCGCTGCCGTGGCCCATCGAGCCGACGGTGCCGTTCATCATCGAGCTGTGGCCCATCTAGCCGACGGTGCCGTTGGTCATCGACGACGAACTCGAGCCGTTCGCGGGAAGAT
>CAZZYZ010000174.1:0-6198 GCA_964658425.1 Vulcanimicrobiota bacterium | reverse complement strand
TGCGCCCGGCGTGATGTCCACACTCGGAAGCGTGAGCGCGAAGACCGGCGGCGAAAAGAACGGCGTGTCGTTCCATCCGAACGCGAGCCAGAAGCGATCGAACGAGATGCCGCCCGCGAAAACATCGGCCGCGGCGCTCGCGAATTGCGCGACGAATGCGCCGACCCCAGCGTGCGGCGTCGCGCCGCCGTGCGACGCGTCGAGGACGGGCCGAAGCACACCGACGGGCGTCGCGTAACGCGCCGCGGCGACGGCGACGGCTGGGATCGCCACGAGCGCGAGGAGCGCGATCGAGAACTGCGTTCGGGAAGGGCGCCGCAACATCGCCTGCGATGCGACCAGCGGCGCGCACGCGAGCACGAGCGCGAGCGCGTCGTGCAGTTTCACGAACGCGAGCGCGCCGAGCGCGAGGCCGAATGCGAACGACGGCCCGATCGCAAACGGCCGCCGTCGCCAGCGCAGCGCGCACGCGAGCACGAGCGTGACGAGCGTGAACGTGAGGTTGTCGGGCTGAACGTACGATGCGACCCATGACGTCATCGGAAAGATCGCGATCGCCGCGATCAGCGTGAGCGCGAGCGCATGGCCGAGCCCCTGCATCCGGAGCACGCGATAGCCGAGCACGAGGCTCGCCGCGAGCGAGACGACGCTCAGCGCTCGCGTCGCGTAATACGAGATCGTGAACGAACCCGTCATCGCGCGGACCGCACCCATCGTCAATGCGGCGAGCGAATAGTACCCCGCGGGATACGCGTACGCGGCGAACGGCGCGGCCGAGGACGGGCTCGGATACGCGTGCGTCGCATGGGGCGCGTGCGCGTCGAGCTCCGCGACGAATCGCGCGTCGCCGTACGTCGGCACGACGCGTGCCGAACGTAGATAGCGAACGCTCTCGAAGCGCGTCGCCCCTTCGAGATAGCGCAGCGCCGGCATGAGGTTCGCCGCACTCGCGCGGCGATCGACGCGATACGGCCGGCCCGCGTCGTAGATTGCGAAGACGTAATCGGCGTGCGCGTTCTCATCGTTGCCCTGCAGCAGCGGCAGGCGCACGAGCCACACCGCGGCGAGCGCGACGCCGAACGCGATGACGGCCGCGAGGGCGATGCGCTGCGCGACGGTCGTTCGAACGCGATCCCGAATCGTTTTCTCCGTTCGCAGGGCTACGTGAAAAGAGCCGCGACGCTACGCGGCTCTTCTCACTATCGGCTGCGAAGGCCGCGAGCTACATCTTGTAGCTGTGGAGTCCGCTCACCCAAATGTTCACGCCGAGGTAGCAGAACATGATCGAGATGAAGCCGATGACCGAGAGCCACGCGGAGCGCTGACCGCGCCAGGCGTTGCGCGTGTGGAGATGCATGTACATCGCGTAGATGATCCAGGATGCGAGTGCGGCCGTCTCCTTGGGATCCCACTGCCAGTATGCGCCCCACGCCTCTTTCGCCCACCACGCGCCCGTGATGATCCCGACCGTGAGCAGCGGCAGCCCGACGGCGACGATGCGGTACGTCATGATGTCGAGCTTCGCGAGCGACGGCAGCGTCGCGAGCCAAAGCGCGAGCGGGTTGCCGGCCGCCGCTTCGGACGCGAGCGCGGGCAGATCGCCGCCGACGATCCGGCGCTGCGGCGCCTCGGCGTACGCCTGCATCGAGACGGCGCCGCCCGGCCCGCCCGCGGCGGCACCGCGCACGGTGAAGCCGCGCGCGGCCGTCCGCTCGAGGGAGCGTTCGCCGTAGAACTTGATGAGATACAGAATCGACGTGACCGCCGCGACCATGAACGCCGCGTACGACGTGACGACCAGCGGCACGTGGATTTTGATCCAATACGATTGCAGCGCCGGGACGGCGGGCAGGTAGCCCTCGTTCCACGTCAGCGCGTACGCGAGGAACGAGGCCGCGATCGCCTCGACGAAGCCGCCGATGAACCACAGGTCGTACTTGATCGCGAAGCCGATGAAGATCGCGACGCTCATCGCCGAGAAGAGCGAGAGCGACCCGTAGAGATTGGTCAGCGGCCAGATGTGGCTCGTCTGAAAGCGATACACGAGCTCGACGAATTGCACGGCGCAGCCGATGAACGCGAACGGGATACCGATGAGCTTCGAGACGCGGTCGCGCGACAGGAAGAACGTCAGGAAAGCGAGCGTACTCATGATGTACGCGGAGATCGCGATGACGATCAGGAGCTGGTCTGTGTTCATGCCATAACCTCGGGTGGTGGCTTAGACTGCCGAGACGGCATCTACTGCGTCGCGAGACGAGGTCCGGAAAACGCGCCGCGCGACCGAGGAGTTCCGCAGCGCCCGGCGCGCGAATCCGCCGAGCGCGTTCTCGAGCGCCCGTCGCCGCTCGGGCCGGGCGAGTGGCCGCTCCACGGTCCACCAAAAGAGGACGCCCGTGCCGATACCGGCGGCGGCCGCGAGATACCACGGTGCGCCGCGCGCGAGCAGCCAATCCAGGACCGGCTGGTGCGCGAGATAGATCGCGTACGAGACGAGCCCGATCCAGGCGAACGGCCGCCAGCCGAACGCGCGGGCGGCGATGCCCGTCGTCCCCGCGACCACGAGCGTGAACGATGCGAGCGCCCACAGCGGATCGCCGTGATCGGCCCCGGGATCGCGCACCTGCGTCGCGATCGCGACCGCGAGGGTCGGGAGTGCGAGCCGGGCGATCGCTCCGCGCCCGCGGCCGCCGCGCAAGGCGAGATCGGCTGCGACGATACCGAGCATGAACGTCGGCAGACAGCCCGCTTCCGCGGGGCCGAACGGCGAGAAATAGCACGCGTAGAGCGCGAGCCCCGCGAGCAGGAACGCGAGGCGACTCCGAACGTAGAGCGCGATCGCGAACGGACAGACGACATACCACGCCATCTCGAAGCCGAGCGTCCAGAACGAGCCGTCGAGCACGGGGTTGGTCGCCGGGGAGAACGTGAGATCGGCGAAGGCATCCCCCGCGATCGCGAGTGCGTTCGGGTGCGACGCCGCGGCCGTCGGCGCGCCGAACGGCGTGAATGCCAAAACGCCGAAGAGCGCGACCGCCGCGTAGAACGGCGGGGCGATCCGGCTGAACCGCCGCCCGAGGAAATGCAGGTAAGCGCTCGCGTCCAGAGGTCGACCGACCCCCGCCCGATGCGCGACGAGCACCGGATACGCGAGACAAAAGCCCGAGATGACGAAGAAGAGATCGACGCCGCGCGTTCCGATCGCGATCGCGCCCGCGCTAGCTGGATGCGTCGCGGAGATGCGCCCGAGCGCGTGGTACGCGATGACGCTGAGAACGGCGACGGCGCGCAAACCGTCGATCGCCGCGAAGTGTGCTTTCGAGGGCGCCATGTGTCGTACCATCGGCCCGGCGAGGCACGGAGTTCACGCGTTCGCTCGGAGGCTAGGCGAAGGCTCCGGCCGGTTTGAGCGGCGGAAGCGGGGTCGTTTCGTTGCGTTCGAGATCGCGAACGAGTGCGTCGAACTGCTCCTCGTAGATATCGTAGCCCTTGACGGTCGTCGCGGCGATGCCGACGTTCCACGCGCGTTCCGCGCCGTCGACCCGAACGTAGAAACGCGCGGGCAAGAAATAAAACGAGATGCAGAGCCCGGCGAGGAGCACGAACGCGCCGACCCCGACGAGCGGGATGCCGGGATCATGGCGATATTGGATGCCGCTGTAGAGCGTGTACCGACCGACGCCGAGGTGGTAACCGTTGCCGAGATCGATCCCGCCCTCGAGCGGGACGAGCACGCTGCCGATGCTCTGCGCGCCGTCGAACACGCTGAGCAGGACGCCCGGATTGTTCGGCCGCGGATCGGACCCGACGGTCTGATTCGGGCCGATCGTTCCGACGAACTTCGCGTATTGCACGGAGCGCGACGAATCGCCGATCTGGAAGGCCTCGCCCTCCTTGAGCGGGCCGAGCGGCGCGTTTGGGAGCGGCTTCCCGTCCTTCGTGACCGTGAAGCCGACGGCGAATCCGTACGACGCCTGATAGTAATTCGTCCCGTCGTAATCGAGCGGATGATTGACGCGCAGCACCGCGTCGAACGGCTTGCCGTCCTTCGGCGTGATCGTCATGTCGGAAACATAGTCGATCGGCTGATACACGACGCCGCTGCGCGTCTGAATCGGCTGGATCTGATATCGGAAGCGATCGAGCTTGAACGTCGTCCCATTCTGCGGGATCGTGACCGCGTCGCCCGAGACGATGATCGTCTGCCCGCTGTAGCCGAACGCCCAATAGAGCGTCGTGCCCGCCGCGATGATCACGAAGCCGACGTGCGCGACGAGCACGCCGCGGCGCGCCCAGTTGTGCTTGTCGGCGAAGGTCCATTCGGTCCCGCCGAGCTCGCGCTTACGCACCTGAAAGCCGCGCTTCGCGAAGAACGCCTCGACGCGCTCGCGAACGGTCGCTTCGTCGCCGCGGATCGTCACGCTCGCATTGAGCGGGATGGCGTCGATCTTCACCGATCGCAGCGGCGGCAAGCGTTTGGGGATGACGCGATAGAACGTCGCGAGCGTCATGCAGGCGAGGATGAAGCCGATGATCCCGAGATACGCGGGCGAGTGATAGATGTTGTCGAGGTGCAGCCGCAGCACGAGCCGCGCGAGCGCCGGCGTGTAATTCTGGACGTAGAAACTCGCATCTTTATCTTGATCGACGACGACGCCGATGAGCGTCATCACGCCCCAGATCGCGAGCAACGACATCCCGAACCAAAAATTCGAAAGCTGCCCGAGGATCTCGTCGAGCGCGCCTCGGAAATTCGAGCGCAGGACGGCTGGGGGCGGGAACGCGCGAGCCATATTCACCTAAGACGTCATCCGTATCGACTACGTTTTATCGAGATCGCGGCGCCACGACCGCTGCAGCACGACGATCACCACGATGCTGATCTCGTAGAGCACGTACATCGGCCCCGCGATCAACAGCATGGTGATCGGCGAACCGTCGGGCGCGGCGAATCCGCCGAGTAAGAGGATCCCCATCCCGGCGTAGCGCCGGCCCGTGCGCAGCATCGGTACGTTCACGAGTCCGATCCGCGCGAGCGCGACCATCACCATCGGCGTTTGGAAGACGAGTGCGAACGCGAGGAACGTCAGCAAGATGATGTTGAGCGTCGGTTCGACGCCGAACGTCTGCTCCGCGATCTGATTCGTGATCCCGAGCAGCGACGTCAATACGCGGCGGATGATGAAGAAGTGGCAGAACGCGATGCCGAGCCCCGCCAGGAGCAGCGACGGCGCGATGTACGCGTATACGACTTTGCGCGTGCTCGGGTGGAACGCCGGAACGATGAACATCCAGATTTGATAGAGGATGACGGGGAGTCCGAGCACGATCGCGCCGTAGAGCGCGAATTTGAATTCGGTGAAGATGACGTCGGTCGGCGAGAAGGCGTGGAGCGCGACGCCCTTCCCGAGATACTCGTCCTTCAGCCATACGATGACGTGCGGGGCGGGGATGAACATCCCGACGCCGAGTACCGCGACCGTTATCAGGGCGACGAAAAGACGGTTACGGAGCTCCCGCAGGTGCTCCGTGAACGGCATCTCTTTCTGATCCCACACCGGTTCGACGACCGGGGGACGTTCCGCGAGCAACGACGTGGCGGGCTAGTTGCGCGGAGCCGGCGGCTCGGGATGGACCGAGGGCGCGCCGATGACGACGCCGTTGGATTGCGCGGTCTCGGTCATCGTCGATTCGCGCGCCCGCTCGGCTTCCAATCGCGTCCGCGCGTCGTTGCGGGCGTGCTCCGCGGCGACGTCCGCCTCGGCCTGGCCGACCATGAACTCTTTCTTCGCTTGCCCGATGCCGCGTGCGAATTTCGGAACCTTGTCGGCACCGAAAAGCAAGACGGCCGCACCGACCAAAATTGCGATCTCCATTGGATTTCCGAACATCGGAGGTTCCTTCCCTCGGGGCGATGCCGAGAGTTACCGCGCGCGGGCCGCGCTCTCCCGGCTCAGGGCGTCGGCGAGTTCGACGAGCTCGGCGCGTGCGGAGACCGAGCCGAGCGGCGCGAGCGACATCTTCGCTCGTTCCACGTACCCGTTGATCGCCTCGCGCGTCTTGTGCAGGCCGCCCGCCGCCGCGATCCCGTCGATGAGCGACGCCACCTCGGCCGGAGCCGCATTCGTGTCGTCGCCGGAATAGAAACGCGCGACGGCCGCCCGAAAGTCGCTCGGGCCGTGTTCGAGGGCGAGAATT
>CAZZYZ010000173.1:0-6271 GCA_964658425.1 Vulcanimicrobiota bacterium | reverse complement strand
CCGGCCGTGTTGAGCGCCCCGCTGCGTGCGGCCGCCTCGACGATCACGACGGCATCCGCGAGCGCCGCGACGATGCCGTTGCGCTGCAAAAATTGCCCCGGGCGGGCCGGTTCGTCGGGTGCGTACGGCGAGAGGACCGCGCCGCCGCCCGCGCAGATCGCCTCCGCGAGCGGCCGGTTACGGCGTGGAAAGAACTGCCGATGACCGCCGCCGAGGATCCCGACGGTCGGCCCGCGCGCGGCGAGGGCGCCCGCATGGGCTGCCGCATCGATCCCGAGCGCGAGGCCGCTGATGACGCAGATCCCGGCCCGCGCGAGATCGTGCCCGAGCCGCTCCGCGCGCTGCCGAGCCCCGTCCGACGGGGCGCGCGAGCCGACGACGGCGACCGTCGGGCCCTGCAAGCAGGCGAGATCGCCGACGCTCCAGAGCCCCTCGAAACGCGCCGAGGGCGCGAGGCGCGGGCGTGCGGCGTGGAGCTCGGGGCGGAATGCGAAGCGCGGGTGCTCCAAATCCATCACCCGCTCATCGCGACGAGGGGGCTCCGCAACAAGGATCGTGCGAGGAAACCGCCCCCGTCCTCAGAATGGACGGCGGAATTGTGCTCGCAGGCACTCGGCGGAACCCGCCCGGACGTGCGCGCACCGAGAGGAAAACTTACATGGCAGCCCCCCAAGCGTACTGCGTCAAGTGCAAGACCAAGCGTGAGATGCAAGACCACAAGCAGATCGAGATGAAGAACGGCCGTCCGGCGACCGAGGGCAAGTGCCCGGAGTGCGGCACGAAGATGTTCAAGATCGGCGCCTCGACCTAGCTTCGGGCCGCCGCGGTTTGCGGCTCGTTCCCTAGTGGCGTATACTCGCTAGGACCCCACATCTTGGGCTTTCGCCCGCGACGAGGGGTCCCCGGCGTTTCTAGCGTCGGGCTTCCCCCGGAGGCTCGCCCGCAACTGATCTGTCCGACCTGTCGGAAAAGCGAGACGCGCGTCGTCGATTCTCGCGATGACGAGACCGTCGTTCGGCGCCGCCGCGAATGCTTGGATTGCAAGCATCGCTTTACCACGTACGAGCGAATGGAAGCGCCGCGCCTCTTCGTCGTCAAGAAAGACGGCCGGCGCGAGCAATACAATCGCGATAAGGTCCTCAGCGGGCTGCGGCGGGCGTGCGAGAAGCGGCCGGTCTCCGACGCGCAGCTCGAAGAGATGGTCGCCTCGATCGAGCGCGAGCTCTTCTCGCGCGGCGAGAACGAGGTGCCCGCCTCGATGGTCGGCGAGAAGCTGATGGAGGCGCTCAAGCGGATCGATAAGGTCGCGTACATTCGATTCGCGAGCGTCTACCGATCGTTCGACGATATCGGCAGCTTTCAAGCGGAGCTCGCCGAGCTCTCGAAGTAGCTCGGCCGTGATGGTGCCGACGAAAATCTACGATCTAAGCCAACCCGTTTTCGACGATTGCCCGCAATATTGCGACGATCCGCCGCGGCCCGCACGGGTGCATCGTATCTATGCGCTCGCGATCGACGGCGTCGAGAAAGAGATCGTCGAGATCAGTTCGCATACGGGGACGCATTGCGACGCGCCGAGCCATTTCTTGGCGGGCGGCAAAGCGATCGACGAAGTCCCGCTCGAGACGTACGTCGGGCCCGCGACCATCGTCGATCTGCGCCGTAAGAAAGCGCCGGCGTCGCCGATCGAGCGCGCCGATCTCACGAGCGCGTCGATCGAACCGGGCGATATCGTCCTGCTCAACACGGGCTGGGGCCACGAGCGCGCATCGACGCCGTCGTTTCTCACGCAATGGCCGTATCTCAGCGGCGACGGAGCCGACTACCTCGTCGCGTGCGGCGCGAAGGGTGTCGGCATCGACGCGGTGAGCCTCGGCGGCTACGGCGATCCGGCGCTCGGCCGGCCGCCGCATCTGAGCTTACTCGGCGCGGGGAAGTTCATCATCGAAGACCTGTTCATCCCGGACGGCGTGATGGACGGCCGCAAGCGATTGTTCGTCGGCGCACCCGTAAAACTACGAGGCTGTAGCGGTGGTTGGGCGCGTGCGATGCTCTGGGACGTCGCCTAACGCGATTTTTTCGCGCGCGGCTTTTTCGCAGCGGTCGCTCGCGCGGGTGTTTTCTTGCGCGGTGCGCGCGGCTTCGGCGGTTCGTTCGACGTGATGACGACGTGCATCGTGACGCCGTCTTCGCCCGGCACGATCGCGCTCGGCAGATAGAGATCGTCCGTGCGGGCGTCGTAAACGCGGAAGAGGCCGGCCGCATCCATGCGCTGCACGCTCGGCGTGACGCGCGCGATGATGCGCTCGACGCTGAGATGCCACGCTTCGAGCAGGATCGCTTCCATGCGCTCGTCCTCGTTCGTGACGAGGCGCCGCCACGCGTTCTCGGCGACGAAGAGATCGGCCGTCGTCTCGACCGTCACGGCCGCGAGCGATCCGACGGCGTCGTCGAGCGAACGCCCTGCGATGAAGTGCGACGGCACGCGGATCGCCACGTTGCGCTTCGCGGCCGGCTCTTCGCCGCCGACATTGTAGACGCCGATGTCGTGCGTCGTGAGATTGTACTCGGCTTCGCCCGCATCGAGCGTCAGCAGGCCGTGTTCGGCCGCGTGATGGAGCAGCTCGACGAGCCCTTCGACGAGCTTGTTGATCTGCAGGCGATACTCGGCGCGATCGAGCGGCGTCGCGTCCTCGGGGCTCTCGACGCCCGAATGTTCGATGATCTGATGGACGCGCTCGAAAGCCTCGTAGACGTTGATCGTGGGTTCGGCCATGCCCGTTCGATTACGAGAGCGGCCCTGCGATACCCGGTCGCCCTATCGAACGAACTCGACCGAAACCCCGCGCTGCCCGCAGCGATTGCGGGACGTGATGAAACCGCTCGACTTACGAACCATCCCACCGCGTCCGCCGCGCGCGGAGATCGCCGGGGTGATCTTTCTGCCGCGAACGATCGACAAGGCGCGCGCGTCGCTCCCCGGCGGCGAATCCGGCGCGTATCGTCTCGGCGGTTTCTCCGAGGACATGCTCGAGGAGTTCGGGATCGCGGTCGAGGCGTTCGTGGAGGCCGTCGCTCACGCGAGCGACGATGCCGAGGTCGGCGCATTCGTGCTCGCGCGCGCGAACCCCGACGCCGTGGCCGCGTGGAACGCGTACGTGAGCTCGCGCGAACCGTTCGGCGGCACGGACCCGGAGCGGGTGCGCTCGATCTTCCCGTTCACCCGCGAACGGCCGGATCTCAAACTCGCGCTCGACCTCCTCGAAGAGGACGACCGCCGCTCGTTTCCGGCGTAGCGTCTAATCGCGAAAGCGGGCTACGCACCGGGCGTGCGCCGCGCGAACAACGCGTCGAGTTTCTGTTCGTATGCATGGTAGCCGAGCGCGTCGTAGAGGTCGCTGCGCGTCTGCATTTCCGGGACGATCGAGGCTTGCGTTCCGGTCGAGCGGATCGTCTCGTACGTCCGAAGCGCGGCCGCGTTCATGGCGCGGTATGCCGCGCAACAGTACAGTACCATATCGACGCCCGCGTCGCATAACTGCTCGCGTGTGAAGAGCGGGGTCTGCCCGAACTCGGTGACGTTCGCGAGGATCGGCACGTCGCCGAGCGCGGCTTTGAACGCGCGATAGTCGCCGAGATCGCGCGCGGCCTCGGCGAAGATCATGTCGGCGCCGGCGGCCACGTAGGCGCGTGCGCGATCGATCGCGGCGTCGAGGCCTTCGCTTGCGAGTGCGTCGGTGCGCGCCATGATGACGAACGCGTCGTCCGGTCGCGCGTCGACCGCGGCCGTGATGCGATCGACCATCTCGTCCGTCGCGACGAGCGCTTTGCCGGGGCGATGCCCGCAGCGTTTTTCGGAGACCTGGTCCTCCATATGGACGGCGGCCGCGCCGGCTTTCGACATCGAACGGATCGTGCGCGCGATGTTGAACGCGCCGCCCCAGCCGGTATCGATGTCGACGAGCAACGGCGCCGCCGTCACGTCCGTGATGCGGCGGACGTCGATGAGGACGTCGTCCATCGTGCTGATCCCGAGGTCAGGCATGCCGAGCGAGTTGGCCGCGACGCCGCCGCCCGAAAGATAGAGCGCCTTGAACCCGGTTCGCTCCGCCATCCGCGCCGTGTACGCGTTGACGGCGCCCGCGATTTGTAGCGGCCTCTCGGCCGCGACGGCCGCGCGAAACCGAGCCCCCGGTGAATCTGCCATGCTCGTCCGTTCGCCGCCGAAGGAGCTACCCCGCGCTCGGCTCGGCGCGCCGCGCGATCGGGACGAACGGGCGGTTCTCGGGGCCCACGTACTCGGCCGAGGGGCGAATGATCTTGTTATCGGCGCGCTGCTCGAGCACGTGCGCGGCCCAGCCAGCGGTCCGCGAGACGACGAAGAGCGGCGTGAAGAGCGCGGGCGGGATCCCGAGCGCGTCGTATGCTACGGCACTAAACCAATCGAGATTCGCGAACATGCGCTTCGTATCGGCCATCACCGTTTCGATCCGCTCGGCGATCTCGTAGCGCCGCAGCGATCCCGACTCCTCGCCGAGCCGGCGCGCGAGCGCTTTGATGACGCCGTTGCGCGGATCGGAGATCGTGTAGACCGGATGGCCGAAGCCGATGATGACCTCGCGCTCGATCATCCGTCGGCGAATGTCGGCCTCGGCTTCATCGGCATCGTGGTAGCGCCGCTGGATCACGAACGCGGCTTCGTTGGCACCGCCGTGCTTCGGGCCGCCGAGCGCGCCGATCGCGCCGACGATCGCCGAATAGATATCGGCACCCGTCCCCGCGATGCAGCGAGCCGTGAAGCTCGACGCGTTGAACTCGTGCTCGGCGTAGAGGATCAGCGAAGTATCCATCGCGCGCACGTGCGACTCGCTCGGCGCCGCGCCGTGTAGCAGGCGCAGAAAATGGCCGCCGATCGTCGCGTCCTCCGTCTCGACGTCGAGCCGCCGCCCCTCGCGCGAGAACGCGTACCAGGAGAGCAACATCGAGCCGAGCGAGGCGACGAGCCGGTCGGCGATCTCGCGCGCGGCGGCCGGATCGCGTTCGCTTCCCTCGGGGCGCACGCAGCCGAGCGTCGAGACCGCGGTCCGCATCACGTCCATCGGATGCGCCGTCGCCGGCAGCGTCTCGAGCAGCGACCGCACCTCGGGCACGATCGCGCGCGAGGCCGCGAGTTTCGCTCGATATGCATCGAGTTCGCTCGCCGTCGGCAACGCACCGTGAATTAGGAGATGCGCGATCTCCTCGAACGAGCATGCTTCCGCGAGCTCGAGAATATCGTAGCCGCGGTAACGGAGATCGTTGCCGGAGTGGCCGACGCTGCAGAGAGCGGTCGTCCCGGCGACGACACCCGAGAGCGCGACCGATTTCTTAGGCACGGGCACGTGCCGGCGCGTCTGACGCACGCGCCGGTGCCTCGTAATCGAAGATACCGCGCGCCGACGTATCTCCGAGAACCGCCGGATCGACCGCGACGTGCAGACCGAGCAGTTCGTGCGGCTCGAGATCCGGTAACCGGGCGACGGTCGCGAGAAAGCGTTCCTGTTCGCGCGGCGTGACGATCCCATCGGCGAGCGTACGGAACTTGCGCACGTAGTCGTCGCGCCCGAACGGCCGGGTACCGAGCGGATGGGCGTCGGCGACGGCGAGCGACGCCTCGAGCGTCCGGCCGTCGTCGAGCGTGACGACGACTCGGCCGCCGAACGCGATCTCGCTCGGATCGTGACTGTGATAGCGCCGCGTCCACTCGGGATCTTCCACGGTCGATATCGCGTGCCAAAGGGCGATCGTCTCGGGTCGCATCGCGCGTTCGCGCGCGTACGAACGCTCGTGATGCCACGCGCCGTCTTCGAGGGCGACCGCGAAGATGTACGGGATCGAATGATCGAGCGTCTCCCGGCTCGCGAGCGGATCCATTTTTTGCGGATCGTTCGCGCCCGTGCCGATCACGGTATGCGTGTGATGGCTCGCGTGGATCACGATCCTACGAATACGCGTCGTGTCGTCGATCCGGGAACGCAGCGAGCGCGCGAGATCGATGAGCGCTTGACTCTGATATTCCGCCGAATGCTCTTTCGTGTACGTCTCGAGAATCGCGCGTTTGCGTTCGCCGCGTTCGGGCAGCGATACGTCGTATCGCGCGCTCGGACCGTCGAGCAGCCACGCGACGAAGCCGTCCTCGCCTTCCCAGGCGGGCGAGGGCGCGCCCTCGCCGCGCATAGCGCGATCGACCGCTTCGACGGCCATCTTTCCGGCGAACGCGGGCGCATACGCC
>CAZZYZ010000172.1:0-6338 GCA_964658425.1 Vulcanimicrobiota bacterium | reverse complement strand
CACACCTCCGATCAGCATCCGTGGTTCCAGCGCGCGCGTAACGCGAAGAAGGGTTCGATCTGGCGCGACTTCTACGTCTGGAGCGATACGGACAAGAAGTACGACGGCACGCGGATCATCTTCACCGATACCGAGACTTCGAATTGGACGTGGGATCCGGTCGCGGGCGAATACTATTGGCACCGCTTCTTCTCCCATCAGCCCGACCTCAATTACGACAATCCGCGCGTCGTCGAAGCCGTGCTCAACGTGATGCGTTTCTGGCTCGATGCCGGCGTCGACGGACTACGGCTCGATGCCGTGCCCTATCTCGTCGAACGCGAGGGCACGAATTGCGAGAATCTGCCCGAGACGCACGAGGTGCTCAAGACGCTGCGCCGCGTGATGGATGCCGAATACAGCGACAAGATCTTCCTCGCGGAAGCGAACCAGTGGCCCGAGGACGTGCGGCCGTATTTCGGCGACGGCGACGAATGCCACATGGCGTTTCACTTCCCGCTCATGCCGCGCATGTTCATGGCGATCGCCGAGGAGGACCGCTATCCGATCCTCGACATCATGCGCCAAACGCCCGACATCCCCGAGAGCTGTCAGTGGGCGATCTTCCTGCGCAATCACGACGAGATGACGCTCGAGATGGTCACCGATCGCGAGCGCGATAACATGTATCGCATCTACGCGACGGAACCGCGGGCGCGCATCAACGTCGGGATCCGGCGCCGGCTCGCGCCGCTGATGGAGAACGATCGCCGCCGCATCGAACTCCTGACCGGGTTGCTGCTCTCGATGCCCGGCACGCCGATCGTTTATTACGGCGACGAGATCGGGATGGGCGACAACGTCTATCTCAACGATCGCGACGGCGTTCGCACGCCGATGCAGTGGTCGATCGACCGCAACGGCGGCTTCTCGCGCTCCGATCCCGCGCGGCTCTTCCTTCCGCCGATTCAAGACGCCGTCTACGGCTATCAGACGGTCAACGTCGAATCGCAGATGCGCAGCCCGTCCTCCAATATCAATTGGCTGCGCAAGATGATCGCGGTCCGTCAGGGGTACAAGGTCTTCGGTCGCGGGACGCTGTCGTTCTTACAACCGGCGAACCGGAAGATCATCGCGTACGTGCGCGAGTACGAGGATCAGATCGTGCTCTGCGTCGCGAACCTCTCGCGCTCCGCACAACAAGTCGGCCTCGATCTCTCCGCATTCTCCGGCCGCGTCCCGGTCGAGATGGTCGGCTGGAGCGCGTTCGCGACGATCACGAACGATCGGTACGTTCTCTCGCTGCCGGGCCACGGATTCTACTGGTTCCTGCTCTCCGATACGGCGCAGGCGCCCGCGTGGGATAACGACGCGCCCGAGCTGATGCCGGAACTCGTCACGCTCGTGCTCCCGCGCGCCGGGAGCGGCACGGCGCTCGGCGCGAAATCGCGCCTCGCGTTCGAGAACGACGCGCTGCCCGCGTACCTTCCGAAGCAGCGCTGGTTCGCGGACAAGGGGACGCGGCTCGCGAGCGCGCCCGTCGTCGACACCGTCCAACTCGCGGAGGGCGTCGCCGCATCGCTCACGATCGTCGAAGCGGGGAATCGGTATTTCCTCCCGCTGACCGTCGTGGAAGACGACGGCGACGATCGCCCGGCGGCACTCGTCCGCGCGACGATCACGCGCACGCGCTCCGGGCCGACCGGCGGCTACATGTACGACGGATTCGCGATCGATTCGTTCGTCTACGCGCTCATCGACGCGATTCGCGCCGAGCGTTCGCTCACGTCGACGCGCGGTGGAACCTTCGTCGCCGCGCAAACGGCGGCGATGCGGGCGATCGAATTCGCGCCGAACGCGAAGATCCGGCGGCTCGACGTCGAGCAGAGCAACACGTCGCTGATCGTCGATGAGAAGATCGTCGTCAAGGGCTATCGCCGGCTGCAGGCGGGCGCTCAGCCCGAGCTCGAGATCGCACGATTCCTCGATGCGGTCGGCTACAGCAACTCGCCGCCGCTCTACGGATACGTCGAGCACGTCGATGCGGAGGGCACGAAGACCGCACTCTGCATCGTTCAGCAGTTCATCAACAATCAGGGCGACGCGTGGTCGACGACGCTCGCCTACCTCGATCGCTATTTCGACGACGCGCGTTCGCTGCATCACGGGCTCGACGAGTCGGCCCCGATCCCGGCCGATCAGACGGCGCGCGTCGAAGATCGGCCCGAGGATCCGCATCGGCTCTTCACCGAACGGATGCGCCGCCTCGGGATGCGCACGGCAGAACTCCATCGCGCGTTCGCGACGAAGACGGGCGACGCGGCCTTCGATCCCGAGCCCGTGACCGACGGCGATCTCGATGCCTGGGTCGCGCAGGCGATCGCGAGCGCGAAGGCTGCGCTCGCGACGCTCGAGCGCGAGATCGATCGCATTCCGAGCGATCTCCAGGCGTTCGCGCGCACGCTACTCGAGCGCCGCGAAGCGGTTTTTGCCGCGCTGCACCTTCCGAAGCTCGGGGACGCGTCGTTCGTGAAGACGCGCTTCCACGGCGATTACCATCTCGGGCAGGTCCTCACCGTCGCAGACGATTTCATGATCGTCGATTTCGAAGGCGAGCCCGGCCGGCCGCTCTCCGAACGGCGTACGAAATCGTCGCCGCTGCGAGACGTGGCCGGGATGCTGCGTTCGCTCAATTACGCCGCGGTCGCCGGGATGCGCGGCGTTCAGGCCGATCGCGCCGATCAAACCGTCTCGCTCGAGCCGCTCGCGGCGCAATGGGAACGGCGCAGTCGCGAGGCGTTTCTGCGCGGCTATCGCGATTCGATGGACGGCGCGGCATCGTACCCCGCAGCGCCCGAGCTCGCACGGCGCGTCCTCGATCTCTTCGTGCTGGAAAAGGCGTTCTACGAAATGTCGTACGAGCTCGCGAATCGCCCGTCGTGGGTCCGGATCCCGCTCGAGGGGATCCGCGGGATCCTCGGGACCATCTTGAACGACGAGCCGGCACCCGCGGCGAGCGGCCGATGATCGATACGCACGAGATGCACGCGATCGTCGCGGCGACGCACGGCGATCCGTTCGCCGTGCTCGGGCCGCACGCGACGAAAGACGGCGTCGAGATCCGCGTGTTCGCTCCCGACGCCGAACGTGTCGAAGCGATCGATGCGAAGGGCCGCGTCCTCGCCGAGTTGCCGCGTCGCGCGTGGGAGGGCTTCTTCAGCG
The DNA here is from genome assembly GCA_964658425.1 of Vulcanimicrobiota bacterium. Lineage (GTDB taxonomy): Bacteria > Vulcanimicrobiota > Vulcanimicrobiia > Vulcanimicrobiales > Vulcanimicrobiaceae > CAZZYZ01. The sequence continues at coordinate 3,137 of CAZZYZ010000172.1, read as the reverse complement.
GCGCGGTTCCGAAGGCGAAGCCGCCGCTCGCGTATCGCTTGCGCCTCCACGCGGGCAACGCGTCGTGGGAGATCGAGGATCCGTATCGTTTCGGAACGGTCCTCGGCGAGCTCGATCTGCATCTCATCGGCGAAGGCCGCCACGAACGGCTCTTCACGTGCCTCGGGCCGCACGCGCGCACGATCGACGGCGTCGCGGGGTTTTCGTTCGCGGTCTGGGCGCCGAACGCGCGCCGCGTTTCGGTCGTCGGCGATTTCAACACCTGGGACGGCCGCCGGCACGTGATGCGGCATGCGGGCTCGGGCATTTGGGAGATCTTCTTACCGGGCGTCGGGGTCGGAGCGCTCTATAAATACGAGATCCTCGGCAACGAGGGCAACGTGCTGCCGCTCAAATCCGACCCGTTCGCGTTCGCGTGCGAGCCGCCGCCCGGAACCGCGTCGATCGTCGCGATCCCCGGCAAAGCCGAATGGCACGACGCCGAATGGCTCGCGCGCCGCGAGGCCGCGCAACGTCGCGACGCGCCGATCTCGATCTACGAGGTTCATCTCGGATCGTGGCGTCGCGCCGACGGCGATCGTTTCTTGACGTACCGCGAACTCGCGGATGCGCTGATCCCCTACGTCGTCGATCTCGGCTACACGCACATCGAACTCTTGCCGGTCGCGGAGCATCCGTTCTACGGCTCGTGGGGCTATCAAACGATCGGCATGTACGCGCCGACGTTTCGCTACGGCACGCCCGAAGAGTTCGCGGAGTTCGTCGACCGCGCGCACCAGGCGGGGCTCGCCGTGCTGCTCGACTGGGTGCCGGGGCATTTTCCGACGGACGCCCACGGTCTCGGGCTTTTCGACGGTACGCATCTCTACGAGCACGCCGATCCGCGTCAGGGATTTCAGCCCGACTGGAACACGCTGATCTTCAACTTCGATCGCACCGAAGTCGTGAACTATCTCATCTCGAACGCGCTCTTCTGGATCGAGACGTATCACATCGACGGGCTGCGCGTCGATGCCGTCGCATCGATGCTCTATCTCGATTTCAGCCGCAAAGCGGATGCGTGGGTTCCGAACAAATTCGGCGGCCGCGAAAATCTGGGTGCCGTCGCGTTCTTGCAACGCACGAACGAAGCCGTGTACGGACTCGGGACGGGCGCTGTCACGATGGCGGAAGAATCGACGGATTGGCCGCGCGTCTCCGCGCCCGTGTACGCGGGCGGCCTCGGCTTCGGCTACAAGTGGAACATGGGCTGGATGCACGATTCGCTGCATTACATCCAGACGGATCCGCTCTTCCGCGGCTACGATCAAGACGGCCTGACGTTCAGCTTCGTGTACGCATTCAACGAGAATTTCGTGCTGCCGCTGTCGCACGACGAGATCGTCTACGGCAAAGGATCGCTGCTCGGTAAGATGCCGGGCGACGATTGGCAGCAGTTCGCGAACCTGCGCGCCTTCTTCGGGTTCATGTATTACCACCCGGGCAAAAAGCTCGTCTTCATGGGCGGCGAGTTCGGTCAGCGCGGCGAGTGGAATCACGATCACAGCCTCGATTGGCACGAACTCGCTTCGCCGCTGCACGCCGGGTTGACGGAGCTCACGCGCGATCTCAATCGAACGTACGCGGGTCTGCGCGCGCTGCACGAACTCGACGAGGAGCGCGACGGGATGCAATTCGTGCGCTCCGATAAGGAGCAGGCCGTCCTCGTTCTCATCCGGCGCGGGCAAGCACCCCGCGACTTCGTCGTCTGCGTCACGAACTTCACGCCCGTCGTGCGGTACAACTACCGCTTCGGCGTCCCCGCGGGCGGTTCGTATTCGGAAGCGATCAATACCGACGATACGCGCTACGGCGGAAGCGGCGTCCGCAACGATCGCGTCCACGCCGAAGAATACGGCCTCGACGGCCTGCCCTTCTCGCTCAACGTGACCTTGCCGCCGCTCGCGACGATTATCTTCAAGCCCGAGTGAAAGAGGCACCGTCACGTAACGACCGATGACGTGAGCGCTGGCGAACGTGCTCACCCAGGCAGACGGCCGACGCGACGAGCGAACCGCGGAAGCGGTGACGCTTAAGGCCGGATCCGATAGATGTTCCCCGTCTGGTCGTCGGCGACGAAGAGGCTGCCGTTCGGACCGACGGTGATGCCGGTGGGGCGGCCGATGCGCTCGTCGCCGTTCGCGTTCTGCTGAAAGCCGCCGACGAATTCGGACCATTGCGCGCTCGGGTTCGACCAATCGACGGCCGTCGCGGGCGAATCTCCCGAGAGTGCGACGAAGGCGACGCGCGGGGGGACGTGATGGCCCGCGATGACGTGCCAACTCCCGTGCGACGTTACGAAGACGCCGCCCCGATAGGCCGCGGGAAACGCGTACGGGCCGCTCGCGGTCGTGGGATAGAACGCGGCTCCGACGAGCGTCGAATACGCCGGAAACTCGACGCGCGGTACGGCGACGTTCGAGCAGTCCGATCCACCGACGTATGCCGTGCGATTCTCCTCGCACGCGGGCCAGCCGTAATCGACAACGGCCGCGTGCGTGCCGACCGCATCGAAGTATTCGTAGGGATGGCCGCTCGGCAGCGAGTCTTGGCCCGCGCCGCCGGCCCAGAGCACGTCCGTCGCCGGATCGACGGCGAGCGCCATCGCGTTGCGGATGCGCGTCGCATACGTCGTCATGCCGCCGCCGTCGAGCGCGAGCCGCTGTACGGTCGCGCGGGTCGGATCGGCCTCGACGCACGCGTTGCACGACGACCCGACGGAGACGAAGAGCTGTGACGTCCCGACCGCGACCGAAGCGGTGCGATGCACGTCGCCGTCGCTGTTCGGCGCGATCGGCCCCTGCCGGTAACTCGCGATCTTCGTCGCGGCACCGCTCGTCGCGCCGGTCACGTACGGGATGCGCCAGAGCGTGGTCTGCGAGGCGACGTACACGTTGCCCGCGCCGTATGCGACGCCGGCCGCCGGCGCGTCGCCGACGGTCGCGAACGCCTTCGCGACGCCCGCGATGCCGGCGGCGTCGGCGTTCGGGACGATCGAGACGGAATCGCCGTCCGTGCCGACGAGCAGATCGCCGTTCGGGAGAAAGGCGAGCTCGCGCGCGCTCGCGACGTTCGCGACGACGCTCATCGTGAAGCCC
>CAZZYZ010000171.1:0-6353 GCA_964658425.1 Vulcanimicrobiota bacterium | reverse complement strand
GGATCCGTCGCGCGGCCGCGCCGAACGCGTCGCCCGGACCATGGGTTCGTCGCGCGAGCGCGATCCCGTATGCGCCGAAGACGCCGATGCACGGCGCGCCGCGCACCCCGAGCGTCGCGATCGCATCGACGACGTCGTCGGTCGTCAGCGCGCGACGCCGCGCGAGTTCGCCCGGCAGCGCCCGCTGATCGACGAATCCGACCGCCGGACCGTCCGCTTCCCACCACACGACATCCATCGCCATCGAGGCGAAATTCGCGAGATGCCGCGGCCGCCCTCGAAGGGGCGGCACCCGAACCTACCGAGCGGCCGCGGACGCCGCGAAACAGGACCGGCAGTAGACCGGCTTGTCGCCGCGCGGTTTGAACGGTACGGTCGTCGCGACGTTGCACTGGGCGCAGGTCGCATCGAACATCTCGCGCGCGCCGCCGGCCGCCGGGCGCGCGGTCTTGCGCTGGGTGCGGCAATCGCGGCAGCGCTGCGGTTCGTTCTCGAACCCTTTCTCCGCGTAGAATTCTTGATCGCGCACGGTAAACGCGAACTCGTTCGAACAGTCTTTGCAGACGAGCATCTTATCTTGCACGGGGGCGGCCTCTCAACATACGCAGCCTCGGCGCCATCAAAGATGACGCCGTCGGTACCGCAGTATATGCGGATCGAAAACGTCGAAGCAAGCTCGCTTTGGTTAGCCGAGGTGCCCTACGATTCGACGTTTAGCGAACGATCGGGCGATTCGCCGATCGCGAGGACCGAGAGGGCGGCGATCGCGGCTTCGAAGCCCTTGTCGCCCCGGGCCGGATCGGCGCGCTCCTGCGCCTGGGCGAGCGTCTCGGTCGTCAAGATCCCGAAGCCGATCGGGACCCGCGTCGCGAGCTGCACGTCCATGATCCCGCGCGAACACTCACCCGCCACGTAATCGAAGTGCGGGGTATCGCCGCGGACGACGACGCCGAGCGCGACGATCGCGTCGTAGCCCGCGTCGATGAGGCGACGCGCGGCGAGCGGTATCTCGAAGCAGCCGGGCACGCGCACGAGCGTCCGCGCATCCGGGGCGACGCCGCACGCGTCGAGCGCTCGGCTCGCGCCGTCCTCGAGCCACGCTGCGAGGTCGACGTAAAACGCGGCGGAGAGGATCGCGACCCGCTTCCCCGTTCCGTCCGGCAGCGCCCCGCCGTGTTTCTCGGAAAGCTTCATCCGTGAAGTTTCGCCCCCGGTGCGGCGCTCGTATCGCAGAAGAGGTGGCCCATCTTGTCGCGTTTCGTCTCGAGATAGCGCGTGTTCGACGCGTTCGGCTCGATCAGGAGCGGGACGCGCTCGACGATCGCGAGGCCGTAGCCCTCGAGTCCCACGATTTTCTTGGGATTGTTCGTGATCAGCCGCATCTCTTTGACGCCGAGATCGACGAGCATCTGCGAGCCGAGGCCGTAATCGCGTTTGTCGGCGGGAAGTCCGAGCGCGAGATTCGCCTCGACCGTATCCGCGCCGCGATCCTGCAGTTCGTAGGCGCGCAGCTTGTTTGCGAGGCCGATCCCGCGCCCTTCCTGATGGAGATAGAGCAAGACGCCGCGACCCTCGCGTGCGATCAGGTCGAGCGCGGCATCGCGCTGCGCCGCGCAATCGCAGCGGATCGAATGCAGCGCGTCGCCCGTGAGACATTCCGAATGCACGCGCACGAGGATGTCTTTCCCGTCGCCGATATCGCCCATGATCATCGCGATGTGCGCGATCGAATCGAGCTCCGTCTCGTAGCCGATGCCGCGAAACGTCCCGCGCGTCGTCGGGAGCTCGAACTCGGCGATGCGCCGTACGAGCTTCTCCGTGCGCATGCGATACGCGATGAGGTCCTTGACGGTGATCAACCGGATACCGTGGAGCTTCGCGAACTCGCGGAGCTGCGTCAAGCGCATCATCGTGCCGTCTTCCGCCATGATCTCGACGATGACGCCCGCGGGATAGAAGCCCGCGAGCCGCGCGAGATCGACCGAGGCTTCGGTCTGGCCCGCCCGCACGAGCACGCCGCCATCGCGCGCACGGAGCGGAAACGTATGCCCCGGGCGCAAGAAGTCGCTCGGTTTCGCAGCCGGATCGAGCATCGCTTGAATCGTCGCCGCGCGATCCTGCGCCGAGATCCCCGTCGTCGTGCGATGACGGGCTTCGATCGAGACGGTGAACGCGGTCTCGTGCAGGGCGGTATTCTCGGAGACCATGAGCGGAATCTGCAACTCGTCGAGCCGCTTGCCGACGATCGCGACGCAGATGAGGCCGCCCGCTTCCTTGCGCATGAAATTGATCGCTTCGGGCGTGATCATCTCTGCGGCCATGACGAGATCGCCCTCGTTCTCGCGATCCTCGTCGTCGAGCACGATGACCATTTTCCCGGCCCGGATATCGGCGATCGCGTCGTCGATCGAATCGACCACGGATTCCGGAGCCGGTTCGCTCGCGAAGGTTCCGGCGAGCTCGGGCAGCGCTTTCGTCAAGCACTGAACCGACCGAAACGACGGCGTCCGCCGGCCCGCGCGTAAGAGGCTGATCGCGCTCTCGGTCAGGCCGGATCGACTCGCGAGCTCCGTCGCCGAGACCCCGGCTCGCTCCATCGCGGACACGAGTGCTTCGTTGAATGACATACCGGTACAACGTACGCCGATGAGTTGACAAGTGTCAAGTCGTCGGCGTCGCCCTGCGCTCGATCGACGCCGCAACGCGCCGCCGAAGCGATGCGAACTCGGTAGCGGTGAACGCTCACGCCGCGATCGCCGCGGGGACCGTGACTTTGCGCGTCATTCGGGCCGTAACATCGCACGCGCTGCCGGAGATTCGAACGTCACGACGGCCTTGATAACGTTCGCGGTCCGCATCGCGTCGTAGGCGGCCGCGACGTCCGGAAAGGCGAACGTCCGCGTCTCGAACGTCCCCCGGGAGATCGTTCCGGCGCCGAGCAAGCCGAGCGCGATTCGCGTATCGACGGGGCCGCACGAATACGACGAGACGAGGCGCACGTCGCGAAAATACGCCGCGCTCTGATCGAACGTGAAGCGTTCCTCGGGATCGATCGGCGTGAACATCAGCAGCGTACCGTCGCTGCCGACCGCCGCGAGCGCCGCGTCGAGCGCGACGAGCGAACCGGGGCCGCAGACGACGACGTCGGCGAGCCGCGTGCCGAGCGCCGCACGCAATTCCGCGAGCGCCTCGTTCGGTGCGAAGACGCTCGACGCACCGAGCGCGCGCGCCGTGGCGAGCCGCCCGGCGTTGAAGTCGCTCGCGAGCACGGTCGCCCCGAGCGCCCGCCCGAGCGCCACGTGCATGAGCCCCATGACGCCCGCACCGACGACGTAGAGCGATCGACCCGCGAGCGCGTTCCGGCGCTCGGACCACGGTCGCTCCGCATCGGCGCCCCACGCGAGTTCTCGCGGAAACGCCCGCCGCAGGGACTTCACGACGCACGCGAGCGGCTCGACGAACGACGCATCGACGAACGAGAGATGCGGCGGCAGCACGAGCGTATCGGCGAGATTCGCACGGGGAACTCGAAAGTATTCGGCCATGCCGCCCGGTTCGAGGGCGGTCGCGCGCCACGTCGCGCAGTGCACCGCGCGCCCGGCACGACACTCCGCACACGTGCCGCACGGTGCGTGGTGATGCGCGAACACGCGCGCTCCCACCGGAAAGTGCGGGTCGTCGCTGCGCGCGACCGTGCCCGCCGGCTCGTGGCCGAAAACGAACGGTGCCTTGCGGCGCACGTACCACGGCATGAGATCGCCGCTGCACACGCCGCTCGCACCGGTCGCAACGAGCAGGTCGCCCGGTTCGAGTGCGGGGATCGCGCGTTCCTCGATGCGGATATCATCGACGTCGTACATGACGGCGGCACGCATCGTCGCGGGGACGGTCGCGAGCGCCGTCACGGGACGATCGCGATTTTGAGGTACGCGCCGGTATCGAGAGCGGCGAATGCGGCCGCGAGATCGGCAAGTGCGAAGCGCGCGCCGACGAGGGGTTCGACGTCGACCGCGCTCGCCGCGAGCAGATCGAACGCGAGCTTCACCGCGCGCGGCGTGAAATGGAACGGGCCCAGCAGCGTGACCTCGTCGTAATGCAACCGGGCGGCGTCGTAGCTCACCTGCGTCCCGCTCGGCAAGCCGCCGAAGAGCACGACCGTCCCGCCGCGCCGGACGTACGCGGGTGCCGCTTCCCAGACGTCGCGCGCGCCCGTGCATTCGATCACGGCGTCGGCGCCGCGGCCGCCGGTCCGCGCTCGCAATTCGGCGGCCACGTCGGCGCTGCGAGCGTCGAGCGTCTCCGCGATGCCGAGCGACCTCGCGAGTGCGAGCCGTTCGCGCCGCCGGCCGACGAGGACCGGGCGCAATCCCTCGGCGCGCGCGACGAGCGCGTGCAAGATCCCGAATCCGCCGTCGCCGACGATCGCGACGAGATCGCCCGCGCGCGCCGCGAGCCGTTGCTGCGCGTGGACGACGCATGCGAGCGGTTCCAAAAACGCCGCCGCCTCGTACGTGACGTGCGCCGGTTTGCGGAATGCGTTGCGCGCGACGATGTGCGCGGGGACGGCGATCGCCTCGGCATAGCCGCCGAGAATTTTCGTCGCCATGACCGTCTCGCAGAGCTCTTCTTCTCCGCGCAAACACCAGTAGCACGTGCCGTCGGGCGCCGAGTGCACGCACATGATCGGATCCCCCGGCGCGAACGACGTGACGCCCGCGCCGACGGCGACGACGTCGCCCGAGAATTCGTGGCCGAAGCGCGTCGGCATCGGCATCTGCGGATGGCCGCGTCGATACGCCTTGAGATCGGTGCCGTCGGTGAGCGCGACGCGAACGCGCACGACGACGCCGCCGGGTTCGGGCTCCGGCACCGAGACCTGGCGGACGTCGATCGCACACGGCGCGATCAGAAATCCCGCAGCGGCGACGTTCGGCGCTCCGGCACCGAAGAGCCCCGGAAGCGACTCAGATCTCATAGGCCCAGGCGAGTTCGTCGCTCGCGTGCACGGCGGCCGGAGGCGCGTAACGTTCGGCGGCGCCGAGGGCGTAGCGCGCGATCGGATCGATCTCGAGATTGACCCGGTCGCCCGCGCCCTTGCGGCCGAGCGACGTTCGCGCCGACGTCTCGGGGATCAACGCGATCGTGAAGCGGCCGTGCGCGACGCTCGCGACCGTGAGGCTCACGCCGTCGACGGCGACGTACCCCTTCTCCACGACGTACGGCACGAGCGCGGGCGGCAGCTCGATCGCGAGCCGGTGGCCCTGCCCTTCGGGCGTCTTCGCGGCGATCGCCGCGGTCGCATCGATGTGACCGTAGACGAGATGGCCGCCGAGCCGATCGCCGAGCCGCAGCGAGAGTTCGACGTTCACGTTTTCGCCGGCGGCGAGCGCTCCGAGCGAGGAGCGCTCGAGCGTCTCCGGGACGACGTCGAACGAGAACGACCGGTCGTCGCAGGCGACGACCGTCAAGCAGACACCGTCGATCGCGATCGAATCTTTCGCTTCGACGCCCTCGCCGATCGCCTCCGGAGCCTCGATCCGCAACCGCGCGCCGCCGCGCGGATCGGGTTCGAGCGCGAGCACGGTTCCGAGATGGGCGATCAATCCGCTGAACACGACGAGCCTCCGAGCGGGACGCCCGAGAGGACGACGTCCGGTCCTAGCGCTTCGACGCGATCGAACCGGAACTCCGCGCCGCCGCCGCCGAACGCGAGTGCGGGGACGGCGCCCGGGCCCCGCAGCAACGCGGGCGCGATGAGCCAATCGAGGCGATCGACGAGACGTTCGACGATGAGACGCGCCGCGAGGGTCGGGCCGCCCTCGCAGAGCACGCTCGAAATCCCGAACGGTTGCAGCGCGACGAGCGCGTCGCCGAGCGGGAGCGTCCGGCTCCCGGCCGCGCCGACGTAGACGACGTCGGCGACGTTCTCGAGCGACGCGAACGCCTCACGCAAGCCCGCGGGAGCGAGCACGATCGTCGGATCGTACCCCGCAACGGGTGCGAAGATCGCGCGCTCGGCCGGCACGGGCGCGGTCTCGCAGGCGACGACGCGGCGGTAGGGCTTGCGCCGGCCCGACGGCGGCCGAACCGTGAGCACCGGATCGTCGATCCGAACGGTCCCGGCGCCGACGAGAACCGCATCGTGCGTGACGCGCAGGTCGCGAACGAAGCCGCGCGCCGCATCGCCGGTCAGCCGATATCGCTCCCCCGGCCGCGGCGCGACGAAACCGTCGAGCGAGGCGGCCATCTTCAACCGCAAATACGGCCGCGGGCGGCCGATCGCGATCGCGAACTCCGCGATCGCCGTGCGTGAGAGCGAATCGTCCGCGACGTCGACCGCGATCCCGGCCGCT
>CAZZYZ010000170.1:0-6406 GCA_964658425.1 Vulcanimicrobiota bacterium | reverse complement strand
GCTCGACGGGCACATCGTTCTCTCGCCGTCTCTCGCGGCGGCCGGTCACTATCCGGCGGTCGACGTGCTCGCGAGCGCGAGCCGCACGATGGCCGACGTGGCGGACGACGCGCAGCGCGCGACGGCGGTCGCCGTGCGCGACGCGCTCGCGCTCCTGGCATCGAGTAAGGACGCGCGCGATCTCGGAATGGCGACGCCCGACGTCCGGCTGCGCGCGGCGCTCGATGCCGAGCCGGCGTTGCTCGCCTTCTTACGTCAACGCGGTGCGGTCGCGCCGCGAGAAACGCGCGAGGCGCTCTCGGCGCTCGCGGCGCGACTGGAGTCGGCGTGACGGTCGCGAGCGAGATCGCCCGCATCGAAGCTCGGATGTCGCAGATCGCAGGGGATTCGCCGGCCTCCGCGCTTCGTTCGCAATCGCACGCGTCGTCGCGCGGAACGGCGGACTTCGCCCGCGCGGTCCGGGGCGAGATCGGTCGGCTGATCCGCACGAGCGCGTCGCGGGCCGGCGTCGATCCGGCACTCGTCGCCGCGGTCGCGAACGTCGAATCGGGCTTCGATCCGCACGCGACCTCGCGCAGCGGTGCGGCGGGCGTCATGCAACTGATGCCGGAGACCGCGCGCGATCTCGGCGTCGGCGATCGCTACGACCCCGCCCAGAGCCTGCGCGGCGGCGCGGCGTACCTCCGCGAGCTGCTCGATCGCTTCGGCGGCGATCTGCCGTCCGCGATCGCGGCGTACAACGCGGGTCCCTCGGCGGTCGAGCGCTTCGGCGGCGTCCCGCCGTACGACGAGACGCGCGCGTACGTGCGGCGCGTGCTCGCGACGTATCGTCCGCGAGAAACGCACCCGTAACACGCTGCTTATCTCGCGGCATGCTTTCGGCGCTACAGTCTGCGGACACCGCGTGAGGAGTACCGTGAACGATTTCGCAGACGCCCGATCCATCGCCGTCCTACGGACGCGCCTCCCCTACATCGACCGTCGCTCGCTCTCCGATGCGTGGTTTTCCGCGCTGCATCTGGCGGCGGATCAAACGGCGTCGCAGTCGCGCCCGCGCGTCGCGACGCAAAGCGCACGCGAGCACGTTACGAAGCGCGTCTCCGTCGCGCCGCGCGTCGTCACGTCGACCGAAGAACGCGCGTCGTCGCCCGCCCGCGACGGCCGCGCGCGCGCGGCCGGCTCGATTGCGAACGAGCGCCGCGCGCGAGACGAGGTCAAGGTCTCGCGCGTCGCGGCGGCCTTCGGACGCGCGCGGAGTTACCCGGCGTTTCAGACGTCGCTGACCGTCGGGCCGAGCGGCGAACGCGTGCAGCTCGTCCTGCGCCGCGAAGGTACCGTGCTGCACGTCGTCGCGCTCTGTGCGCCGAAGGACGTCGGCCTCGTTCGCGCCGCACTCTCGCGTGCGGACGCGCTCCTGCGACGCAGCGGCGAAGCGGTGCTCGCGAGCGTCCGCGCGTTCGACGAGGTCGCGCGATGATCGATTCCGCAACGGCGAACGCCTTCGACCGGATCGCGAGCCGCGCGGACGACGTGCGCAACGCCTATCGTCCGGGTTTCGTGCCCTCCGCAAACGACGTCGTGCAGGCACCGCGCATCGTCGCGAGTCCCGATCCCCTCGGCGTCGCGATCGGTGACGACGCGTACGTCGTCGAACCGGGCGGCGGCGGCGGCCTCGCGTATTCGCGCGACGTCGCCTTGCACTTCACGGACGGCGAGCTGCGCACGTCGGACGAGCGGCCCGTCCTCGGCTTCGGGATCGGAACGAGCGCGCTCGGCGCGATGCGGATCGATGCGTACGACGGTGCGCTCGGGCGCGCACGCGCGCCGCGCGTCGAGACCGACGGGACGGTCAGCTACGCGCGTACGACGGTCGATCCGCGCACGGGCCAAGCGCGCGAGGAACGCGTCGCGATCGGTCGCCTCGCGCTCGCGCGGTTCCCCGCCGGGACGCAGCCGATGCGCTGCGAGGACGGCCGCGTTCGCGCACCGGCCGGCATCAAGGCGCTCGTCGGCCGTCCTGGCGACGGCACGTTCGCGCCCCTGGTCACGCACGCGCGCGATCTCGGCCGCGTCGATATCACGCGCGGCCTCGAAAAAATGCGGGAGGCGTACGTCACCTACGAGGCGCTGCGAGCGGCGCGGCACGGCCACGGCGAGGCGGAGAAGGTCACGATGGATCTCGTCAAGTGATCGCGCGTTTGGCGTTCGGCGATCCGCACGTGCTCGCGGACGGTCGCGTCGTGCGGCAGATCCGGTTCGTCGCGCACTCGACGCTGCCGCTCGCGGCCGCGTGTCTCGTGGCGAACGGCGTGCGCGAGACGCTCTCGCGACTGCTCGCGACCGACGTCGACGTCGATCTCATCGAGCCCGCGCTGCCGGGCGCGGCCGAGCGCCGGCTGCTCCTGCTCGACGCCGCGATCCTGCGCGTTCGCGGTCGGCTCTGCGACGGCTTCGTGATCGTGCGCCCGGCCGACGCGCGGCGGCTCGTCGGGCTCGCGTTCGGTGAGGGCGAACGCCCGGATCGCGAGCCGCTCTCGGAGATCGAGCGCGCGACGCTCGATCGGATCGTGACGGCGCTCGTGCCGCTCTGCAACGCGCTCTGCGGAACGCTCGGCCCGATCGTCCGCGAATCGCCCGAACGCGCCGCGTGCGACGTCACAACGTATTTCGAGGTGCGCACGACCGGTGCCGTGCGGCTCGCGATCGGCTTCGCGCTCTCGCGCGATCCGGCCGAAGAGGTCGGCGAACTGATCGCGCTCGCCGAGCTCGCCGATGTCGAACTCGCGGGACGCGTCGAATTCGCGCGCGGCCGGCTCAGCGTCCCGACGTTCTCGCGGCTCGCCGTCGGCACGACGATCGCCCTCGATACGCCGCTCGCCGCCGCCGGCATCCTTCGCTTCGGCGAGGTGACGTTCGCGCGGGGCGCGTGCGGCATCGCGGGCGCCGGCCGTAGCGCCCTCGTCGTCGACGGATTCGCCGGAGCGAGCGCATGAACGACGATCGAACGCTCGATCTCCTCATGAACGTCTCGCTCGGCGTGAGCGCCGAACTCGGCCGATGCACGATGCGCGTGAGCGACGTTCTCAAACTCGGTCGCGGCTCGATCGTGGAACTCGATCGCCTCGCGGCGGGGCCGATCGACGTGCTCGTCAACGACCGGCTCGTCGCGCGCGGCGAGGTCGTCGCAATCGACGACCGGTTCGGCGTGCGCATCACCGAGGTCGTCGCACGTAAAGTGCCGCGGGCGTAGCGTGGATCAGCTCGCAACGCTCGCGAGTCACGGCGGCCGCAGCGGCCTCCCGCTCGACGTCCTCGCATCGCTCTCGCTGCTCGCGATCGCACCGTTCGTGCTCGTGATGACGACCTCGTTCGTGCGCATCGTCGTCGTGCTCTCGCTCGTTCGCTCGGCGATCGGCGCGTCGTCGCTTCCGCCCAATACCGTGCTCACGGGCCTCGCGCTCGTGCTGACGTTCGTCATCATGTCGCCGACGCTCGATCGGATCTCGCACGACGCGATCGAACCCTACGAACGCGGCGCGATCTCGCAGCGAGCGATGCTCGCGCGCGGCTTCGAACCGCTGCGGGCGTTCATGCTCCGGCAAACGCATGCGAAGGATCTCGCGCTCTTCGCAAACGTCGCGCATCGGCCGCCCGCTGCGCCGCGCGACGCGCCGCCGACCGTGCTCGTCCCGGCGTTCGTCGTCGGCGAACTGCGCAGCGCGTTCGCGATCGGCTTCGCGCTCTATCTGCCGTTCGTCGCGATCGATCTCGCGGTCGCATCGATCCTGATGGGGCTCGGCATGTTCATGCTCAGTCCGCCGATCGTCTCGCTGCCGTGCAAGCTGCTGCTCTTCGTGATGATCGACGGCTGGGCGCTCGTCTGCGGCGGCGTCGTCTCGAGCTTTCGTTAACGACCCGTCACAGCATCGTCCGCTTCGAATCGCGTCTTCCGGCCCGCGCGCGACGGCGCGTGCGAAGGCGTGGTGCGCGAGGGGCGCTCGGAGATAGCGGCAAACGAGTCCGAGATGAGATGGTTTTCGTTCGGCGTGCGCGCGACGTTCGTCGCGGCTTGCTACGCGGCGACGCTCGCGAACGCGTCGCCGGTGCGTGCGGCCGAGCCCGACGGCGCGCGCTTCTCGATCGTGCCCGTCGGTGCGTCGCGCGAACGCGGCTCGCTGACGCTCGTCCCGACATCCGACTCGACGACGCTCGTGCGGATCCGGCTCGCGCATCAGCCGCCGGGCGCGATCCAGCCGGCGGAGATCCACTCCGGCAGCTGCGGCGACGTCGATCCGAACGTGCGGCACGTTCTGACGTCCGTGCTCTCCGGCAAATCCGACACGCGGCTCGACATCTCGGAAACGTATCTCATGCACATTCCGACGGTGTTGATCGTGCGCCTCTCGCGCGTCAGCGAGGCGCCCGTCGCGTGCGCCCGGATCGGCTGATGCGAACGCTGGGCGCGCGGAGTCGCGGCGTATGAAGATCGACGAGATCCTTCGCGAGCGCGAGCGGCCGGTCGTCTCGTTCGAGTTCTTTCCGCCGAAGACGGACGAGGGTCGCGAGCGGCTGCTCGAGACGGTGAGTTCGCTGCGCGCGCTCCATCCGAGTTTCGTCTCGGTGACGTACGGCGCGGGCGGTTCGCAGCGAACGCGGACGCTCGATCTCGTGAAGCGCATCAAACGCGATCTCGGGATCGAAGCGATGGCGCATCTCACGTGCGTCGGATCGACGCGCGAGGAACTGCGCGCGCTGCTCGACGATTTGCAGGCGGGCGGGATCGAGAACGTCATGGCGCTGCGCGGCGATCGGCCGCGCGACGGCTCGCCGATGCCGGCGGGCGATCTGCGATACGCATCCGATCTCATCGCACTTCTCGAAGCGGAGTACGCGTTCTCGATCGGCGCGGGCGCCTATCCCGAGAAGCATCCCGAGGCCGGCAGCGTCGATGACGACATCGCGATCGCCGCGAAAAAAGTCGCGGCCGGCGCGCGCTTTCTCGTCACGCAATTCTTCTTTGCGAACGACGATTATTTCGCGTACGTGCGGCGCTTGCGCGAGCGCGGCATCACCGTGCCCGTGCTGCCCGGGATCATGCCGATCACGAGTTACGCCGCGATCGATACGATGATGGCGATGAACGGCGGCCGCATCCCCGAGCGCCTGCGTGCCGAGCTCGATGCGCGGCGCGAGGAGCCCGTCGCGGTCGCGGAGCTCGGCATCGCGTTCATGGCGCTGCAGTGCCGCGATCTGCTCGCCGGCGGCGCGCCCGGATTGCACTTCTACACGCTCAACAAATCGACCGCGACGCGCGCGATCGTCTCCGCGCTCATCGCGACGAACGCGATTCCGGGCGAGGTCTCCGCCGTCACGTAGCATCTTCGCCGCATGGCGGCAACACCGCGAGCGTACGCTTCCGTCGTGGACGCGTTAACCGGGATCGTTCGTGAGATGCTCGTCGTCGTCGCGGTGCTGTGCTTCCCCGTGCTGCTCGTCGCGACGGCCGTCGGAACGCTCGTCGCTGTCGTTCAAGCGGCGACGCAGGTGCAGGAGCAGACGCTTACGTTGCTGCCGAAAATGCTCGCGGTCGGCGCGACCGTCGCGATCGGCGGTGCCTTCGGGCTCCGGCTCTGCGCGACGCTCTTCGAAGATGCGATTCGCGCGCTGCCGCAGATCGTTCGCGGCGGCGCGTAGCGCGTGAGCGACGGTCAACTGCTCGTCTTGGCGCGCTGCGCGGGCTTCGTGTTTCGGGCGCCCGGGTTCTCGCATCCCGACGTCCCGCCGCCCGTGCGCGCGGGCTTCGCATTCGCACTCTCGCTCGCGCTCGACGATGCGTATGCGGCTCGAACGCACGTGGCTGCGGGCGGGCTCGCCTTCGCGATCGTCGCCGAGCTGCTCGTCGGCGCCGCGATCGGGGTCGCCGCGTCGATGCTCTACGACGGCGCGTTCGCGGGCGGCCGCGCGCTCGACGATATGTGGCGTCGGTGTAGAAGACGCGGCCGCCAGTCTCGTTGGCCTGCTCGTTGCGCATGAGGTAGGACCAGGATTTGTAGGGGGGGACCCCGCCCTGCTTTCTGAGCTTGCGTGCATGAAAGGCCAGCGTGCCCTGCTGGCTTGTCTTGCACCTGACCTTCGCGAACTGCACAAAAGGATCCCAGTCACCATTGTTCCCCCGACGCTACATACAGCAGGGCAGCCTGGACTTGTAGGGGGCCGGCCTGTCCTGCTTGCTGAGTCTGCGCGCATAAAAGGCCACCGTGCTCTGCTGTCTGGTCTTGCACCTGACCTTCGGAGCTGTACCAATGCATTGCTGTTACAATTACAGGTCCCCTCAAATATGATATGCAAGATCCAGTGCTCTGTCATAGTCATCAGCATCCCCCTTGACACATGTATGCATGCTTCA
>CAZZYZ010000169.1:0-6440 GCA_964658425.1 Vulcanimicrobiota bacterium | reverse complement strand
AGCCCGGCGATCGTCGCCGAGCCGACCGCCCACGCGGCGATCGCGCCCGCGCCGTCGAGCGCGTTCGCACGGCGCGCCGCGAGGGCGATCGCGCCGGCGGAGCCGACCCCGAACGCGGCGCGCGCGATCATCGGTAGGCTCGGACGAGCGCGCCCGCCGCTTCGGCGATCGGCGCGCCCGAGGCGCCGGGGGCGGCGAGCCCGACGATCACGTAGCGATCGCCGCCCGCGAGCGTCACGATGCCGGCGTCGCTCGCCTGCGCGGCATCGGTCTCGTGGGCGAGGCTCGAACGGCCGTAGGGCAGTCCGGCGTCGATCAGCGTCGCGCCGCGGGTCACCCGTCCGAGCATGTCGAGCAGTTCCGTCGTCGAGGTGTAGAACAGGTATCGGCCCTCGGCGAGGCCGTCCATCAGCGTCGCGACGGCGTTCGGCGTCCCCGTTGGCGTCGCCGCATCGAGGGCTAGGCCACGCACGCCGAGCCGCTCGAGGATCGCCTGACTCGTGCGCGGGCCGCCGATCTTCGCGAGCACGATGCCGCGCGCGGTCGCGTCGGCATCGACGAGCATCGCGCGTACGAGCTCCCAGTACGCGTAATTGACGCCGCCGGTCGGATGGGCGAGCGCGATCGGGCTCCCGGCGCGCAGGTCGCCCGCGCGCACGACGACGCGCTCGTCGAGCGAGAAGCGGCGTTGGTCGGCGAGGCGATACGCGGCGATCGCGGTCGCGACGTCGGCGATCCCGCCGAGGGGGAACGCCTCGTCGCCGCGCGCCGAGACGCGCTGCTCGTGCGCGAGCTCGATGGCCGCGAACCCGACCGCGCCGGTCGGCGCGGCTGAGAGCGCGGTCAGCGCGCTCTGCAGGCGCCCGATTCGCTCGGCGGCGGAGGGCGGCGTCGGCGCGGGTGCGGGCTTCGTCGGTGCGGCCGAGGGTGCCGGGGTCGCATGCGGCCGCGCGTCGATGGGGTTCGCCGCGAGCGCGCAGGCGAGCGCCAGCGAGACGGCCCCGAGTCGTCCGGCGAGCATGGGGCTAGGTCGCGACGGGTGCCGCGTCGAGCGCGGCGATCAGCCCTTCGACGGTGAACTCGTCGGCGACGACGTCGACGCGCAGGCCGGCCGCGCGCGCGGCTTCCGCCGTGACCGGGCCGATGCAGGCGACGGTCTTCTCGCGAGCGAGCGCGCTCGCGTTCGGGAGATTCTCGACGAACCCGC
This sequence comes from Vulcanimicrobiota bacterium, assembly GCA_964658425.1. Classification (GTDB taxonomy): domain Bacteria; phylum Vulcanimicrobiota; class Vulcanimicrobiia; order Vulcanimicrobiales; family Vulcanimicrobiaceae; genus CAZZYZ01. Next base: position 5,233 of record CAZZYZ010000169.1, on the reverse strand, counting down.
GGACCGTGCTCGCGCTCGTGAACGTCCAGATATCGGTGCGTTCGGCGGCCGCCGCGAGGCCGGGATCCGCGACGAGCGTCGTCGCGTAGCCGGCCGCGCGATCGACCTCGCGCCGTGCGTCGCGCAGCGTCTGCGCGAGCGTGTCGCGCATCTCTTGCGCGCCGAAGAGCAGGATGCGATCGCCCGGATTCGTCCGCTCGAGCAGACCTGCCGCGACGGATTCCGCGACGAAGGCCGGCGGCACGAAATCGGCGCGAATGCCGCGCGCGAGGAGGCTCGCGGCCGTCTTCGGCCCGATCGCGGCGACCGACGCGCGGCCGAAGCGTCGCGCATCGGTACCGGCGGCCGTCAGGCGCTCGAAGCACGCATCGACGCCGTTTCGGCTCGTGAAGACGACCCAGGCATACGTGTCGAGCTTCGCGATCGCGGCTTCGGCGGCCGAGCCGTCGGCAGGCGGCCCGATCGCGATCGTCGGCGCCATGACGGGCTCGGCGCCCGCCTCCCAAAGTTCGGCTGCGAATTCGGCGCCGCCGGCGGCCGGGCGCGTAACGAGGACGCGCTTCCCGAAGAGCGGGCCGGTGTCGAACCAGCGGATCGTCTCGCGTTCGGAGACGACGTGGCCGATCACGACGATCGCGGGCGCGGCGAATTTCGTGCGTTCGACTTCGGCCATGATCGTCGCGAGCGTGCCGACGATCGTCTGCTGGGCGGGCTTCGTCCCCTCGCGGACGATGCCGACCGGTTGATCCGGCGGCATGCCGTGGGCGATGAGGCGCTCGACGATCCCCGCGAGGCTGCCCATCGCCATCAGGAAGATGAGCGTCTGCTTCGGATTCGCGAGCTTCTCGAAATCGAGCGACGAGTAACCCTTGAGCGGATCCTCGTGACCCGTCGAGATCGTGAACGACGTGTTGTGGTCGCGATGCGTGACCGGGATGCCGGCATACGCGGGCGCGGCGATCGCGGACGTGATGCCGGGGATGATCTCGAAGGCGACGCCCGCGGCGCGGAGTTCGGCCGCCTCTTCGCCGCCGCGCGCGAACACGAACACGTCGCCGCCCTTGAGGCGCACGACGCGCTTCCCCCGCAGGCCGAGATCGACGATGAGCGCCGTGATCTCGTCCTGCGTCAGCGTGTGCGCGCCCGCTTTCTTCCCGACGTAGATCTTCTCGGCGGCCGGGTTCGCGAGCGCCACGATCGCGGGCGACGCGAGATAATCGTAGACGAGCGTATCGCATGCGGCGAGCACCCGCGCGGCTTTGAGCGTCAGCAGGCCGGGGTCGCCCGGACCCGCACCGACGAGCCAGACCTTCCCCGCGGGCCGGGTCACTCGGAGAGGTCGGTCTCGAGCGATGCGGCGACCGGGGTGCGCAGGGCCGCTTCTTCGCCGCGAACGTGCAGATCGAAGAGCTCGTCGAGAAGTGCCGCGAAGGTCGCCGCTTCGGCGTGATTGGAGGTCGCGCGCTCGCGGATCTTCGTGACGGCGTTGTGGAGCAGCTTCGAAACGATCGTGAGCGAGGTGCCCGTCATCAGCATCCGTTCGCGTTCGGTCAGGTCGGGGCAACGCGAGAAGAGGCGCTCGATCTCGGCCTCGCGGATCGCCTCGGCCTTCTGCACGAGCGAACTCACGACCGGGATCGCGACGCGCGACTGATACCAGCGGGCGAAGCGCTCGGCGTGCTCGGCGATGATCTCCTCGACCATCGGGATCGCTTCGCGGCGCTTCTCGAGCGTCACGTCGACGTGATCCTTGAGGCGATCGATATCGGCGACGAAGACGCCCGGGATGCGGGCGACGTCGGGATCGGCGTCGCGCGGGACGGCGATGTCGATGATGAAGAGCGGGCGGTCCGGCCGCGCGAGCATCGCTTCGGCGACGTTGCCGGGCGTCAGCACGAAGTGCGAGGCACCCGTCGAGGTGACGACGATGTCGACGCCCTTGAGCGCATCGACGAGGCCGGGCAGCGCGACGACCGTGCCGACGCCGAGCGCTTCGACGATCGCATCGGCCTTCTCGCGCGAGCGATTCGCGACGAGCAGCTCCGAGCAGCCCTCGAGCTTGAGGCGCTTCGCCGCGAGCGAGCCCATCTTGCCCGCACCGATCACCATGACCGTCTTGCCGACGAGGCTGCCGAGCTGAGCCTTCGCGAGCTCGATCGCCGCGGTCGCGACGCTGACGGATTCGCCGCCGATGTGCGTCTGCGAGCGGGCCTCTTTGCCCGCGTTGAGCACTTCGCGCATCAGGACGTGCAGCGTCTTGCCGAGCGAACGCGCCTTCTGCGCTTGGATGTACGCGTCTTTGACCTGGCCGAGGATCTCCGCCTCGCCGACGAGCATCGAATCGAGCCCGGTCGCGACGCGGAAGAGATGGTCCGTCGCCTGGGAGCCGAGCAGCGTGTACATGTACGACGACATGTCGTGCTGCACGTCGCCGTGGCGGAAGTTCTTCAAGAACGTCTTGAGCTGTTCGACACCCGTCTCGTAGTCTTCGAGTTCGGCGTAGATCTCCAACCGGTTGCACGTCGAGAGCATGACGGCTTCGCGAACCATCTCGTAATCGCGCAGTGCGACGAGCGATTCGGACATCCGCGAGGCCGGGAACGCATGCCGTTCGCGTACGTCGACGGGTGCCGTGTTATGCGAGAGGCCCAGGCAAACTAGCGGCATGTCAGCTCCCGGAACGCTGGAGAAATTCGCCGATTCGAACCGTAAGCCCGGGTCGACAGCTCCAACGGTGCCATACTTTTATCGGGGGCGACGTGCGCCGCGTCACGGGGTTTCATCTGCTACGAACTTCCTACCACGCCCGGCGGGCGCTCGACAACGACGAATGTTGGACGCCGCATCACACGCGAGCGACGCCTCGAAGCGCGCCGACCGCTTCGTCCGCCGCCGCGATCGTCCGATCGATCGCGGCGTCGTCGTGCGCCGTGCTGAGGAAGCCCGCTTCGAATTGCGAGGGCGCGAGGTAGACGCCGCGAGCGAGCATCTCGTGAAAGAAACGCCCGTAGAACGCGGTATCCGAACGTTTGGCGCTGGTGAGATCGACGACCGGTTCGTCCGCGAAGAAGAAGCCGACCATCGCCCCGCGATAGCTCGTCTGATGCGGTATCCCGTGCTCCGTGAAGACGCCTTCCATGCCGTTCGTGAAACGCGCGCCGACCGCTTCGAGTCGCTCGTAGACGCCCGGTTTCCGTAGGCCGGTTAGGGTCGCGACCCCCGCCGCCATCGCGATCGGATTCCCGGAGAGCGTCCCCGCCTGGAAGACGCGGCCGTCGGGCGTAAAGTTGTCGAGGATCGCGGCGGGGCCCGCGACGGCGCCGACCGGCAGGCCGCCGCCGAGGATCTTGCCGAGCGTGACGATATCGGGCGAGATCGCTTCGCGCTCCGCGACGCCCCCCGGCGCCACGCGGAAGCCCGTCATGACCTCGTCGAAGATGAGCAGCGCGCCGTGCTTCGTGCACAGCTCGCGCAACCCGGCGAGGAAGCCCGGCTTCGGTAGCACGAGCCCCATGTTGCCGACGTACGGTTCGACGATGATCGCCGCGATCTCGGGGCCGCGCGCCGCGAAGAGCTCGGCGACGGCGGCGAGGTCGTTGTAGGGCGCGACGAGCGTATCGGCGATCGTCTTCGCGGGGACGCCCGCGGAATCGGGGACGCCGATCGTGAGCGCGCTCGAGCCGGCCGAGACCAGGAACGGATCGACGCTGCCGTGGTAGCAGCCGGCGAATTTGACGACGCCGTCGCGGCCGGTCACGCCGCGCGCGAGGCGCAACGCGAACGTCGTCGCCTCGCTGCCGCTCGAGCAGAACCGGACCTTCTCCGCGCTCGGGACCATCGCGACGACGAGTTCGGCGAGCTCGCTCTCAACGTCGGTGGGCGCCCCGTACGAGAGCCCGCGTTCGGCCGCCGCCCGGACCGCCTCGATGACGCTCGGTTCGGCGTGGCCGAGGATCATCGGCCCCCAGGACATGACGTAATCGACGTACGTGTTGCCGTCGACGTCGCGCAGCAGGCAGCCCGAAGCCGATTCGACGAACACGGGCGTCCCGCCGACACCCTTGAACGCGCGCACCGTCGAATTGACGCCGCCCGGGATGACCTTCCGAGCGCGGGCGAAAGAGGCGGAGCTGTGGTCGCGATGCATGTGCCTGCGTTTTCGGCCCGTTCCGGCGCGCTCCCGCGCCGCCGCGCGGCGGCGGAGTAGGGCGGCGATGTTCGGCTTACCGCGCGCGCTGATCCCGATCTACACGATCGTCTTCATCGACGTCCTCGGGCTCACGATCCTGATCCCGCTCCTGCCCGGGCTTGCGAGCGCGCTCCATACGTCCGCCGCCGTCATCGGCGCCGCGCTCTCGACGACGGCCGTCTGCGCGACGATCTCGTCGCCGCTGTGGGGCGGCCTGAGCGATCGCATCGGGCGCAAACGCGTGCTGCAGATCTCGCAGTGCTTCTCGCTCGCCGGATACGTGCTGCTCGCCTTCGCGGGGAATCTGCCGCTGCTGTTCGTGAGCCGCGCGGTCGAGGGGTTCGGCGGCGGCAATCTCGGCGTCGCGCAGTCGTACATCGCCGACGTCACCGAAGAGCGCGACCGCGAGAAAGCGTTTGCGTTCGCAGCCGCGACGTTCGGGCTCGGCTTCGTGCTCGGCCCCGTGATGGCGGGTCTCCTCGTGCGCGCGGGGCTCGCGGTCCCGTTCCTCGTCGCAGCCGCGCTGCAGCTCGCGAACATCGTGCTGACGTGGCGCTTCCTGCACGAGCGATCGCAGACGTCGGGCGGCCCGGCGAAACGGACGGCGACGCAAAAGCGCGATTTGCTCGCGATCCTGCGGCGGCCGAACATGCTCAATCTGCTCGGGCGCCAGCTCTTCTACATTTTTTCATTCACGTATTTCTTCACGGTGTTCGCGCTCTATCTGCAGCGCGAACTCGGGTTCGGCCCGGCGCGATCGAGTCTGCTTCTCGGGCTCGCGGGACTGATCGGCGCCGCGGCGCAGATCTTTCTCGTCGACGCGCTCGATAAGAAGTTCGGTGATAAACGACTTTCGCAGGCATCGTTCGCGATCGGATTCGTCGCGTACGCCGGGCTCGCGTTCGTGAACGGGAACGTGTGGATCTTCGTCGCGATCCTCTTCCCGTGGGCGCTCAGCGGCTCGTTCTTGCGGCCGACGCTCAGTAAACTCATCGCCGCAGCGGCACCCGAGCGGCAGCGCGGCGCGACCATCTCCGCGCTGTT
>CAZZYZ010000168.1:0-6571 GCA_964658425.1 Vulcanimicrobiota bacterium | reverse complement strand
CGCCTTGTTGCGCGCGCCGCGCTTCGAGCGCCGATTGCTGCGGTTCGAGTTCGCTTGCGATGCGGGCGATCGTCTCGCCGAGCGTCAAGCGTTCGGCCTCGGCGCGTTCGCGATCGCCCGTGAATTGCGAGGACTGACGCTCGAGCGCGTCGCGCCGCGCGGTCGCTGCGGCGCGACGCGCGTCGATCTCGGCGAGTGCGGCGCGAGCGGCGGCGATCTCCCCGCGCAGATCGTCGAGCGCGCGTTCGCGCGCATCGAGTTCGGTGCGCAGTGCCGCGAGATCGGCGAGCGCCGTCGCCGCTTTCGTCGCGGCGATCCCGCGCTCGGTATCGTGGCGTTCGAGATCGGCTTCGAGACGCGTACGTTCCTCGCGGCGCGATGCGCCCGCGCGCAGATATGCGAGGATCTCGAGATCGCGCGCGCGCGCCGAAGCCTTCCGATAGCGGCGCGCGCGGCGGGCCTGCGTCTCGAGTTCGGGCGCGCGCGCCGCGAGCTCCGAGAGCAGGTCGCTCGTGCGGATCCCGTTCTGCTCCGTCTGTTCGAGGCGGCGCAGCGACTCGTTCTTGCGTGCGAGAAAACGATTGATGCCGGCCGTCTCTTCGAAGAGGCTGCGGCGTTCGCTCGGCTTCGCGGCGAGGATCGCATCGATCTGGCCCTGCGAGACGATCGCATACGACCCGGGGCCGAGCCCCGTCCCCATCAGCAGTTCGATGACGTCGCGCAACCGAACGCTCTGCCGGTTGATGAAGAACTCGCTCTCGCCCGCGCGATAGGCGCGGCGCGTGATCTGCACTTCGCGCGCATCGATGCGCAGCGCCCCGTCGTCGTTCGCGAACGTGATCGCGACCTCGGCCATGCCGAGCGGCTTGCGGCGTTCGTTCCCCGCGAAGATGACGTCCTCGCGATTCGCGCCGCGCAGCGATTTCGAACTCTGTTCGCCGAGCACCCAACGGATCGCATCGACGAGATTCGATTTCCCGGAGCCGTTGGGGCCGACGAGCGCGGTGATCCCCGGCTCGAACGCGAGCCCGGTCTGCTCGGCGAACGTCTTGAAGCCGAAGACGCGCAGCGACGTCAGCTTCACGCGGTGCCGCGGCCTTCGGAAGCGAGGACGCGTTCGCGTTCGGAGATGAGACCGAGCGCCGCCGCCGCAGCCGCACGCTGCGCGGCTTTCTTCGAGACGCCGGAACCCGTCGCGCGAATCTCGCCGATCGTCACGTCGGCGAAGAACGCGCGCTCGTGATCGGGGCCCTCGTGGCGATCTTCGTAATTCGGCGTGCGCCCGAAAAGCTTCTGGCTCCACTCTTGCAGCATCGTTTTCGGATCGTCGAGCGGCGCGCCCAGCGCTTCGACGTGCGCGATGTGTTCGCGCTCGACGAACCTCGCCGCGACCTCGATCCCGTTCGTACGATAGAGCGTCGCGACGAACGCCTCGAACGCGTCGGCGAGCAGCGATCGGCGGCGCGTCGCGGGCGCATTCGCGAGCCCGGAGCCGAGCACGACGAGCGCGTCGAAGCCGAGCCGATCGGCCGTTTCGGCAAGCGCGAGATCCGCGACGAGGCCGTGCTTGCGCAGCGTCAGCTCGCCTTCGCTCGCCTCGGGAAAGCGCTCGAAGAGCGAGCGGACCACGATGAAGCCGAGGATCGCGTCGCCGAAAAATTCGAGCCGCTCGTTCGAACGCTCCGCGAGCTTCTCGCGAACCGCGCTCGTATGCGCGAACGCCTCTTCGAAGAGCGCGACGTCCGGCTTCGCCGCACCAGCCGCCTTCAGCAGCACGCGCAGGCGTTGCCGCCGCGCTTCACCCGGCACGGTCGCGTTACTCCCGGTACTTTCCGAACACGACGACGCTGTTGTGGCCGCCGAATCCGAACGAGCTCGAGAGCGCGACGTCGACGTTCGCTCGCCGCGCGATGTTCGGCACGTAATCGAGCGTGCACGCGGGGTCGGGAAAATCGTAATTGATCGTCGGCGGGATGATCGAATTCACGATCGCGAGCACGGTGGCGACGCCCTCGATCGCGCCCGCCGCGCCGAGCGCGTGCCCGTGCATGCTCTTCGTCGAACTGACGGCGAAGGGGTGCCCGTTCGCGCCGACGATTCGGCCGAGCGCCTGCGATTCCGCGGAGTCGCCGATCGGCGTCGAGGTCGCGTGGGCGTTGACGTAATCGACCGCGCTCGGCTCGACGCCGGCGCACGCGAAGGCGCGTTTGAGCGCGAGCTCGACGCCGCGACCGCCCGGATCCGGGGCGACGAGATCGTGCGCGTCCGCCGACTGCCCGTAGCCGAGCAACTCGGCATAGATCCGGGCGCCGCGAGCGCGCGCGACTTCGAGCTCCTCGCAGACGAGGATCGCGCCGCCTTCGGCGAGGACGAACCCGTCGCGCTCGACATCGAAGGGCCGCGACGCCTTTTCGGGCGCGTCGTTACGCGTCGAGAGCGCCTTCATCGAATCGAATCCGCCCATCGCGACGTCGGTGATCGTCGCCTCGCAGCCGCCCGTGACGACGGCTTTCGCGCGGCCGTGGGTGATGAGATCGTACGCGACGCCGAACGCGTCGTTCGAACTCGCACACGCGCTCGAAACCGCGAACACCGGCCCGCGCAGACCGTAGCGCATCGAGATCTGCGCGGAGGCCGCGTTGCCCATGAGCATCGGCACGAAGAACGGGGTGATCCGCGATGCGTTTCCGGCCGCGCGCGCCTTCGTGACGGTCTCCTGAATCGTGATGATGCCGCCGATCCCGCTCGCGACGATGACCGCCGTCTCCTCACGGAGCGCGACGTCCTCGGGGAACGCGGCATCGGCGAGCGCCTCTTCGGCGGCGACGTAGGCGAACTGCGCGAAGCGATCCATGCGGCGCGCGTCCCGGCGGCCGATCAGCGCGTCGGCGTCGAAATCCTTGACTTCGGCTGCGATCTGCGAGCGCAAACCCGCCGCCGCGGCGTCGAATGCCGTCACCTTGGCGACGCCGCTCTTCCCGGCGACGAGCGCGTCCCAAAAGACGTCGCGCGTGTTCCCGAGCGGCGTGACCGCGCCCATCCCCGTAATGACGACCCGTTTTTTCTCCACCGCGTTCCCCGTTCTCCGTCCCGGCCGCCCGACCGCGCCACCCGCCTTCGACCGGCATACGAAAGGGCGGCTCGTCGAGCCGCCCCAGAAGTGCCACCTGTTCGTATGACGGATTCACTCGTGATGCCTGCCGTCCCGTTTGTGCGCGGCCGGGCTCGGGGTTCGCACCCCGTTACGAGCGAGATCCGGCACGTTATCGGCCGCTTCGAGGCGCTCCCGGGGAAGGAGGCCGCCGTTCGCGCGAAGCCGCCGTCTCGGTCGCGTGCGACGGTTGCGAGTCGGCGCCGCGCCTGCTATACTGGCGCCTGCCATGTTCACATTCGACTTGCAGCTTTTCGCATCCAAAAAGGGCGGCGGTTCGACCCGGAACGGTCGCGATTCCAACTCGCAGCGCCTCGGGATCAAGCGCTTCGGCGGCGAAGAAGTTCTCGCCGGGAACATCATCGTTCGCCAGCGCGGAACGAAGTTCTATCCGGGCCTCGGCGTCGGCATGGGCAAGGACAACACGCTATTCGCGCTCGTCGCCGGTAAGGTCGATTTCTCCGAGAAGCGCAATCGCAAGCACGTTAACGTCCTAGTCGAGGGCTGACCTGCTCGTCGAATCGTTGCGGATCGATCGCCAAAAGAGCCTGCGGGCTCTTTTCGTTTTCTGCGCGTCTCCTCCGAGCGACGGTCGCAGGCTCGCGCAGATCCCCGGCGGACCGCGCTGATGCAATTTCTCGACGAGGCGCGGATCACGGTCGAGGGCGGTCGCGGCGGCGACGGCATGGTGGCTTGGCGACGTGAGAAGTACGTCGACAAGGGCGGCCCGGCCGGCGGCGACGGCGGCCGCGGCGGGGACATCGTCCTCGTGGCGTCACCCGCGCTTTCGACGCTGATCGACTTCCGCTTCAAGAAGCACTTCTCGGCCGAGAGCGGCAAGAACGGCTCGACGTCCAATAAATCGGGCCGCAGCGCCGACGATCTGACGATCGCCGTCCCGGTCGGGACGCTCGCCTTCCGCGTCTCGGAAGACGAAACGGAGATGCTTATCGCCGATCTTTCGGAGCCGGGCGCGACGATCAAGATCTGCCGTGGCGGTCGGGGCGGCCTCGGCAATCAGCACTACGCCACGGCGACTCGCCAGGCGCCGCGCTTCGCCGAGAAGGGCGAGCCGCCCGAGGCCGCCTCGCTGCGGCTCGAGCTCAAGCTGATCGCCGATTGCGGCCTCGTCGGCCTTCCGAACGCGGGCAAATCGACGCTGCTCTCGGTCGCCTCGGCCGCGCGGCCGAAGATCGCCGACTATCCGTTCACGACGCTCGAACCGCAGCTCGGGGTCGTGCGCCTGGGCCCCGAAGAATCGTTCGTGATGGTCGACATCCCCGGGCTCATCGAGGGCGCGCACGAGGGGACCGGCCTCGGCGACCGTTTCCTACGCCACGTCGAACGGACGCGCGTTCTGATCCACCTCATGGACGGCGCGCGACCGCTCGACGAGATCCTCGCGGACCGGCTCACGATCGAGAACGAGCTCCGCCTGTGGAACGCGACGCTGCTCGAGCGGCCGATGCTCCACGTCGTCACGAAGCTCGATCTGCCGGAAGCGCGCGAGCGTTTCGCCGAGGTCCGCGCCGAGATTCCGGCCGCGCTCGGGATCTCCGCGGCGACGAACGAGGGTGTTCGCGAGCTGCTCTACGCCGCGTTCCGCACGATCGCCGAGACGCCGTTACCGGCGCTGCTCGTTCCGGACGCGCCGCGCATCAACCTCACACCGCAGGAGGCATTCACGATCGAGCGCATCGGCGATACGTTCGTCGTCACCGGGGAGCGCGTGGAGCGCCTCGCGGCGATGACCGATTTCGAGAGCGACGACGGCCTCGGCCGCTTCGAAGCGATCCTCGCGAAGATGGGGGTCGATGCGCGCCTGCGCGAGCTCGGCGCGAAAGACGGTGATACCGTTCGCATCGCGGGCGTCGAGTTCGATTACTCATGAACGACCTCGATCTCGAGCCCGGCCTCGAACGCGACGCGCAGCCGGCCGAGCGGCCGAAGCCGCGCCTCTCCGCGACGGTTCGCTTCTACCTCGTCTTCGCGGTCGTGCTGCTCGCGCTCGTGTGGGCATCGTACGAGAGCGGATACCGGGCGGGCATCTCTCACGGGCTCGAAAACGCGGCGCGGCAGACGTTGTGAAGCTCGGCCTCTTCGGCGGCACCTTCGATCCGATCCATAACGCCCATCTCTTCGTCGCCGAGGCCTCGCGCATCGAACTCGGCCTCGAACGGATGATCTTTCTGCCGACGCGCGGCGCGCACTATCGCGCGGGCCCCGTCGCGACGATCGACGAGCGGCTCGCGATGCTTCGCGCCGCGCTCGCCTCGAATCCGCACTTCGCGCTCGACGAGTCCGATCTCGCACCCGAGGCGACCGGCTACAGCGCCGATCTCGTCCCGCGCTTACGCGCCGCGTATCCGAACGACGAGCTGACGTTCGTCGTCGGCGGCGATTCGCTCGTCGACTCGCCCTGGCAGCGCTTCGAGGACGTGCTCGGCGCGCTCGACACCTTCGCGATCGCGCCGCGCGCCGAGCGCGCGCCCGAGCGCGTCGATGCGTTCCTCGAGACGCTCGGGCCGACCGATCGCGCGAAATTCCGGGTGCTCGAACTCCCCGCGCTCAACGGCTCGGCAACGCTCGTTCGCGCGCAGCTCGCGCGCGGCGGGAGCATTCGCTATCTCGTCCCCGAGCCCGTCGCGCGCTACATCGCCGAACACGGTCTCTATCGCGCGAACGGGGCCGATGCCGATCACGCCTAACGCGGCCGGGCCGCTCGTCATCGGCGGCGTCGCGGCGGAGGACCTCGCGCACGCCTACGGGACGCCGTTGCTCGCCATCGATACGGACCTGCTCGACGCCGAGATCGCGCGCTTCGCGGATCGGGGCGCGAAGCTCGGCTTCGAGGTCGCCTACGCCGCGAAGGCCCTTCTCTTCGTCGCGCTCGCGGCTCGCCTCGCGCGATCCCCGCTCGCACTCGACGTCTGCTCGCTCGGCGAGCTGCTCACGGCCGAACGCGGCGGGTTCCCGGCCGATCGGCTCGTCCTGCACGGCTGCGCGAAGACGGACGCCGAACTCGACGCCGCGCTCGCGGGCCGCGTCGGCCGGATCGTCCTCGACAGCTTGGACGAGATCGCCCGGCTCGGCGCACGTGCCGCGGCGACTCCCCCGGCCGGGCGGCAGCTCGCCGCGCTGCTGCGCGTCAATTCCGGCGTCGAGGCCCATACCCACGCCTACGTCCGCACGGGCGGCGACGATTCGAAATTCGGCTTCGCGCTCGAGGACGTTTCGGCCGCGGCGAGCGCCGTCGCGGCGATCCCGGCGCTCCGCCTCGCGGGCCTGCACACGCATCTCGGCTCGCAAATCTTCGAGCGCGAGCCCTACGTCGCGGGTGCCCGCGCGATGCTCGCGGCCTACGCGCGGCTCGCCGCGCAGGGCTGCAGGTCGGTCGGCCTCATCAGCAACATCACCAAG
>CAZZYZ010000167.1:0-6701 GCA_964658425.1 Vulcanimicrobiota bacterium | reverse complement strand
TGCATGTGTTAGGCACGCCGCCAGCGTTAATCCTGAGCCAGGATCAAACTCTCCATAAAAACACTATCCGGTTCTTACACCGGCTAAAGCTTCTTTGGAGCCTTTGAGGCTCTAAAAAATCGCTGACCAAGCGCAAGCCGACCGAAGCCGACTCGCTTTTGATCGTAGCACCCGAAGGCACGACGATCGGTCAATTTGTACGGTCGACACATGTCGTTCCAAGCACCGGTGGAGCCGAGGCTTGGCATGTGCGACATATTCTCTCATTGACGGCGAACAAACAAAAAACGCGGCTTTCACCGCGTAATCATCTGCTCTCCGGATGGGAGACCCACAGATTTATACGCTACTGCACTGCTCAGTTTTCAAGGAACACACACCGACGCCGGGCCCTGTTCGGACCGGATCGTTGACCGCACCGTAGTGGCGAGGCGTCGGAGTCACGGCGGCTATCGTATCACCCCCCACAACCGGAGTCAACACCCGTCAGCCAACTTTTTGGTTTGCGCGACGTTGCCGCTCTTGTGCGCGAACCGGGACGCCTCTACGGCATCGTTTCCGACGCCGCGCCGCCCTCACGTACCGACGTAACTCGAGACCATCTTCGCCTGCAGGAAGAGCGCCAGGTAATCGTACCCGCCGGCCTTGGAGTCCGTCCCCGACATGTTGAAACCGCCGAAGGGATGGCAGCCCACGAGCGCCCCCGTGCACTTGCGGTTGAAGTACAGATTCCCGACGAAAAAGCGCTCACGCGCGAGCTCGAGCTTCTCGTCGTCGGTCGAATAGACCGACCCCGTCAAACCGAATCGCGTGTTGTTCGCGATGGCGAGCGCGTCCACGTAATCCTCGGCGCGCACGATCGCGAGCACCGGCCCGAAGATCTCTTCCTGCGAAATCGTGGCCAGCGGCTCGACGTCGGCGATGACCGTCGGCTGTATGCCGAACCCGGGACCCTCGGTCGGTCCTCCGCCGGCGACGAGGCGGCCGCCCTCGGCGATCCCGCGAGCCACGAAGTCCAAGATCGTTCGTCGCGCCGCCTCGTTGATCACGGGCCCGACGTCGATGCCGGCTTCCGAGACGTCGCCGTAGCGGAGCGTGGCGACCTTCGCGACCACCCGTGCGACGATCTCGTCGTACACGCTCGCATCGACGATCGCTCGGGAACACGCGGAACATTTCTGGCCCGCGAATCCGAACGCCGATGCGACGATCCCGTCGGCGGCCGCTTCCAAATCCGCGTCGGCGGCGACGACGATCGAATCCTTCCCGCCCATCTCGGCGATCACGCGCTTGATCCACACTTGGCCGGGCTGCGTCTTCGCTGCGAGCTCGTTGATACGCAATCCGACTTCCATCGATCCGGTGAACGCGACGAATCGCGTGAGCGGATGTTCGACGAGCGGATCGCCGATCGCGGCGCCGGATCCCGGTACGAAGCTCACGACGTCCGCCGGCAGACCGACCTCGACGAGTAGTGCGACGAAGGCGCCCGCGACGATCGGCGAATCGCTCGACGGCTTCAGGACGACCGTGTTTCCGGTAACCACCGCGGCCGCCGTCATGCCCGCCATGATCGCGAACGCGAAATTCCACGGCGGGATCACGAGGCCGACACCGAGCGGAACGTAACTGAGGCGGTTCTCTTCTCCGAGCACCGGCGGGAGCGGCGCGGGATCGGCGTAACGCAATGCCTCGCGAGCGTAGAACTCGAGGAAATCGATCGCCTCGGCCGTATCGGCGTCGGCTTCGACCCACGGCTTCCCGACCTCGAGTACGAGCAAGGCATTGAACTCGTCGCGCCGCTCGCGAACCTTGGCGGCCGCGGCGAGGACGATCTCCGCACGGCGCGCGACGGAAACGTACCGCCATCGTTCGAACGTTTCCGCGGCCGCATCGACCGCCTCACGTGCCTGATCGGCCGACGCGCTCCCGACGCTCCCGACGATCTCGTCCGGCCGAGCCGGATTACGCGAATCGATCGTACGCTCCGTCTCGCAGGCTTTGCCCGCGATCGTAACGGGATAGCGCTGCGGAAGCGCGCGCCGTAATCGATCGATCGAATCGACGATCGACGCGACATCGGCGGGATCTGCAAACGACCGGATCTTCTCGTTCGTAAAGGCTGGCAACGGTGCGTTCATCGTTTTCACGCACGACCGTTTCTGCGTTTCCCGAATTATTCATCGAAGGCCGGGGATGCAGCCGAGTAAATACGCGCGCGCGTGCCGAACGCATACGCGATGATCTACGATATCGCGATCGTCGGCGGCGGCATCGTCGGGCTCGCGACGGCTCGCGAACTCGCGCTTCGCTTTCCGCGCATTCGCGTCGCAGGAATCGAAAAAGAGCGCGCGTTCAATGGCCATCAGACCGGCCGCAACAGCGGCGTCATCCACTCGGGAATTTACTATAAGCCCGGCTCGCTCAAGGCGCGCCTCTGCGTCGAAGGCCGGCGTGCGACGTACGCTTACTGCGATGAGAGAGCGATCCCGTATAAACGCGTCGGTAAGCTCATCGTCGCGACCGACGAGAGCGAATTCGAGCGACTCGACGAGCTCTGGAGCCGCGGCGTGCGCAACGGCGTCGAAGGCCTCGCCATGCTCGATGCGCGCGGTATCGCCGCGCGCGAGCCGCACTGCCGCGGCTTGCGCGCGATCTCGTCGCCCGAGACGGGGATCGTCGATTGGAGCCGCGTCGCAGCGAGCTATGCGGACGATGCGCTCGAGGCCGGCGCCGATTTTTATCTCGGATGCGAGGTGACCTCGATCGAGCGCCGCGGCGCGGTCATCCGCGTGCACACCCCGGAGCGAACGATCGAAGCGCGGCACGTCATAACGTGCGCCGGCCTGCACGCCGATACGCTAGCACGAATGACGGGCGGCGCGCGCGATCCGAAGATCATCCCGTTTCGCGGCGATTACCTCGTGCTGCGAGCCGACCGCTCGGGACTCGTCGCGGGCAACGTCTATCCCGTCCCCGATCCCGAGTTTCCGTTCCTCGGCGTGCATTTTACGCCGCGAATGAACGGCGAGATATGGCTCGGGCCCAACGCCGTCCTCGCTTTCGCGCGCGAAGGGTATTCGTTTTTCGACATCAATCCGCCCGAACTGTGGGATGCGGTCACCTATCCCGGCTTCTTCAAACTCGCGACGACGTATTGGCGAATCGGCATGATGGAGATGTATCGCGATCTCGTGCGCGCGGCGTACGTCCGTGCGCTGCAACGTTACCTCCCCGAGCTCACGCCCGACGACTGTCTACCCGGACCCGCGGGCGTTCGCGCACAAGCGATGAACGCCGACGGGTCGCTCGTGGACGATTTCGTCTTCGAGGGTTCGGATGCGATCCTCCACGTCCGCAACGCACCTTCACCGGCAGCGACGTCGTCGCTCGCGATCGGTGCCGCGATCGTCGACGATGCGCAGAGCCGCTTCGCTCTGCGACCCGCGGTTGCGTCCGGCTAACCGAGCAAGAACGGCCGGGCGGCGCGCGAACGCGTACGACATGTCGCTCTTCGTCGATCTCGCTTGGCTCGCCGCACACGAACACGATCCCGACGTGCGCGTCGTCGACACGCGCAGCAAGCCGCACGGCGCTCCGGATCCGGCCGCGAAGAGCGGCGCCGAACAGTATGCCGCGGGGCACGTACCGGGGGCCGTCCATCTCGATTATGCGGATCATCTCAGCGATCCGAAGACGCCGTATGCGCTACGCGTCGCACCGGCGGAACATTTCGCGGCGGTCCTCGGCGCGAACGGTATCGGCAACGAGACGATCGTCGCCGCCTACGACGACGGCGACGTGCCGTACGCGGCGCGCCTCGTATGGATGCTGCGATACTACGGTCATGAAGCGGTTCACATCGTCGCCGGCGGATTTCGCGCCTGGCGCGCGGCGGGCAACGAGCAGACGACGGTGGTGCCGACGTATCCGCCGCGCGTCTTTCACCCGCGGGTTCGGCCGGAGATTCGAGCGACGCGCGAAGACGTGCTCGCCGTCGCCGAAGGCCGCAGCGACGTCCAACTTCTCGAAACGCAGCGCAATAAGACCTACGCGCTCCGCGATCGCGACATCGCCAATGCCGTTCGGCTCTCCGGCAATGACCTACTCGACGACGCCGACGGCGGCCGGATCGTGCCGCGCGAGCGACTCGCGGCGATCGTCGACGGTCTCGGCCTCGAGCGAACGCGCCGAACGATCGTCACGTGCGGCAGCGGCGTCTCCGCATCGGGCGCGTACGTCGCGCTATTGGACGCGGGCTTTACGGATCTCGCCGTGTACGACGGCTCGTGGATGGAATGGCTTCACGACGGCCTTCCGACGCAGCCCAAACCGGCGGTGTGACGCCGGCGGCACCTAGCGCGGCGGCAACGCGCTCGAGGCGGCGGCGAGTGAGATCGCCGCGAGGAGTCCGCGCGCGAGCGACGTCGATCGATCGAGATCGAAGGCGCCGTCGCGACGAACGATCGTTTCGACGACCCTGCCGCCCGTAGCGACGAATATGCAGCCATCGGCTGCGAACGCTCGTTCGCCGAGACCGGTCACCGAGGCCGCGCCCGGAAGGTCGGTGCGCGCCGCAAAATACTCGGCGATGTCGACAGCTCGCGCGACGCGCGTGTAGGTCGCGCAAAGCGAAGCGCGAGCCGACGCGCCGTGCGAAACGATTCCGCAGCGCCGCGCGAGGTATGCGAAGTACGGCCGCAGCTGCGGGAGCGAGGCGTTCGTGACGATCGCGTACGAGGCACTTCCTTCCTGCGAAACCGAGCGAGAGGGAAAGAAGCAGATACCCGCCGCGCGTGATGCGCGTTCTGCGGCCGCGAGATCGAAGCCGACGATCTCGCTCGCCCGACGTTCGTCGACGAGCGAACAATCCGCGGGTGCGGGCCGCGCAACGGGGCTCGGCGAGGACGTATCGTCGGCGCGTGCCGAATCGGTCGTGGCCGCACCGGCGGCTCCGATCGCGAACGCGAACAGCGTCGCAAACGCCGCCGCGCTTCGCGCCGCTGCAGATCGTTCGTTCGCACGCTGCCGCTCACGAACGCGCGCGATCGGCACGCTCGCCGATGCTTCGGTGATCACCGAATCGCGGTCACGCGACCGGCCGAGATGTCGCCGAGGAACGTTCGCACCTTTGCGACGGCGAACTCGCCGCGCGACCCCGCATAGGCATCGATCATCGCACTCGCGACGATCGCGCCGTCGGCGATCTCGAGCACCCGGCGCACGTGATCCGCGCGCGATATCCCGAAACCGACGGCGATCGGGATCGACGACGTTTCGCGCAGCGCCGCCACGCGCGCGGCGATCCACGCGAAGTCGGGTTCTTTCCCTGCCCCCGTCACGCCGAGGCGCGATACGAGGTACACGAAGCCCGTGCTCGTCTCGGCGATGCGGCGCGCGCGCTCGAGCGGCGTCGTCGGCGCGATCAGCAGCGGGACGGCGAGGCCGTACGCTTCGAAGACCTCGCGCAATTCGAGCGACTCTTCGAGCGGAACGTCGGGGACGATCGCACCGCAGACGCCCGCGCCTTCGCAGGCCCGCGCGAAGCGCTCGACGCCGAATTGCACGATCGGATTGACGTAGGAGAACATCACGATCGGCGGCGCCCCGCGCTCGCGCGCGCGACGCGCCGCGTCGAGCGCATCGTCGACCGTCGTCCCGCCGTCGAGCGCGCGCTGCGCCGCCGCGGCGACCGTCGGTCCGTCGGCGAGCGGATCGCCGTACGGCACCGCGAGCTCGATGAGATCGGCTCCGCACGCGGTCATCGCATCGACGATCGCGTCGCTCGTGGCGAGATCGGGATCGCCGACGCACGCGTACGGCATCAGCGCGCCGCCGAATCGCGCGCGCGCCGTCGCGAACGCCTCCGCGATCCGCGCGATACCGCTCATCGCAGGGCGGGCTCCGCCGCGCGCGACGCTTCGAGCTCGCCGACCTGACGCGTATCCTTGTCCCCGCGCCCGCTCAGATTGACGAGCACGAGACCGTCGGGCCCGCGTTCGAGTGCGAGCTTGCGCGCGTAGGCGAGCGCGTGTGCGGATTCGAGCGCGGGGACGATCCCTTCGCGCTCCGCGCAGCGATGGAAGGCCGCGAGCGCTTCGTCGTCCGTCGCGGAGACGTACGCGGCGCGGCCGCGCGCTTTGAGCGACGCGTGCTCGGGCCCGACGCCCGGATAGTCGAGCCCCGCCGAGATCGAGTGCGTGTTGCGCACCTGACCCCGGTCCGTCTGTAAGAGATACGAGCGCGAGCCGTGCAGGATCCCGACGGTCCCCGCGGAGAGCGATGCGGCCGTATCGATCGATGCGAGCCCGTGACCCGCGGCTTCGACGCCCCAGAGACGGACGTCCGGATCGTCGACGAAGCCCGCGAAGATCCCCATCGCGTTGCTGCCGCCGCCGACGCACGCGACAACGTCCGATGGTAAGCGACCGTAGCGTTCGAGCGTCTGCGCGCGTGCCTCGATACCGATCACCTTTTGGAACTCGCGCACCATGTACGGATAGGGATGCGCGCCGACGACGCTGCCGATGACGTAGAACGTATCTTCGACGCACGTGGCCCATTCGCGAAACGCTTCGTTCGTCGCGTCCTTGAGCGTTTGCGTGCCGCCGGTTACCGCATGGACCGTCGCGCCGAGCAGCTTCATCACGTAGACGTTGAGCGATTGGCGCTCGACGTCGAGCGCGCCCATGTAGACGTCG
>CAZZYZ010000166.1:0-6876 GCA_964658425.1 Vulcanimicrobiota bacterium | reverse complement strand
ACCGAACGCCGTGCCGCGGCCGCGCGCGCGTTCGGGTGCGACGCGTCGTGCGTCGAACGCGCGGAGACCGTCGGAACGTTCGCGCTCTACGCGCGCGCGAACAAACGCGAGCGCGACCTCTGCGTCGTCGACGAACGCGGGATCGCGCGACTCGTCGCCTACCGGGCGACCCTCGCCCTCATCACGACGCCGGGCCTCGAACGCGCGCTGCGGGACGTGCTCGAGAACGCGACCGCGTTCGGCGACGTCGGGCGCGCGCTCCCGAGCGTGAGCCTCGTCTACGGCACGCGCATCGCGGATCTCGGGACGCTCGCGGAACCGAGCCACGTGATCGCGCTCGCGCTCGAAGACGTGCGTGGCCGCGCGAAAGGACGCCTAGGCCGGGACGGTCGTTCGGACGGCCGGCGCGCCGAGCTTGGGGCCGAAGCCCGGGATCGGCAGCGCGAGCAAGAACTTCGCGACGTTCGGCAGGACGGTCGGCCTGCGCAGGCCCGGCGGCATCGCCTTCATGTAGTGCACATTGCCGTCGACGCACGAGCGCAGGAACGAGCGCCACGTCACGCCGTCGAGGATCGCGAACGCGCCTTCGGCTCCGAAGCCGACGCCCTGCGTTTTCATCTCGTCGTCCTTCGCATCGGGTGCGAACGTGGTGACGATGCGCCGCACGGCACGCGCGTAGCCGAGGATCGTCGCGTACGTCGCGAACGGCGCGAAGCCGCGCCCGCGGCGGATGCGCTCGTAGGCGATCCAGTTGACGAAGAACGTCACGTGGCGCGCTTCTTCGAGCAAGATCACTTCGAAGATGTCGGTTAGTTCAGGGATGAACATCTGGATGCGCCGCGCGAGCCCGAAGATGCCGAACCCGAAGAACGAATCGATGCATTCCTCGTATCCGAAATCGAGGAAGTTGCGTTCCACGGCCGGGAGCGGCTGCAACGGCCGGTACGGAATTTCGATCTCGTAATGCTCGAGCATCGCCGCGAGTATGTTCGCGTGGCGCGTCTCTTCCACGCCCTGCATCGCGAGCGCTTCGCGAATGGTCGGATCGTCGATCGTCTCCGCAAACTCGCTCACCATGTAGCCGGCGTTGCGCTCCGCGGCGAGAGCCACGGCCCAAAAGGGAATGGAACGCAGTCGGTCGATGGAAGTCGCATCGAGTTCGGGCCAGGGAAGTTTCGCCGCATCGAACACCCGGTGTGTCTCGACGAACGAACGACAGAAGAGGGTCTTGTGGGCTTGCGAGCCGTCGGTCATGCCGCTAAATCACGGAACGCGGCTCGCGAATCCTCCATCGACCTCGCATGGATCGTCACCTTCGCATTCGCTATTGCGACTTTCGTCTTTCACATCATCAATGCGGGCAAGTACGGATATCAGCGGGACGAACTCTATTTCATCGAATGCGCGCGGCATCTCGCATGGGGTTACGTCGATCAGCCGCCGCTGATCGCGCTGGTCGCTAAAGTGGCGTTGCTCTTCGGCGATTCGCTCTATGCGATTCGCGTGCTGCCGGCGCTCGCGGCGGCGGCGACGATCGTCGTGACGGGGCGAGTCGCGCGCGATCTCGGCTCCGGGATCGCCGCGCAGAGCCTCGCGATGCTCGGTATCGCGCTCGCGCCGTTCTATCTCGCCGTCGGTAATCTGCTCACGATGAACGCTTTCGAGCCGCTGCTCTGGGCCGGTGCGACGTATCTTTTCATGCGCGCGACGGAACGCGACGAGATGCCCGTGTGGGCGTCGCTCGGCGTCGTCTCGGGCCTCGGCCTCATCAACAAATATTCGATGTTCTTCTTTCTCGGCTGCGCGATCGTCGCGGTCGCGTGCACCGCACGGCGTTCGTCGCTGCTTCGGCCGGGCTTCGCGACCGCCGTCGCGATCGCGCTCGCGATCGTCTCGCCGACGCTGGTTTGGCAAGCGAGCAACGGCTGGCCGCAACTCGCGGTGCTCCATCACGCCGCGCGCGAAGTGAACGTCGTAGTCGGTCCGCCCGCGTTTTATCTGCAGCAGATCTTGATGATGAATCCCGTCTCCGCGCCGATCTGGATCGCCGGCCTCTACGGTCTCTTCGCGTTGCCGTCGCTGCGGCGGCTACGCTGGTACGGCATCGCCTACGTGCTGCTCTCGGGCGTCTATCTCGCGCTCGGCGCGAAAGTGTATTATCTCGCGCCGATCTATCCCGTGCTCTTCGCGGCGGGGGCGGTCGTCGTCGATCGCTTCGTTCGCACGCGCGCCGTCACGTTCGCCTACGGCGGCCTGCTGCTCGTCGTCGGGCTCGCGATCGCGCCCGAAGCGTTCCCGCTCTTGCCGCTGCCGAAATTCGTCGCGTACGAGCGCGTGCTCGATTTTCGCGGGATCAAGATGGAGCGGCATCCCGAAGGTAAGGTACCGCAGCATTTCGCCGACGAGCTCGGTTGGGACACGCTCGTCACGACGCTCGGCCGCGTGTACGACGCGCTGCCGCCGGCCCAACGGCGCGAAGCGATCGTCATGACGAGCGATTACGGTCAGGCGTCGGCGGTCGATCTCCTCGGCCGCCGGGCCGGCTTGCCCCAGGCGATCAGCGGCCATAACAATTTTTATCTTTGGGGGACGCACGGCGCATCGGGGAACGTCGTCATCGCGATCGGGATCCCCGAGGCAACGCTCCGCGGCGAATGGCACGACGTTCGCCGCGCGGCCGTCTATCGCGATCCGTACGTGTTGCCCGACTTCGACGATCTTCCGGTCTACGTGTGCACGCAACCGATCGAGTCGCTCGCGCGCTGGTGGCCTTCGACGAAGAAATACGTCTAACGCGAAGGCTTCGCCGGCGGTTCGCTATCGATGCCGTCTTCGAGAATCCGTCCGGTCTTCGCATCGACGCCGACTTCGCGGACGCCCGTCGCACCCGCGATATCGAACGTGTAGCGTAAGCCGCTGCCGCCGCTCTCACGCTCGAGTTCCTCGGAGACGATCTTGCCCGGAACGCGTTGCGTCGCGGTCGTTCGCGCTTGCGCGAGCGATATCGCGGCTTTCGAGGCGAGGCGCTCGGCCGCGTATGCCGACGCGGTCGTGGGGAGCGCTGCCGTCGCGATCGCGGCGGCGGCGGCGAATGTGGTGAATCTCATATCGCGTCCTTTCGAATCGAGCGTACGTGCGCGTGGTGAGAGCGATGGTACCACCGGAAACGGCGCGAGAGCGAATCGTAGATGAACCGTGCGGTTTACGCGATGAGCGAGAGCTGTACGCCGCGTTCGTCGCGCGGGACGATCGGCGGCGGTGCGAATGCGATCGTTCGCTTCGCGTCGCGCACCCGCCAATCGAGCTCGCCCGCGTAGTCGCGATCGAGCGCCGCCGCGCGATAGTGCGCGTCGTAACGCGCGACGAGCGCCGGGAATTCGTCGCGCAGGAATGCGAAATAACTCTCGCGCGGGATCTCGCTGAGCCGCAGCGCGCCGTGCCAAGCCGTGCTCGCACCGGCGTTCGCGGCGGCGGCGAATACCGTGCGTAACGCGCGCGCGTCGTCCGTGAGATGCGGAAGGATCGGCGCGATTGCGACGCCCGTGCGGATCCCGGCGCGCGCGAGACTCTCGATCGTGCGCAGGCGCTGCGCGGGCGGCGCGACCGTCGGCTCGATCTTCCGCGCGAGCTCCGCATCGAGCGTCGGCAAGCTGATGCAAACGGTCACCCCCGCCGCGCGCGAGAGGTCGCGCAGCACGTCGATATCGCGCACGACGAGCGGCGAGCGCGTCGTGATGTGCGCGGGGGTCTTCGCGCGAACGAGTTCTTCGAGGATGCGGCGCGTCAGCCGATAGCGGCCTTCGAGCGGCTGATACGGATCGGTCGCCGTCCCGATGAAGACGCTCTCGCCTTTCCACGACGGCTTCGCGAGTTCGCGCCGCACGATCTCGGGCGCGTTGATCTTCACGTAGAGCGCCGAGCCCCAATCGGCGACGCCGTCGCGTTCGAGGAATGCGTGCGTGTTGCGCGCGTAGCAGAAGACGCAGCGATGGTAGCAGCCGCGATAGGGATTGAGCGACCATCCGAAGCCCATGCCGCGGACGCGATTGAGCATCGATCTCGCCTCGATCTCAATGCATCGCATCCGTCCGATCCGTTTCTCGACTTCCATCGAACGTACGTTCGATGCTGACCTCGCTTGCCCCGCCGTGCGATCACGCTCGCTCGAACGTGGGCGCCGGCCTCGCTACCGGCGCAGCCCGACGTAGAGTCCGCGCGCGAAGCGCGGATCGGCGATCGCCTCGAAGCTCAGGCCCGCGGCCTCGAACGCGCGGCGATAGTCGGCGGCTTCGAAAAGTCCGAGTTCGTGTCGTTCGAAATAGCGTTCGATACCGAGCGTCGTCGCGGCGAGATAGTTGAAGTCGAGCACCGCCATACGGCCGACCTGGCGGCTCAGGTCCATCCGCGCGATTTTCGTGTCGGGCTCATCGACGAAGACCGCATCGATGTGGCCCGCGCGATAGTCCGCGAACGAGACGAACGGTTCGACGACGAGGATGCCCGGCGCCGTGAGGTGCGCGGCGAGCCGCGTCACCGACTGCGCCAGACGCTCCTTGGTCTTCGTATACGCGACCGTTCCGAAGAGCGAGACGACCGCGTTGAAGCGTTCGCCGAGGTCGAAGGTCGATAGCTCGGCGAGCGAGACCGGGACGCGTTCGAGGCGCGCCCGCGCGAGGTCGACCATCTTGAGTTCCGCATCGACGCCGCGGCACGTGAAGCCGCTCGCGGCGAACGCCTCGAGGTGCGCGCCCGTCCCGCAACCGACGTCGAGCAGCGTTTCGGCGTGCGGCACCTCGCGTCGCACGAGCGCCGCGATCGACGCGGACTCCGCGGCATAGTCCTTGCCGCGCGCGGCGTAGATCGCGTCGTAGAATCGAGCCGTCTGCGTGAACATGCTTGGAGGTGCCGGTTCCCAGCGCGCCGCGCCTCCGTCCGGCTCCGTCAGCGGTATCTCGCAGGCGCTTACGTGCGTCGTGCGGTGCTCGCGCCTACGGGCACATCGTGGTCCCCTCGGTCCACGCGAAGTACGTCTGATCGGGATTGCCGCTCGAGTCGGAGACTTCGCGCACTTGGCCGTAATACGGGCTCCCGGCCGGTTCTTGCAAGAAGAGTGCGGCGCCGACCGACCCGCTCGAACCGACGAGTCCGCCGTTCGTCGAGATCGCGCCGACCGTGAGCGTCGCCGAGTTCGACGGGCTGGCGACGAACGCCGCGTCGTGCGCGCCGTAGACGGTCTGCTGCGGCTGGCCGATCCCGCTCGCACCTATCCCGGACCACCCGTAGAGATACGAGAATCCGGCCGGCGCCGGAGCGCTCGGCGTGATCGTGTACTGCTGCGTCCCGCCGGCCGCCGTGAAATGGATGCAGCCGGCCGGCACGATCGCGAAGCTTGCGGTGAACGTCGCCGGATTCGGCGTGGCCGTGGGCGTCGCGGTCGGGGCGATCGTGGGGAGCAACGTCGGCGCGACGCTCGGCACCGGCGTCGCGGGTCCCGCGGTCGGTGCCGCCGAGGCGCCGGGCGACGCCGAGACCGTGGGCGCGGGCGTCGGTAAAACGGTGCCCATCGGATAGATGCTCAGCGTGCTCGTCCCGTCGGGTTCGATCGGCGAGCCGAAGATGCCGCCGCCCGTCGTCGCGACGCCGTTCTTCACGACGATCGTGTAGTTGGTGACGACGATCGCGTCGAGTTCGTCGGTCGTTACGGTCGCGGGATAGGTGCCGTCGGGCAGGCCGGGGGTCTTGAGCGTCACGCCCGTAACCGTCGCCGAGCCGGTGAACGCATCGAAGAGCGAGACCTGCAGCAGCGGGGCGGTCGAGATCGCATCGAACGAGCGGCGTCCCGCGGTCGTCCGCACGGTCGAACGCGTGCGGGCGAGCGTCGTAGCGCTCGCGGAGATCGCCTGGCCGCCGGTCGCGACGGTCGTCGTGAGGCACGTGTTCGAATTCTCCGAGAACGCGGCGAGCGATATCGTCCCCGTCACGCCGCCGGCGGCGGGGAGCGCCGTCGTCTGCGCGGAGGTGCTCGGGTAGACGCACCCCGTCGCGATCGCGGCCGGCAGCCGCGCCTGCTGTTCGCCCGGGGTCGACGTCCCCGACGAGCACGCGTCGATGCCGATGGCGAGGCCGGTCGCTCCGGCCAAGAGGAATGCGCGGCGCGCGAAGCGTCCGTAACTCGACGTTCTCATGCTCGTATCGTACGTACGCGGAGCCGCGGCTCGTAGTAGGGGAATCCCTACTCTTTCGCGCGCTCGAGGGTGACGGGGCATCGCTCGCGGTCGTAAGAAGAACGTGCGGTGGAACGACGCTTCGACGTCATCGTGATCGGCGGTGGGAACGCCGGCTGTGCCGCGGCGATCGCTGCGGCGCGGCACGGTGCGCGGACGCTGCTCGTCGAGCGCTACGGTTTTCTCGGCGGCACGGCGACCGCCGCGATGGTCGGGCCGTGGATGACGTTTCACGCGTCGGACGGCGAGCGGATCGTCGGCGGGATCGCGCAGGAGATCGTCGAGCGGCTCGTCGCGATGGGCGGATCGCCCGGGCATTTGCCGGACGCCTCCGACTATGTCGCGACCATCACGCCCTTCGACCCGGAGACGCACAAGGCGCTGCTCTTCGAGCTGATGGCCGAGAGCGGCGTGACGCTGCTGCTGCACGCGTATTTTCTCGGCGCGCTCGTCGACGGCGCGACGGGTGCCGTCCGGGGCGTGCGCGTCGCGACCGTCGCGGGCGAACGCGAATACGCGGCGACGATCGCGATCGACGCCTCCGCCGATGCGTACGTCGCGGCGTCGGCCGGCGTCGCGCTGCTGCAGGGCGACGCGCGCGGCCGCGTCCAGCCGGCGAGTTTGATGATCCGGCTCAGCCACGTCGATCTCG
>CAZZYZ010000165.1:0-6955 GCA_964658425.1 Vulcanimicrobiota bacterium | reverse complement strand
ACGCCGATCGTCGCGGTCGGCGAGACGCGCGACGAGCACGACGACGGCCGCGCGCTCGAACGCGTGCGCGCCCAGACCGAGATCGCGTTTCTCGACGTCGCGTTCGAAGACGTCGCGCGCTGCATCGTCGCCTACGAGCCGATCTGGGCGATCGGCTCGGGCGAGAGCGACACGCCCGAGGGCGCGAACGCCGTCATCGCCGGGATTCGCGCGTCGGTCCGCGGCCTCGAAGGCGCGCGCATTCTGTACGGCGGGAGCATGAAGCCCGGCAATGCCGCGGCCTTCTGCGCGCAGCCCGATATCGACGGCGGGCTCATCGGCGGAGCGAGCCTCGTCGCAGCCGATTTCGCCGCGATCGTCGCCGGCGCCGCGGAGGCCGCCGCCGTCTAATGCGCGCCCGCCCGGGGCCGCTCGTGCTCGCGATCCTCGACGGCTTCGGCCATCGCGACGAAACGTACGGGAACGCGATCGCGAACGCGGCGATGCCGCGCTATCGCGAGCTGCTCGCGCGTTCGCCGCACGCGCTGCTCGAGGCGAGCGGCGAACCCGTCGGCCTGCCGAAGGGCGTGATGGGCAATAGCGAGGTCGGCCACATCAATCTCGGCAGCGGGCGCGTCGTACCGCAGGGGGTCGTCGTGATCAACGACGCGCTCGAAGACGGATCGTTCGCCGCGAACGCCGTGCTCGAGGCGACGATCGCGCACGCCGAGCGTTCCGGCGGCCGGCTCCATCTGATGGGCCTGCTCTCCGACGGGCGCGTGCATAGTTCGCTCGATCATCTCGCGGCGATCGTCGCCGTCGCTGCGCCGCGCGTCGAACTCGTCGTGCACGCGTTCGGCGACGGACGCGACGTGCCGCCGAGTTCGATGCAGCGCTATCTCGATACGCTCGCCGCGCATCTCGAAGCGGCCGGTCAACCGAACGCCGTCGCGACGATCGCGGGCCGCTTCTACGCGATGGATCGCGACAAGCGTTGGGAGCGCGTCGAACGCGCGTATCGTGCGATCGCGCGCGGCGAAGCCGAACTCCGCGCGCCGACGCCGCGCGACGCGCTCGCGGCGGCCTACGAACGCGGGGAGACGGACGAGTTCGTCGCACCGACGATCGTCGGCGACGCGCGGCCGGTGCGCGACGGCGACGCGGCGATCTTCTACAACTTCCGCCCCGACCGCGCGCGCGAACTGACGCTCGCCTTCACGCAAACGAAGTTCGATGCGTTCCCGGTCGTCGCGTACGAACGCCTCGCTTTCGCGACGATGACGAAGTACGAGGAAGACATGACGAACCCGGTCCTCTTCGGGCCGCGGCCGCAGCCGAACGTCTTCGGCGAGATCGTCGCGGCTGCCGGGCTGACGCAACTGCGGCTCGCCGAGACCGAGAAGTACGCGCACGTAACGTATTTTTTCAACGGCGGCCGCGAGACGGTCTTCGCGGGCGAGGCGCGCGAGCTCGTCGCCTCCGATCGCAGCGTCGCGACGTACGATCTCGCGCCCGCGATGCGCGCCGAGGCGATCACGGACGTCGCCCTTGCGGATATCGCGGCGCACGCGCACGACGTGATCGTGATGAATTACGCGAACGCCGATATGGTCGGTCACACGGGCGTCATGGCGGCGACGATCTCGAGCCTCGAGACGCTCGACGCGCAGCTCGGCCGGCTCGCCGACGCCGTCATCGCCGCGGACGGAATCCTCGCGATCACGGCCGATCACGGCAACGCCGAAGAAAAACTCGACCCCGCAGGCGCGCCGCTAACGGCGCACACGACGAACCCGGTGCCGTTCGTGCTCGTCTCGCGCGAGCCGCTCGGCGCGGGCACGCTCCCGCGCGGCACGCTCGGTGATGTCGCGACGACGCTACTGCCGTTACTCGGGCTTGCGGTGCCGCGTGAGATGACGGGCCGCGATCTGATCGCCGCGGGGACGGTCTCGCATTAGTACGAAGCGGCTGCAAAAGGCCGCGCGGCGGTTGATCGATACCGCGGCCGGGATGCTCGATGTCGCGATCGTGCTCGGCAGCGGGCTGGCGGACGACGTCCTCGCGCGCATCGAGGGCACGGACGTTCCGTACCGCAAGCTGCACGCGCCGAAGCCGCGCGTCCCGGGCCACGCCGCCGTTGCACGCATCGGCACGTGGGCCGGGAAGCGCGTCGTGGCGTTCGCCGGGCGCGCGCATCTGTACGAGGGCCACGATCCGCACGACGTCGCGTATCTCGTGCGGCTCGCGGCCGCATCGGGCGCGCACGTCATCGTGCTCACGAACGCCGCGGGCGCTCTCTCGTCGCGCTTCGAGGTCGGCGAGGTCGTCGCGATCTCCGATCACCTCAACCTCACGGGCGCTTCGCCGCTCGCCGCAGACGACGAGCATCGCTTCGTCGCGATGGCGAACGCGTACGCCCCGCTTTTGCGACGCCTCGCGCGCGGCGACGAGACGCAATCGCAGCTGAGCGAGGCCGTCTACGCGGGCGTGCGCGGCCCGCAGTACGAGACGCCCGCCGAAGCCGAAGCGCTGCGTCGACTGGGAGCCGAACTCGTCGGGATGTCGACGGTACTCGAAACGATCGCCGCGCGGTCGCTCGGGCTCGACGTGCTCGGCCTCTCGGTCGTGACGAACGTCATCGGTGGACCCGGCGGCGACGTCGCTCACGACGACGTGCTCGCCGTCGCGAAGCGCGGCTCGACGCTCGTCGCCGATACCATCGAACGGGTACTCGCACACCTCTGACGCAAACGCACCCGAACTACGCAACGAACGGAGCGACCATGCCCGAGACCCTCGCAATCCTCGTCGGCGGCGGACCCGCGCCCGGCATCAACGGCGTGATCGCCGCCGCAACGCGCGAGGCGGAGCGCAACGGCTGGCGCGTCATCGGCGTCCGCGAAGGCTATCGCCATCTCGCGCTCGGCGATCCGACGCACGCCCACGAGCTCACGAGCGACGACGTCGAGGGGATCGAGCGCCGCGGCGGCTCCGTGCTCGGTACGTCCCGCACGAATCCGTCGAAGAGCGAAGAGACGCTCGCGAACTGCGCCGAGACGCTCGAGCAGCTCGGCGTGAAGTATCTCGTGACGATCGGCGGCGACGACACGACCTCCGGTGCGCGCCGGATCGCCGAGAAAACGCAGGGCAAGATCTCCGTCGCGGCCGTTCCGAAAACGATCGACAACGATCTGCCGCTCCCCGAGGGAATCCCGACGTTCGGCTACGAGACCGCGCGTTCGGTCGGCGCGGGGATCGTCTCGACGCTCGTCGAGGACGCCCGCACGACGGGCAGTCGCTGGTACGTCGCGATCACGATGGGTCGTTCATCCGGCGCGCTGACGCTCGGCATCGCCGCGGCGTCGGGCGCGACGCTCGCGCTGGTCCCCGAGGCGTATCTCGGCCGCGAGATCCGGCTCGCCGAGATCGTCGATACGATCGTCGGCTCGATCCTCAAGCGCCACGCGCAGGGCCGCAATGCGGGCGTCGTGCTCGTCGCCGAAGGGATGGCGGAGCTGCTCGCGAGCGATCTCGCCGCGAGCGGGAGCGTCGGCCGCGACGCCTACGGGAACGTGCTGCTCGCCGATCTCCCGCTCGGCACGATGCTCGCCGATGCGATTCGCGATCGGTTGAAAGCGCTCGGCATCTCGATGAGCATCGTCGCCAAAGACATCGGCTACGAACTGCGCTGCGCGCCGCCCGTCGCGTTCGATATCGAATACACGCGCGCGCTCGGGTACGGTGCCGTGCAATATCTGCTCGGCGGCGGGAGCGGCGCGCTCATGTCCTATCAGGGCGGCAAGATCATCCCGCTCGCCTTCGACGACCTCCGCGATCCCAAAACCGGCCGCGTCCGCACGCGTATCGTCGATATCACGAGCGACAACTACAAGATCGCGCAAGCCTTTAGCACGAAGCTCGACGCGCACGACCTCGCGGGGCCATCGCTCGACGACGTAGCCGGCACGACCAATCTCGAACCGGACGCCTTCAAAAGCGCGTTCGAGGAAGCGGCGAAAGCGTTGTAGCTCACGCGTTTGGAATTCATAAATCCGAGCTCTCTCCGTGATGAAAATACCGAAGTCATTGCAGGGAGACGGTTCACATAAGCGACGACGTTTTCGAGATCGCTGAAGCAAAGACGCATTTCGTGCGGCTCATCGGAACGAGTCGAACGTGGAGAGCAGATCGCAATCTTGCGCAATAACCGCCCCGTTGCCGTCGTGTCTCCGGCACGCGAATCGGCCGAAGCACGGCTTTCTCGAACGAATTCCATTCGAGAACGCATCCGCACATTCAACGATGGGCAGATGGTGCGACGCGACGGCGAAACGTGGGCAGGCTTCATCGACAAAGAGCGTCATTTTAAGCAATCGGAGCCGGCGCTGACGCTTCGATGTCGCTTGCCGTAGGACGATCGCTCGACAGCATCCGTGAATGTCAACGACGTATCGCCGTCGTCGCAATGCCGAGACGGTCTCGACCCGTCGGCTCGCGCGACGTCGAGGAAGAGAAACGCGGAAACGAACCAGAGCGCGAACGAACGCCTCCGTGCGTGACCCCATCGACCTCGGGAGCGAATGGTCCGCCTCCACCACAAGTCCAAAGTAAAACCGTCGGCTTTCGACAAAATCGCGAGTTCGGGCTCGGTTTGCCTCGTCCGGTCCGTTCTGGAAAAGGAACGCATTCGTGAATCACATCTCTCGCGCTATCGTGCGCGGCGCCGTGACGTTCGTAGCCGCAGCCGCGATGCTCTCGCCGGCGCTCGCCGCGCGGCCGAAGCCGGTCGCCGTCACCGAGGTCCCCGCGGTCGCCGGGACGCCTGCGAAGTACGATACGTTCGTGAAGGGCGCGACCGTGCTGCCGGGGCTGCTCGGCATCATCCGCAACGGCGGCCTCACGTATCTTTCGATCCCGAAAGCGAAGCTCGGCACCGATTTCGTCGCGATCGCGGTTCCCGCGACCGGACTCGGCGGATTCGGTCCGGCCGCGGGCGAGCCGTACGTGGCGCCCGCGCGCATCCTCCACTTCGAACGCGCCGACAACAGCCTCATCATGACGTGGCCGAACACGATCGCAACCGTCACCGCGGGATCGCCGCAGGCACGCGCCGCGAATGCATCGCTCGCGAACTCCGTCGTCGCGGTCACGCCGATCGTCGCCGAATCCGATACGGACCTCGTCATCGCGACCGCGCCGTTCCTCGGCGATATCGCGAACCTCAAAGCGCAGTTCGATAACGTCGTCGAGAAGCCGCAAAATTCGTATCACCTCGATACGATGCGCTCGTTCCTCTCCGATGCGAAGACGTTTCCCCAGAACACGCTCCTGCGCGTACGGCAAACGTGGGCGACCGATTCGCCCGACGCGATCGATAACGTCCCCGATCCGCGCAGCGTCGAAGTGCGCATGACGTACAACATCATCGCCGCGCCGAGCGACGGCTATCAACCGCGCCTCGCGGATCCGCGCGTGGGTTACTTCTCACAGCCGTTACTGGATTTCCGAAGCGATGCGAACGCGATCCGCAACATCAATTACGTCAGCCGCTGGAACTTCATGCCGACCACGCCGGGGCAACCGTCGGTTGCGAAAAATCCGATGATCTTCACGCTGAGCGATACGATCCCGGTCGAATACCGAGATCCCGTCAAGAATGCGTTGCTCGCGTGGGATGCTGCGTTCGAGCGCATCGGCATTCAAAATGCGATCGTCGTCCGCCAGCAGCCCGACGGCGATCCGCAATTCGACGCGGACGACATCCGCAATAACATGGTCCGCTGGATCGATACGTCGAGCCCGCAGTACGGCGCGGAAGCGCTCATCGTTAACGATCCGCGCACGGGCGAGGAGATCAACGTCGGCGTCAACGTCGATGCCGTCGTCGGGATGACGAACAACCGGTATCGCTATCTCATCGCGCCGGCTCGCGGGCTCCCCGACGATGCAGCCGCGGAGAAAGCATACGCGGACGGCACGATCACGTCGATCGTGCTGCACGAGGCCGGCCACGATATGGGGCTGCAGCACAACTTCATCGGGTCGCTCGCGTATACGGCGAAGGAATTGCAGAGCGAGGCGTTCACGCGACGCTTCGGGATCGCGAGTTCCGTCATGGAATACGCACCGACGAATCTCTGGCCGAAAGGGACGCCGCAGGGCGATTACGATCAGCGGGTCCTCGGACCGTACGACTTTTACGCGATCGCGTACGGCTACGGATACATTCCGAACGCGACGACGCCGGAAGCGGAGAAGCCGACGCTCAATCGTCTCGCATCCCGTTGGTCCGACCCGATGTATCGTTTCGCATCCGACGAGGATTCGTTCTTCGACAGCGGCCATGCGATCGATCCGCGCGTGCAGATGGACGATCTCACGAACGATCCGATCGGCTGGGAGCGGTCGCAATTGACGATGCTGCACGGCCTCATGAACGCGGTCGATCGCCGGTTCCCCAAGCGCGGCGAATCCTTCGATGAAGCACGCCGCGCGTTCATGTCGCCGCTGAGTTCGTACGTTCGCACCGTCGTGATGCCGAGCCACATCCTCGCCGGCGAATACGTCTCTCGTGCGAATGCGGGCGATCCCGGCGCATCGGCACCGCTGCAAGCCGTGCCCCGTGCGGACGAGGTGCGCGCGTGGCAAACGCTCGATACGTACCTCTTCTCCGACAGCGCGTGGCACTTCAGTCCGAACGTGCTCGATAAGCTCACGTATAGCGAATTCAGCTCGCTCGGGCAAGCGGGGAATTGGAGCTATTCGCCGCCGCCGCGGCACGATGTCGCCGTCGTGCAGATCGCGGGAAAGACGCAAGAGAAAGTCATGAACGAACTCTTCGCGCCGCTCACGCTGCAACGCATCGACGATTTCTCGACGCGGTACGCCGCCGGCTCGACGATGTCGATCGCGGATCTCTTCGATTGGACCCGTGCGGGCATCTTCGGCGACCTCGCCGACGGATCGATCGCACGCG
>CAZZYZ010000164.1:0-6964 GCA_964658425.1 Vulcanimicrobiota bacterium | reverse complement strand
CGAGGCGCTCTCGCGCGGCGCCGCGCACGCCACGTTCGTCGAGATGCACGCGCCGACGGCGCGCCGCTTGCGCGAGACGATCGAAAATTTCGGGCTCGCGAAGCGCGCGAACGTCATCTGCGCGCCGGCCGAACGCGTCGTCACGCGGCTCTCGGGCCGCTTCGATTTCGTGTACGCGGACCCGCCGTACGCGTTGCCGCCGCCGCATCTGACGTTCTCGAATCTGCGCATGCACGGAGCGCTCGATGCGCGGACGCTGCTCGTCTACGAACATCGCGACGACGCGAGCGCGTTCGAGGGCCCGGGCTTCGAGACGACGCGCAGCGAGCGGTACGGCGAAGTCGCGTTGCAGTTCGTGCGGGTCGCGCCGTGACGGCGCGCCACGGGCACGCGATCTATCCGGGTTCGTTCGATCCGCCGACGCGCGGGCATCTCGACGTCATCACGCGAGCCGCGGCGATCTTCACGCGGCTCACGGTCGCGGTGGTCGTCAATCCGCAGAAGCGCGCGCCGTACTTCTCGCTCGAGGAACGCGAGGCGATGCTGCGCAGTGCGACGGCCTCGCTCGGCAACGTCGAGGTCGACCATTTTCGCGGCCTGCTCGCCGAGCACGTGCGCGAGACCTCCGCCGACGTAATCGTGAAAGGACTACGAGTTATTTCCGACTTCGAGAGCGAAATGGCTTTCGCACACATGAACCGCTCGCTCAGCGGCGTCGATACCATGTTCCTCATGGCCGACGCGAGTTTCTCATTCGTCAGCTCGAGTCTCGTCAAAGAAGTCTTTCTCGAGGGCGGCGACATCTCCAAGTACGTCCCGAGCGTCGTGCTCGATCACATGCACACAAAACGCCATGCGAACGGAAAGGTCTGATACATGTCGATTTACCGCGTCATCGATAAGCTCGAAGCCTACGTCCACGAAGGGACGTGGGTGCCGCTCGGTCATCGCATCCTGAGCGAAGAGCGTCTCGTCGAGTTCATCGAAAAGATGCGCTCGACGCTCCCCGAGGAAGTCGGCCGCGCGAAGGTGATCGCATCGAATAAGGATCGCATCGTTCGCGACGCGCAGGAGAAGGCGCAGGCGATCGTCAGCGAAGCGTTCGCGCAGAAGAACGAACTGATCGAACAGCAGGACGTGATGCGCACCGCTCGTCAGACCGCGGAAGTCGTGTTGCGCGAAGCAGAAGAGAAGGCGCGCCGCGTGCGTGCGGGTGCCGATGCGTACGCCGCGCAGATGCTCGCCGATCTCGAAGGGCGGCTCGCGACCGCGCTCGGTTCCGTCCAGAAAGGCCGCGAGGCCCTCGCTCCCAAGCCGGCCGCCGCAGACGCACCGCAGCCCGCCGCGAACGGCGTCCCGGAGGCCGCGGCGAAATCGAAGCGCGCCGCGTTCGATGCCCAAGAGACGCCCGTCCGCGAGGCCGTCGAAGCGCAGCGCTAAACGGGCGGCGCCTGCACGTTGAAGGCGAACGCTTCGAGCCGCGCGCGATCGACGGCCCGGACACGGCCGCGATCGAGCTCGACCGCGTTCGCGTTCTTGAGCCGCAAGAGCGCCCGCGCCGCCATGTCGCGAACGGTCCCCGCGGCCTGCGCGATCTGCGCTTGCGAGAGATTCTCGACACCGGAGAGGCCGCGAGCCATCCCCGTCGTCGCGGGCGCGTAGGAGAGCAAGAACTTCGCGACGCGCTGCAGCACGTGCGCGAACGCGAGATCGGCGATCGTCTCGATCGATCTCCGCCGCGCCTGCGAGGCGTCTTGTAGGAAGCCGAGTGCGAGTTCCGCGTCGCTCCGGACCGCGTGCAGCACGGCTTCGGTCGGCAGGAGCACGAGGCTGCAGCCGGTGAGCGCTTCCGCGCGCGTCGTCGCGCCGCCGCCGTCGAAGCTGCCGGTCTCGTTGAGCGGATCGAGCGGGAGGCGCTCGCCGAGCGACTGCGTCTTGCCGTCGGGCGAGAGCAGGGTGTAGATCACCTTCCCGGTGCGAACGAACGCGAGATACGGCCAGAGCTCGCCTTCGTCGTAGATCGCCTCGCCCGCGCGAAACGAGCGTTCGGTCGCCGTCGCGGCGAGATCGCGAACCGTCGCGGCCCGGGCGCTCGCGAACGGGGTGCAGTGCGAGAGGAAGGTCGGGACGTCGGCGTGCTCGTCGATCCGCTCGACGCGGATCGTCCAGCGGCCGGAGCCGAGATTGCGTGCATCCCACGAGAAACGGCCGGCCCGATGTTCGAGGAACTCGTTGCGCAGGGCGCGGGGGTCCGTCTCTTCGGGCAACTCGAGGATCGATCCGTGCTGCAGCTTATCGAAGGCATCGAGGATGATGACGTTGCGATTCGTCGAGGGCAGCGTTCGACTATCGAGGGAGATCGCCGGAACGCGGGAAGTGGCCATTCTTCGCTCGTTTTGATGCGGGAGTGGCGCTGCCTCCCGAGAAACTGCCGGTACGACCGAGGTACGGCGTGCGCGAGCCCTCATTAACGTATTAAATACTTTTAAGGTTGGCGCGATTTCGATTTACCCCGTCCTCGCCTTGCGTTACGATTGCACGAACGGGCGAGCCGGCGCCCGAGCGCTTGTGGAGTAGATGTTGACGGGAATGCGGACCGCTTACCATGAGGCTCTCGAGCAAGCACGGCTCGACGTCATTCGTTTGGGCGCGCTCGTCGCCGATGCGCTCTCGGCGTCGGTCGCATCGCTCGAGAAACGCGATACGCTGATGGCCGCGCGCGTGATCGGCGGCGACGACGATGTCGATTCGCTGCGCCGTCGCGTCGAGCAGACGTGCATCGAGCTGATCTGGAAACAGCAGCCGGTCGCGGGCGAATTGCGCCAGGTCGCGGCGATGCTCGAGATCGTGACCGACCTCGAACGCACGGGCGATTACGCCGTCGAGATCTCTAAATACTCGATGAAGCTCGCCGACGTTTCCATCCGGCCCGCTCGCGTCGAGATCGGCCGGATCGCGTCGATCGCGACCGACATGCTGCATCAGACGATGCGGGCCTACGCCGAAGACGACGTCGCGATCGCCGAAGCCGTCATCGCGCGCGACGACGAAGTCGACGCGCTCTACGCGCGCGGGATCGAAGCGCTGCAAGACGAGATGCAGACCGATTCCGAGATGGTCCGAGCCGGGACGATCATGCTCTTCGTCCTCGCCAACCTCGAACGCGTCGGCGACCGGGCCCAAAACGTCGCCTGGCACATCAAAGACATGCTCGACCAGGGCTGAGGGGTCTCAGCCGAGGCAGCGTGCTCTAAAATCGTGAGCCAATTCGGCTTTGCGTTCGTTCAGATCGAGGAACGACGTTCTCCACCGTCGCCTCGTGGCCTTAAGGCCCGGCGTGACGACGAGCTGGACGAACGCAAGGCCGAATTTAGTAGCCGACTTCGCGGACGGCGCAGGGCGCCATCACCGCGTCGCTCATGCCGTGGATGAGGCGCTTATCGGCGGGCGCCACGGTCGCGAGGATCCCGCCGAGTTGTACGCCGTCGCCGACGACGAAGTAGTACGGGCTCAGGCGAACGCGCCCGTCGAGCTGCCCGATATCGTCGATGCGTCGATCGAAGAACGGCACTTTGACGCGCTTCCCCTTGTGGAATCGCTGCAAGATGTACGGCGTCGTCGGAAACGAGGCGAGCGCGCCGTCGAGGGTCGATTGCCAATCGTCTTTCGTGAGATCGTTCGCGACCTTGACGCCGCGCGAACCCCACGCGAGCTCGGAGAATCCCGAGGGCTTCGTCACGTAATCGCGTTCGCTCTTTCCGAGCGCGACGAGCTGCGACCATTCGCGGACGGGCTCGCCTGCGGCGACGAGATTCGTGATCGACGCCTGCGGCGGTAAGGGCCGCGGATCGAGGATCCACGTCTGCGGAAAGATCGTCTGCAGCGCCGGGAATCCGTCGCCGAGTTCCGTTTCCCAATACTTCGCGAGTAACGGGTGATGGAGCAGCGCGAAGGCGAGCTTCTCTTCGAGATGCGCTTTCGGCGGCGGGGTCATCTTCACGCGATTGTGTCGCGCCGCGTACATCATCAGATCGTTCTTCGCGACGTTGAGCAGATCGAAGAGTTCGAAGTTACGATAGAGGACGTCGATTTTTTTCTCTTCGCCGTCCTCGAGCCGAACGAAGAGCGCGTCTTCGGTGAAGACGATCTCCTCGGGCTTGCACGCGAAAACCTCGGCGAGCCCCGCCTCGCGAATCGCGCCCGCGATCCACGACAGCTCCGCGAAATAATCGCCCGCCTCTTGCGAGACCACGATCGCGGTCGTCGGGTTCGGTTTGCCCGCGACGCCGCGCAACATCGCGACGAGCCCGCCGAGCATGCCGTCGGCGCCGCCGACCGTATCGTAGCCGAGCTCGCAGTACGCCTGCGCCATCGCACCGACGAACCCCATGCCGCCCGGGACGTTATCGAGTTCGGAGGCGATGAAGCCGGATTCGGTGAGGATCAGGTCCGGCCGGATGACTCCCGGTACCTCGCTCTTGAAACGGTTCTGACGCCCGAGCTTGACGATCGCCTCGGGTTTCCCGATGTCCAGATATTCCGCGACGAACGGCGGCATCGTGCCGCGCGCGCTGCGCTGGTAGAGCGCCGCGAGCGCCTTGTAGAATCGTAGCAGGACGGGCCCGAGCGACTCGATCGCCTCGAACGTCTCGGGCGAAAGCCAAAAGGGCTCCGGCGAAAGCCGCCACGCGACCCGGCTCTCGTCGACGCCGACCCCTCCGAAGAGCCCGGTCGGCATCCGCTCCGTCAACCGAAGCGCCTGATCGCGGGCGGAGAGGGACGGGTCGAGCGCGGTACAGCCCATGCGGCGTGTGGTACCCTTTCCGGGTCGGACGCCGCACAAATGTCGCGCGCCTCGGGCACCGAAACCTCGCGCCTCCCCGCGGAGGTTGCGCGGGTCCCCGACCGGGGACGCTAGCGCAGATCGATGGCGCCGGGGACGAGCAGCGCGTGTTCGAGCCGGACGCTGCGATCGCGGATCGCGACCGTCAGATGGAGCGTCCGTGCGATCCCGAGCGCCTGCAGCGGGACGTCGTCGATCGTCCGCGTCGTGGTCTCGTTCGGGAGCCGGTCGTAGGGGACCGCATGCACGACGGGCGGTCGATCCTTGACGCTGAGCGTCTCCACGAGCGTGCCGCCGGTACCGTGCGGTGCGGCGGCGGCGCGATCGCAGACCTCGACGCGCAGCTGCGAGCCGTCGACCGCGAACGAATCGTTCGAGCACGGGCCCGCCGCGCGCGCCGCCGAGACGCTCGCGACCGATAGGGCCGCGAACGCTACGGCGCGGAGCGCGCATCGTGTGATCACGGCGGAGTAACGTACGGCGGCGGCTCACCGTTCGCGGCGGCCGCCAAAGTTTGTGGAGGGGCGCGGTTTGCCGAGCACAAACCGAGCGAGCGCCCATGAGAATCGACCTCATCGCACTCGATCTCGACGGAACGCTTCTGGACCCAGGCGACCGTATCTCGGACCGCAATCGCGCGGCGATTCGCCGCTCCCTCGAGAACGGCGTTCGCGTCGTCCTCGTCACCGGCCGCGGGACCGATCTACCGATCCGCATCTCGAAAGATCTCAATCTCAACCTGCCGGTGATCTGCTGTCACGGCGCATTGACGAAAGATTTCGGCGCGAATCGAACGCTCGTCCATCTCCCCGTGCCGCTGCAATATGCGAAGCCGATGATCGAGTTCGCCGAAACGAACGGCCTCTCGCTCGCGGTCTACAGCGAAGAGCATTTCTATCGCCTCGAAGGCACGAAGCTCTTCATGGAAGACATGACGGGGCCGGCGTGGCGCGAAGCGCGGACGTTCGCGGACGTGCTCGACAGCGCGCCGACGTTTTTGCGCTTTCTCGGCAACGATTCCGTGCGCGCGATGCAGCGCGAGTTCGGCGATTGGCCGCTGAACTTCCGGCTTGAGACGTGGGGTGAATTCTACGAGTGCGCCGTCCTGAGTCGTGACGCGAGCAAGAAGAGCGCGCTGCAGCGGCTCTGCGCGGATTTCCAGATCTTGCCCGAGCGCGTGCTCGCGATCGGTGATTCGCGCAACGACGTGCCGATGTTGCGTTGGGCGGGCGTCGGCGTCGCGATGGGCAACGCGCTCGACGAAGTCAAGCAGAACGTGCGTTTCGTCACGGCGAGCAATACGGAGGACGGCGTCGCGCTCGCGATCGAGCGCTTCGTCGGAACGGTGCAGACACGGCCGGCGTAGCGGCGTACGAATCGCGCCTGCGCGAGATCCTCGGCAGCCGCGATTGGGAAGCGCTGCGCGAATTCTCGCGCGAACACAACGCGATCCCGGACGACGTCTACGCGCAGCCGCAGCATTTTTGGGAGGTGATGCTTCACAAGTTAACCTGTAGTCGTGTCGATCTGCTCGGCCTGCACGACGCGTCGCGCGCCTGGCTCGCGGAGCGCGGGTACACGACGGACGTCGGCGGCTACTGAGGTGACCGTTCGCATCGCCGCATTCGCGCGCATCAGGGAGATTCTCGGAGCGGCCTCGCTCGTGCGCAGCCTCCCCGGCGGCTCGACGGCGCGCGATGCGCTCGACGCGCTCGCCGTCGATTTCCCGGCCCTCGCCGCGCTGCGAACCTCGACGCGCCTCGTACGCGGCGGGCGGATCGTCGCGCCGGAGACGCCGCTGGCGGAGGGCGACGAACTCGGGTTGCTGCCGCCGTTCGGCGGCGGCTGACGTGCGCTACGAGATCTCTGCCGGGCCGCTCGATGTCGACGCGCTCGTCACCGCGGTGCGGGATGCCGAGCAGGGCGCCCTCGTGACGTTCGTCGGCTACGTTCGGCGCACGAGCGACGACGGACAGGCCGTCACCGGCCTCAGCTACGAGGCTCATGCGGAGCTCGCCCTCGACGGCCTGCGCGCCGTCGGGCGCGAGGCGGCGGCGCGCTTCGGTGCCGTGCGCGTCGCGATCGCGCGTACGACGTCGGAGCACGCGGCGCACGCCCTCG
>CAZZYZ010000163.1:0-7008 GCA_964658425.1 Vulcanimicrobiota bacterium | reverse complement strand
CCGCGCTCGGCGGGAGTTTTCGGCGCGTGCAATTCACGCCCGATCTCTTGCCGAGCGATATCGTCGGGACGCGGATTTTCGATCAGCGCACGGGGGACTTCGCGACCGCGCTCGGCCCGATCTTCGCGAACGTCGTCCTCGCCGACGAAATCAATCGCGCGCCCGCGAAAGTGCAGTCGGCGCTTCTGGAAGCGATGCAAGAACGTCAGGTGACGATCGGCCCCGCGAGCTATCCGCTCCCCGATCCGTTCCTCGTGACGGCGACGATGAATCCGCTCGACGGTGACGGCACCTACGCGCTGCCGCTCGCGCAGATGGATCGCTTCCTCGTGAAGATCGTGCTCGACTATCCCGGCGCCGAGGACGAGCTCGCGATCCTCGAGCGCTTCGGCGGCGATCCGCCGCCGTTCGTCACGGACGTCGTCTCGATGGCGGACGTGCTGCGCTGGCGCACGGCCGCGCACGGCATCTACATCGAACGCCGCGTCGCGCGCTACATCGTCGCGCTCGTGCACGCGACCCGCGCGCCGCACGAGTACGTCGAACGCGGCGCGAGCCCGCGCGCGACGCTCGCGCTCGCCGCGATGGCGCGCGCGACCGCCCTCATCGAAGCGCGCGGCTTCGTGACGCCGGACGACGTACGCCTCAACGCCGCGGCCGTCATCCGGCATCGGCTCGGCCTCAGCTACCGCGTGCTTACCGAGCGCGTCGATCCCGAGTCGCTCGTCGCCGAGATCATCGCCGCCGTCCCCGTGCCGTAGCAAAGCTCATCGGTCGGACTTCGCGGCGAGGCCGTCGAACGAGGTCCGTAATGTCGCTTCGCATTGCAGCCGCGTGGTTCGGGGTTGTACTCCTGGGTGCGGTCGCCGCTCCCGGTCCGAGTCCGACTCCCGTCCCCGATGCAGCCGCCGAGCGGCTGTATTCGCAGGCGCGAGCGGCGTGGCGCGATCCCTCGCCGCCGCCGTACGTTCGGTACGGCGCGCTCGTGCGCTACCAGCACGGCAAGCACGTCGTCGATACGTGGTGGGATGCCGTCTATCGTACGTCCGACGGCGCGATGACGCTCAATGAGGTCCACGACGCGGCCGCTGAAAATCATCGCCTGCGGGGCGTTCCGTTCTCGATCTTCGGCTTTCAAGTATTCGATACGAACCCCGATGCCGAACCGATCCGGATCGACGAGCCGCAGATCGCGCCGATCGAGACGTTCGGCGTGCGTTCGCACGTCACGCTCGATCCGAACGCTCAGCCGAGCGCGCCGGCCCCGCTTTCGACCGGCCTGTTGCGGCAGATCTCCCACATCGTCGCGAACACGCGGGTCTATCAGGTCACCCTCGTCGGGACGGAGACGATCGCCGGGGCTCCCGCACAACATCTCTCGCTCGTGCCGCTGAGCGATCCCGGGGCGAATCGCTTGCGCGACCTGTGGATCGATCCGGCGACGTACCGAACGGTGCAGCTCCGCGTGCAAGGGCTCTTGCAGGGCAAGCCCTACAACGGAATTTCGTGGACGGTGCACTACGTGCTCGTCGACGGCCATAACTATCTGCAGCAGATCGTCGCCGACGAGCCGTTGCGCTTCGGGTTCGAGACGATCATCCCGAAATACGAGTTCGATTTCGTCGACTATCATTTTCCGACGAGCGAACCGGTGGGTACGTTCGACCACAAACTCTTTTGAGACCGGTCCGCGGCGGCCGGCTCGCGCGCCGTCTCGGGATCCTCCTCGCGCTCTCGATCGTCCCGATCGTGATCGCCGCGATCGCGTTCGCCGCGTACGTCGCGCTCGGCGTCGCTGCGGGCGGCTCCTCGCCGACCGGGACGCTCGCTGGGCTCGGCGTCGCGGCGCCCGTCGAGATCGCGCGCGACGCGCGCGGCATCCCGCACGTACGCGCGCGAAGCGAGCGCGATCTCTATTTCGCGGACGGCTTTCTGCAGGCGCGCGATCGTCTGTTCCAACTCGATCTGAACCGCCGCGCCGTCGCTGGCCGGCTCGCGGAGATCTTCGGAAACGTCGCGCTTGCGAGCGATCTCGACGCGCGCACGATCGACGTAGCCGCGATCGTCGATGCGCAATACGCGAAGCTCGATACGCGACAGCGCGACGATCTCGAAGCGTTCGCGAACGGCGTGAACGCGGAGATGCGCACGCAGCCGCTCCCGCCCGAGTTTCGCGTCCTTGCGTACCGGCCGCGCACGTGGACCGCGCGCGATTCGCTGCTCGCGTCGTTCGCGACGACGCTCGATCTCACGCAGAGCTGGAA
The DNA here is from genome assembly GCA_964658425.1 of Vulcanimicrobiota bacterium. Taxonomy (GTDB): domain Bacteria; phylum Vulcanimicrobiota; class Vulcanimicrobiia; order Vulcanimicrobiales; family Vulcanimicrobiaceae; genus CAZZYZ01. The sequence continues at coordinate 4,744 of CAZZYZ010000163.1, read as the reverse complement.
CGACGTGGCGCTCGACGCGCGCGTCGTCGACGCGCTCGGAGCAGGCGGCCGCGACGCGTTCTTCTCGGTGACCGATCCCGCGTACGATTCGCCGATCGCGCCGCGCACGCGAGCCCCGGTCGCGCCGCTGCCGCCGCTCTCGATTGCGTACCCCGCGCCCGCGCCACTCTCGCGGCTCGACGGCGACCTACGCGCCGGTCTCGGCAGTAACGATTTCGTCGCGGGCGGTGCGCTCACCGCGTCGCATCGCGCGCTGCTCGGCAACGATCCGCATCTCGAATTGCGGATGCCGGGCGTGTGGTGGCTCGTCGATCTCGAAGCGCCGGGGATCCACGTCGCGGGCGCGACGCTGCCGGGCGTCCCGGGCATCGTGCTGGGGCACGACGAGCACGTCGCATGGGGCGCGACCAACGGCACGATCGCGACGGTCCGCGTCTTCCGCGAGACGTTCACGGGGCCGCTCGCATATCGCGCGGGGAACGCGACGCTGCGCGCGAGCGTGCGGCAAGAAACCTTCGACGTGCGGTTCGGGAAGCCGGTCGCGCGCGACTATCTGCGCACGCGGCACGGTTTCGTGTTCGAAGACGACGGCGCGACGAAACTCGCGGCCGCCTGGACGGCCGATCTCGACCGCCGTTCGCCGCTCGCGACCTTCGACGCGCTCGCGCGTGCGACTTCGGTCTCGGCCGCGCGCGCCGCGCTCGCGCGCTATCCCGGTCCGTCGCAGAACTTCGTCCTCGCCGACGATGCGGGCCGCGCCGGCTACGTGATGGCGGGCGAGATCCCGGTCGACGATGCGTGGGGGATGGCGGTGCGCGACGGCGCGACCGCGCGCGCCGACGCGCCGCCGAACGTCCCCGATACGAAGCTGCCGCAGCTTGCCGCCGATGCGAACGTGCTCGCGTTCACGGCGAACGATCGCACGTACGGCGCGGGCTATCCGTACCGTTTGACGACGGCGTTCTCGCCGCCGTATCGCGCGGCGCGAATCGCACAGATGCTCCACGCGCCGTTCGACGTCGCCGCATTCTCCGCGATCCAAGCCGATCCGACGTCGCTTGCGGAACGCGACCTCGCACGCCGCGCCGCGCTCGCACTCCGCCACGCATCGCTTCCCGCAGGCGGCGATCTCGCGCGCGTGCGCGACGCGCTCGCGACGTTCGACGGTCGCTTCACGGGCGATTCGCATGCGGCCGTGTACGTCTACGCGCTGCGGCTCGCGGCGACGCAGCGGCTCGTGCGCTTCCATCTCGAACCGGAGCTCGCGAGCGCGTATCTGCGTGCGGATTCGGGCGTCGCGTTCGTCGGCTTGATGCGCGCGCTGCGCGACGAGCCTCGCGGTTGGGTCCCGCGCGACGATTACGACGCCTTCCTCGTCGATGCGTCGCGGGAAGCCGTACGGGCGCTGCGCGCGCGCGGCGCGTTCGACGTGACGTGGAGCGCGCTCGGCGCACGGACCGCGCAGCATCCGCTCGCGCCGTTCGGCTTCAAGATCTGGAACGGCACGGCGTTCCCGGGCTTCGGCGACGCCTATTCGCCGCACGTGCAGGCGCCCGCGAACGCGCAGAGTTTCCGCGCGGTCTGGCAGGCGGGGGATTGGAACGCGGGCGGGATCTCGATCCCGCAGGGCGAGTCGGGCGAGCCCGGTTCGCCGCACTATCGCGACCTCGCGCCCGCGTGGCTCGCGGGGACGCTCGTCCCGCTGCCGTTCGGCGACGACGCGGTCCGCGCCGCGACGCGCGAGACGCTGGAGCTGCGGCCGTGAATGCGTTCGGTGCGCGGCTGCGCATCGCGCTGCTGTCCGGCCGGCGTGCGAACGTGCGAGGGTTCGGAGCCGTCGCGCCGCGCCGCAGCGACGGCTACGAGTTCGCGGAATTGCGCGGCTACGTGGAAGGCGACGATCCGCGCCGCATCGATTGGGCCGCGACGGCGCGCGCCGGGAATCTGCAGACGCGCGTGATGCTCGAGGATACGGCGCTCGTTCTTGCAGCCGCGATCGATCCGTCGCCTTCGATGCAGGTCGGGCGCACGCGCAGCAATTACGAGGTGGCCTGCGCGGCTGCCGCGGCCTGGTACGACGCGGCCTCCGACGACGATCGCTGCCTGCGCGTCGGCAACGACCTGCTCTCGCTGCCGAGCTTGCGCGGCCGTGCGGCGGCGCACGTCTGCTCGCACGCGCGCGAGCCCGCCGCCGATTCGTTCCCCCGTGCGCTCGACGTCGCACTCGCGATTCTGCCGCGAGCGGCGCGGCTGCTGATCGCGAGCGATTTCTTCGCGCTCGCAGATCTGCGCGAACGGTTGCGCTCGTGCGCCGCGCGCTTCGAGGTGACCGCGCTCTGCATCGCGGATCCGTGGCGGATGGGGATGCCGCTCGGAGGATTCGTTCGGTTTCGCGATGCGCGTTCGGGCGACGTCGCTCGGATCTACATCGATCGCGCCGCTCGCGCGCGCTACGTCGAGGCCGTCTCGCGGCGCGAGGCGGCGGTCGTCCGCGAACTGCGCGACCTCGGGATACGCGGGTTCGTCGTCGGTGCGGAGGAAGCGCCCGAAGCCGCATTCGCGCGCGAGTTCGGCTTCGGCACGCCCGCATGATCCGCATCGTCGCGCGTGCGTTTCTCGCGGCGGCGTTCGCGCTCGTCGCCGTCGCATGCGGCGGCGGACCGAACCGCACGACGAAAGACATCGCATCGATCGTCGTCACCGGCGACGTCTGCGCGAGCTGTTCGAAGTCGCTCGTCGTCCACGCGGACGGCCGGCTCGAAGATATCAGCGCCGGCAACGAAGCGTCGATCCACGACCCGCGCGGCGCGAACGCGATGCTCGCGTCGTTCCCGATCGACGAATTCGCGGCGCTCGTGAAGCGGTTGCCGACGATCACCACGCCCGCGAACATGGCGATCGTCATCGTGCTCTTTCACGACGGCTCGTTCGAGCGTGCCGCCGTTCCGGTCGGCAATCCGCTCTACGACGGCATCGGCAACCTCCAGCAGTGGACGACGCGCGTCGACACCGCCGCGAGCGGAGAGCTCTTTGCGAACCGATGGAAGGCCATCGACGGCGCGCTCGCGCGCCGCACGATGCGCTACGTCGTCCTCGAATCGGCGACGACGTTCGGTCGGTGCCCCGTCTACACCGCGACCTTCCACCGCTCCAACCTCGTGACGCTCCGAGAGCGCGGCATCGGCTGCGATCGGACGAGCACGCTGCACGGCCGTTTCGCGCGCGTGCTCGAAGCGATCTCGGATTCCGGCGGGTCGCGGATGCACGCGTACTATCCCGTCCTCGCGCGGCATACGAGTCAGGCGCGCATCACGCTCGTGACGCCGGACGGGACGTTCGTTTCGACGGGGCCCGACCGCACCTCGTGGGGGCCCGAGTTCCTCGCGACGGAGAGCCGGCTCGATCAGATCGTTCGCGATTTACGTACGCCGCCGAGTTCCGTCGCGAAGCGTCGATCGCGCGGGCGACCGTCTCGTCGCGGGAAACCGGCGCACCGCTCGCATGCGAGGAAGCACGCGGCTCGTAACCGGTGACGCTACTGCGGCGTGATGAACGCGAGGCCGTGCGGCGCGCCGAAACCGGAGACGATCGAGGTCATCGCGCCCGATGACGGGTCGAGTTTCACGAGCGACGTCTGCGCCGCGCTGTACGTCTGCCCGGCCGTAAAGCCGCCGTCGATGCGATACGCGGCGTTGCTCGGCGTGTCGGCGAGTAAGAGCGCGGTCTGACCGCTCGGAACGTAACGCGTATCGTCGACCTGTTGCGGGCTCCCGTTCAGCGTCAACGGAAGATACGTGACGACCGGCGTCGCGCCGAGGCCCGTGACGAACGCGAGCTCGGCGTCCTGTTGGCCGTCGACGACGAGCGTCGTTCCGTCGGGAGCGACGCTCTCCGAATCCGTATCCGTGATGTTGAACGTCCCCGCGGCGCCCGTCGCGATATTCGTCGCCGGAACGTTACTGGAGACGACCGTCGCGAGATCGAACGTCGAGCCGTCGCCGTTGAGCGTCAAGGTGTAGACGAACGGCCCCGTCGTCACGCCGTTCGGGCAGCCGGGCGTCGAACTATTCGGCGCGCAGGTCGCCGCCGGATCGACCGTCGGGTTCGAGGCGCTGACGTACACCTTGCCGTTGATGAGCTGCATGTCGTCGATGCCGCCGCCGTGCGGCAAGCCGCCCGTCGCGTTCAGCAGCGACGGTTGGGCCACGTACGTTTTCTCCGCGCCGCTCGAGATCGTGATGATCGTCAGCTTCGGATTGGCATCTTCGTTCGACATCGTCCACAGCGTATCGTTATCGAACTTCATCAGGCCGTCGTTGTGGCCCGGGACCTCGTACGTTTTCTGCAGCTTGCCGCTGAGATCGTATTGGATCACCTCGGTTTGCGTCACGCCGCTCGGCCCGGCCGTGCCGTCGGGATTGACGGTATCTCCGTACGCGATGAAGACGTGCCGGCCGATCTGCTGGATCGAGTCCGGCTTCGTCGAGGTGGTGCTCGCCGCGAAGACGGAGACTTTGAATCCACTCGTCGCGACGATCGCGGCCGGCACGGCCCCGTTGTTCGTCGGCGGCGGAAGCACGGACGATCCGGGCAACGTCGTCGAGTTCTGACCGCAACTCGCGGTGAGAAGCGCGACCGGCAAGAGTGCGAGGATCGTACGGTACTTATACATCCGCACGAGCGTATCGCACGCGAGATTAAAACGGCCTTAACGATTCGAATCGTCGAGAAAACGTGGTGGTTC
>CAZZYZ010000162.1:0-7052 GCA_964658425.1 Vulcanimicrobiota bacterium | reverse complement strand
GCGGCCGCGAAAAACGCGAAGAGCTCGCACGCCGCGGCGAAGATAACGACGAAGCTCGTCATCTATCCCGATAAGTCCGCGACCGCGCCGACGCCGACGCCCGACCCGTCGGGGAGTCCGCTGCCGTCGATCGTCGCCCGCACCGAGCTCGCGCACGGGACCGTCTCGTTCGCGACGCCGCTGACGATCGCGGGGCTGGCCGCGATCCACGTGACCATCCCCGTGTCGGAGCAGGTGACCCCACGCGGCTTCACGCTCGCCGTCTATCGCGCGGGCGGTAAGAAACATCAGACGCTCGTCGCGTTCGATACCGCCGCGGCCTTGACCAAAGACGTGGTCCGCGGCTCCACGACGGCGCCGATCACCTTCGAAAAGGGCGCCGAGTACGCGATCGAACTCTTCGGCGATCCGCTGCCGGCGACGCCGGCGCCGGTCGGCAACTACCCGACCCCCGGCAACAATCCGTTCGCACCGCCGAGCGGCATGGCGACGGGCGTCCCCGGGATGCCGGGCGCGAACCCGAACGCTCCGGCGACGGCGGTTCCCGGGGCGGGAACGACGCCGACTCCCTACCCGTAGCCGCGGCGCGCGCGCGCAACGCCCGATGTGATATACTCACAATCGCCTTGCCGGAGGTTGGGCTTCGCGCAACGTTACCCTATCAACCCCGCCAGGACCGGAAGGTAGCAACGGTATGTAGGCCCTAACGTGTGCCGCGGATCACCTGACCTCCGGCGGGCTGACCTTCGCAGTCGCCGGTCTCCCTAGGATGACGATGCCAATAAGCGCCCTTGCCGGCCTCGTTTTCGGCACCGCGATACTCTCGATCGGACTCTATCACTCGATCGTCGTCGGCCCCCACTTCCGTTCGATCGCGCGAACGTTGCAGGGCGGGGCCGAGGATCTCGACGGCGATTCCATCGCGCTGCTGCGCGCGAGCCTCGGTCAGATCTCGAAGCGATGGGGCGATCGACTCGATCGGCTCGAAGTCCTCGCGGCCAAAGAGATGCTGCGCATCGGATTCCTGCGCTACAACTCGTTCAGCGACGTCGGCTCGGATCAATCGTTCACGCTCGCGCTCCTCAATAGCGACGGCGACGGCGTCGTGCTCACGAGCATCTTCGGACGCGAGGAGACCCGGACGTACGGCAAGTCGGTGCGTGCATTCGTCCCGCAGCAGGGCGTTTCGAAAGAAGAACAGACGGCGATCTCGATGGCTCGCGAGCGCAACGGAGCGCTCGCCCCGACGTGACCTCGATATCGTGTAGCGCCTGGCTCGTGCTCGGTTACGTCTTGCGCGCGTTCTGGTTCGCGATGCTGCTCTACGCGCTCGTCTCGTGGGTGCCGAGCCTGCAGGGCCGCTGGAGTTCCTATCTCGCGCGTATCGTCGAGCCCGTGCTCATGCCCGTGCGTCGCATCATTCCGCCGATCGCGGGCCTCGATCTCTCGTTTCTCGTCGTGATCCTGCTGCTCGGCTACATCATGCGCAGCCTGCCGCCCGCATATTGCTATGGTCTTTAAAGGAATGGCGCGCGGCTGATGGCGATCGTCGAGCCGCGCAAAACGGGCGAGCGCGTCGCCGCGAACGTCCGCAATTTCTGTATCATCGCCCACATCGATCACGGCAAGACGACGCTTTCCGATCGATTGCTCGAGGTGACGCGTACCGTCGCCCAGCGTCAGATGGAGCAGCAGCTGCTCGATGCGATGGATCTCGAGCGCGAGCGCGGGATCACGATCAAAATGCATCCCGTGACGCTCGATTATTTCGCGGAGAGCGGCGAGCGTTTCGAGCTCAACTTCATCGACACGCCCGGTCACGTCGATTTCTCGTCGGAGGTCTCGCGGTCGTTGCGCGCGTGCGAGGGGGCGTTGCTCGTCATCGACGCGGCGCAGGGCGTCGAGGCGCAGACGCTCGCGAATTACCACCTCGCCCTCGAGCAGAATCTCACGATCATCCCCGTCATCAATAAGATCGATCTCCCGGCCGCCGATCCCGAGCGCGTGAAGCGCGAGATCGAGGAACTGCTCGTGATCGAGGGCAGCGATGCGATCCTCTGCAGCGCGAAGGAAGGTATCGGGATCACCGAGATCCTCGATGCGATCGTCCAGCGCATCCCGCCGCCGCGCGGCAGCGAGGATTTCGTTCGCGGTCTCGTCTTCGACGCGCAGTTCGATCCCTATCGTGGCGTCGTCTCCTACGTTCGCGTGATCGACGGAACGCTGCGTGCCGGGACGCGATTCATGTCGATGAATCAGAAGAAGGTCTACGAGGCGACGGAGGTCGGACTCTTCAAACCGGAGATGCGGAAGACGCAGGCGCTCGACATCGGCAGCGTCGGCTACATCATCGCGAACATCAAGGGGCTCGCCGAAATCGACGTCGGCGATACGCTCACCGAGGCCGCGAACCCCGCGCCCGAAGCGCTCCCGGGCTACAAGCCCATCGTGCCGATGGTCTACTGCGGCCTCTACCCCAACGAAGGCGTCGAAGTCGGCGACTTGCGCGAGGCGCTCGAGAAGCTCTCCCTCAACGATTCGGCGTTGCACTTCGAGCCCGAGAGTTCGATCGCGCTCGGCTTCGGATTTCGATGCGGATTTCTCGGATTGCTCCACATGGAGATCGTTCAGGAGCGGCTCGAACGAAATTACGACCTCGATTTGATCGCGACGTCGCCGTCGGTCGTCTTTCGCGTCACGATGACGGACGGGATCGTCGAGAACATCGACAATCCGGCGAAGCTGCCCGCCCGCGATAAGATCGCCTCGATGGAAGAGCCGTACGTGCGCGCGACCGTGATCACGCCGCCCGAGTACGTCGGCGCGATCATGGAGCTGACGCAGAACCGGCGCGGAACGCTCTCGAACATGGAGTATCTCGCGGACGGGCGCGTCATTCTGACGTACGACATGCCGCTGATCGAAGTGATCATCGATTACTTCGACCGGCTCAAGTCGAGCACCAAGGGCTACGCCTCGCTCGATTACGAGCTGACCGGCTATCGCGAAGGCGATCTCGTAAAGCTCGAGATCCTGCTCAACAGCGAACCCGTCGATGCACTTTCGTCGATCGTCGCGCGCGACAAGGCTGCTCAGCGTGGTCGCGGTCTCACGGAGAAGCTCAAGGAACTCATTCCGCGCCAGATGTTCGACGTGCCGATCCAAGCGACGATCGGCGGAAAAGTCGTCGCGCGCGAGACGGTCAGCGCGATGCGCAAGAACGTCCTCGCGAAGTGCTACGGCGGCGATATCTCGCGGAAGCGCAAATTGCTCGAGAAGCAGAAGGTCGGCAAGGAGCGCATGAAGCGCGTCGGGCGGGTCGATCTCCCCCAGGAAGCGTTCATGGCGGTCCTGCGCCTCGACGAAAACTAACGCCCTCGAGACGCTCGCGGATCATGGAAAAAGGCGCCGGCTCAGCCGGCGCCTTTTCTACGTTCGGAGGTGGAGAGGACTACGACTTGGCCGCGAACGCGACGCAGTAGGCATTGGGATCGATCGAGCCGGCGACGATCTGGCACTGCCCCGATTTGCCCTTCCCCGCGATGAAGAATCGACACTGCGAGCACTGCTTGCCGCCGACGGGGTGGGTGACGTATTGAACGGCCGACTTCGCCGTCTTGGTCGCAGCCGAAGCTTCGGCCTGAAGCGCGGCAAGCGCACCGATGGCGAGAGGCGCCATCGCGAGCTTGGCGAGCACGTCGGCGCGAGAAACGTTCTTCGAATTATCCACGGATGAAACCTCAAAGGCGAAAGTGTTTGGAAAGTGCTTGGAGCGACGCTCCCATCTACAGACGAAATCTATCGACGAGACGTTTCCGAATTCTTCTCATTAGGTCTACCTCATTTTCAATTAGGTTTACCTAAGAAATGAATTCGGATCGGCGCATAGCCCCGAACGCTCGATGCCGAGCGTGCGGGCCGCGTTTGCGGCTCGAAGCCTTCTTGCGAACGCACGTACGTGTACGAAAAATGAAATCGTTGAACATGCGAATTCGTACGGTTATGAACTATATGCATTAGGACCGAACTATATGTCGAGGTCGTTCGACGTTCCAACAGCCGAACGAAACGGATGCCCGCCGCGCCGCCCGGAGCCGGTCGCGCAGCGATGCCACGCGCCCGTCCGGTCGAACGCTTGGACAATCGGCTAACGTCGCGGGCTTTACATACGGCGCCGACGGGGGTATACTGCGGTCACCTCTCGAGAAGGTCGCGCTCCGAGTACGACAGGAGGACGAATGACTTCGCAAGATCCACCCAAGTATGCCGACGGTGCGTGCGAAACCGCCTAGCCCGTTCGGCGGCGGTAGTCCGGGAGCGGTCGTTGAGATCGCTTCGGTGACGCGCTCGTTACCGTAAGATGAAATGATTGAACGGCGTCGCGATTTCGCGGCGCCGTTCAATCTTTGTGGGGCGAGGCTCTGACGAGCGCTTGAAGTGTATAGCGACGGGTCGTGTCGCTTTGCCGCTTGTCTAATGTGGCGCACGCCTTCGACCGAGTACGCTTGCCCGACACCGCGTAATTTCGCATTTCCTCAAGGGGGAGATCGTTTGTTCTTTTTAGCGGACGCGAATCCGTATCTTCCGGCACCGCCATATCTGAATTCGGGAGACACGGCGTGGCAGCTTACCTCGGCGACGCTCGTCGGACTCATGAGTCTCCCGGGGCTCGCCATTCTTTACGGCGGTCTCGTCAAGAAGAAATGGGCGCTCAACTCGGCGGTCATGTGTTTCTATGCGTTCTCGGCCGTGCTGCTCGTGTGGATGTTCTGGGGTTATAATCTCTCGTTCGGTCAGCCGACGCCGCTGAAACTCGGGCCGCTCGCGAATTTCTGGGGCACGCCCGTCCCCGCACTCGGCGTCGATGCCGAGATCGGTCAGGCGCAGATCCCGCTCGCGGGGGGCGGCTTCCCGCCGCTGCGGATGCCGGGTGCCGCGATGATCTATTTCCAATTCGTGTTCGCGGCGATTACGCCGCTGCTCATCGCGGGCTCGGTGCTCGGCCGCATGAATTTCAAAGCGTGGATGGTTTTCGTCCCCGTTTGGAGTTCGCTCGTCTACACGGTGGGCGCGTTCTCGATTTGGGGCGGCGGTTGGCTCTCGCAACTCGGCGCGCTCGACTACTCCGGCGGGTACGTCATCCATCTCGCAGCCGGCGTCTCCGGATTCGTCGCCGCGGCGGTCATCGGGCCGCGCCTCCTCGCCGATCGAACGGACTTCGAACCCAATAACCTCATCATGGCATTCGCGGGTGCCGGGATACTCTGGCTCGGCTGGAACGGTTTCAACGGCGGCGACCCGTATTTCGCCAACGCCGACGCCGGCGCGGCCGTGCTCAACACGAATATCGCGACCGCGGTCGCGTTGCTCTGCTGGCTCGTGCTCGATTACATCGCGATCAAGAAACCGAACGCGGTCTCGATGATCAACGGTATGATCACGGGCCTCGTCGCGATCACGCCCGGCGCCGGCTACGTCGACGGTTTCGGTGCGATCGCGGTCGGCGTCGCCGGCAGCGTCATCGCGTGGGTCAGCCTCAACAAGCTCGGAAATCTCCCCTTCATGAAGAAAGTCGACGATACGTTCGGCGTCGTTCACACGCACGGCGTCGCCGGTCTCGTGGGCGGCCTCATGGTCGGCGTCGTCGGCAATCCGTCGATGATCGAATACTACGCGACGGCGGCCTCGAAGGCACTCAAGACGAACCCGGCTTCCGACGTCGCGGCATCCGGACTCGTGTACGGCGGCGGCTTCGCATCGCTCGAACATCAAGCGATCGCGGCGCTCTTCATCATCGTGTTCGACGCGATCGCCACGTTCGTCATTTTGAAGCTGATCTCGCTCGTGATACCGCTTCGCGAGAGCGAATCGGATATGATCGGCGGCGATCTCGCGATCCATGGCATGGATCCGATGCCGGTAAGTTACGCGCCGCCGACGATGCCGCTCGGCGCTTCGGGCGGCTAAGACCCTCGTACGCTCAAGGCGATGGCCGTCTCGTTCGCGAGGCGGCCTCTTTCGCATGAGGCTGGCGCGCGCGACGCGTATCTCGCAACCGACGTCGCCCGCTCGCGACGTCGGAATCCGAGGAAGCCGTGAACGTTTTCGTCGCGACGAAGAATGCCGGAAAGCTCGCCGAGCTGCAAGAGATCTTTGCGGCGCACGGATGGGAGCTCGCGACGTACGCTGCCTATCGCGATCCGGTCGAAGGCGACCGGTCGTATGCGGAAAATGCCGCGCTCAAAGCGCGCGCGCTTCGCGAGCAGCTCGCGGAGGCGGGCGAACGCGCCTGCGTGCTCGGCGACGATTCCGGACTCGAGGTCACGGCGCTCGGCGGCCGGCCCGGGATCCGTTCGGCACGGTACGGCCCGGCCGATGCGACCTGGGCCGAGCGGCGCACGCTCCTGCTCGCCGAAGTCGCGCGCTCGGAAACGATCTCGCGTGCGGCGCGCTTCGTCTGCGCGTTGCACGTCATCACGCCCGACGGCCGTGAATTCGCCGCCGAAGCGTCGTGCCCGGGAACGATTGCGGAGCGCGATGCGGGGACGGGCGGCTTCTCGTACGACGCGATCTTCCGCCCGCTCGGTGCGGAGGCGACGTTCGCCGAGATCTCGGCGGAACGGAAGAATGCGGAGAGTCATCGGGCGAAAGCCGCGCGCCTCGTCGTCGAGCGCGTCGCAGTCGCGACCGGAAAATCGTCGCGCGAGTGAGAACGCTCGAAGCCCCGGGACGTAGCTCAGCTTGGTAGAGCGCCTGCTTTGGGAGCAGGAAGTCGCAGGTTCAAATCCTGTCGTCCCGATTGAGTTCTCGCTCGTCTCCGAGCTCGTATACGACTCGATACCACAATTCGGCGTTCGCGAGCCGAAGCGCGAGGATGCCGCTTTCAGCGTTTAACGACGCTTAAAAATCATCGTCTCCGACGTTTTTGCAGACGCCGAACGAGGCGGCGCGACGAGGAGGACGAGCGGCCGAAGCCGATAGCTCAATCATCGGCCGCGCGCCCGTGGTCTAATGGATAAGGCACGAGTCTTCTAAACTCGAAGATGGGGGTT
>CAZZYZ010000161.1:0-7159 GCA_964658425.1 Vulcanimicrobiota bacterium | reverse complement strand
CTCGTGAGCCGCCGCGGCGGCGCCTTCGCGGCGATCCGCTGAATGCCGCAACGGAACCGGGCGCGCGCGTGCGAACCCAGCCGCTCGTGAAGCTGCGCATCGTCGCCGTCGGGCGGATCCGCGAGCCGTACGTCGCCGCCGCGTGCGACGATTTTCGCGCGCGGCTGCGCCGCTACGGCGCCTACGACGAGCTCGAGATCGCTGCGTCGCACGGCGCCGATCCGATGCGTGCGATGCGCGAAGAAGGCGAACGCGTGCTGCGCGCGCTCGCGCCGGGCGAACCGTGCTGGCTGCTCGAGCGAACGGGCCACGAACTCGGGAGCATCGAACTCGCGACCCGGCTCGCCGAGGCCGCACGCGGCGGCGATACGCGGCTGACGTTCGCGATCGCCGGCACGTACGGTGCGAGCGACGAGCTCAAGGCGCGCGCGACCTATCACTGGTCGCTCTCGCGATTGACGCTGCTCCACGAGTGGGCGCGCATGCTCGTGCTGGAACAGCTTTACCGCGCAGCGAAGATCGCGCGAGATGAACCCTATCACCACTGAGGAGGCGCCGGGCGGCGCGCCTGTGAGCGATCTCGCACGAATCGCGACCGCATTCGAAACGGCCGCGCGGGAGCTCGTCCCGAACTCGTCGCCGACGGTCGTTTTCGAAACGCCGCGCAATCCCGAGTTCGGCGATTTCTCGTCGAACGTCGCGCTACAGCTCGCGCGCCCCGCGCGCCGGCCGCCGCAACTGCTCGCCCTCGAACTGCTCGCCTCCGCCTTCGCGAACGATCCGACGCTGCGCGATCTCGTGACGTCGGCCGAGCCCGCGGCCGGATTCATCAACATCCGCCTCTCGCCCGGCTTCTGGCAGCGCACGATCGCCGCGATCCTGCGCGAGGGGCGAGACTACGGCCGCAGCGTCTCGCTCGCGGCCGAGCGGATCTCGCTCGAGTTCGGCAGCGCGAATCCGACCGGGCCCCTGCTCGTCGTTCAGGGGCGCACGCTCTCGCTCGGCGATTCGATCGCGAACGCGATGCGCTTCAGCGGGATCGCGGTCGAAAAAGAGTGGGTCGTCAACGACGCGGGCTCGCAGCTCGATACGCTCGGGCGTTCGATCTACGCGCGATACCGGCAGATCGCCGAACCCGCGTATCCGTTCCCCGAAGACGGCTATCCGGCGGATTACCTCGTTCCGATCGCACGCGACCTGCGCGAGCGCGAAGGCGATCGCTTCGATGCGCTTCCCGAAGATGCGTGGTTGCCGTCGTTCGCCAAATTCGGTCGCGACGCGCTCGTGGCGAGTCAGAAGCGCACGGCGGAGCGCTTCGGCGTTCGGTACGATCGCTGGCAGAGCGAGAAAGAGCTGCACGAGAACGGCTCCGTCGATGCGGGGATCGCGGAGTTACGCGAGCGCGAGCTCACCTTCGATCTCGACGGCGCGCTCTGGATGCGCACGACGCAGTTCGGCGACGATAAGGATCGCGTGCTCGTGCGTCAGGACGGGCGGCCGACCTACTACGCGCCCGATATCGCGTACCATCGCGAGAAGCTCGCGCGCGCCGATCGCGCGATCCTCATCCTCGGCCCCGATCATCACGGCTACGTCTCGCGGCTGCAGACGATCGCCGCGGCCTTCGACCGGCCGGGCGCGATCGAGGTCGTCATCGCGCAACAGATGACGATGCTCCGCGATGGTGAAGTGGTAAAGCTTTCGAAGCGGGCGGGGAGCGTGCTGACCCTCGACGAGGTGCTCGACGAAGTCGGCGTCGATGCGGCACGCTTCTTCTTCGTGATGATGAACGCCGATTCGCCGATGACGTTCGACCTCACGCTCGCGGTCGCGCAAACGAACGACAATCCCGTCTTCTACGTGCAGTACGCGCACGCGCGCATCGCGTCGATCGCGCGCCGCGCGAGTGCGAACGTGCGCGCGGCGGCGGAGGCGGGCGAGGCGCTCGAACGCCTCGTCGAGCCCGAAGCGCTCGCGCTCGCGCGCCGGCTCGCCGAGTTCCCGGCCGTCGTGCGCGCGGTCGCGACGCATCGCGCCCCGAGCCGCCTCGCACGCTACGTGCAGACGGTCGCCTCGGAGTTCACGCAGTTCTACATGGCGTGCCGCGTGCTCGGCGAAGACGAAGCGCTCTCGAGCGCGCGGCTCGGGCTCTGCCTCGCGACGAAGACCGTCCTCGCGAACGGCCTCGCGTTACTCGGCGTCGGCGCACCCGAAGAGATGCTGCGCCAACCTCAACCGATCGACGAGAAGCCGTAGCGAGCGCGAGGCTCAGCCGGCTTCGAAGCTCTTCTCGAGATCGATCTCGCGTTCGAACGCGAGCTCGGAAGCCGGCGCGGCCGACTCGCCGACGAGCGCGGCGACCTGCTCCTCGAGCGGCCGCGAGCGATAGAAACGCCAGGCCACGCGGGCGATTGCGGCGATCGGGATGCCGAGCAGCAGACCCGGGAGCCCGAAGAGTTCGCCGCCCGCGAACGTCGAGAACATGACGACGATCGGCGAGACGCCGATGCTCTCGGACATGATCTTCGGGACGAACACGTTATCGGCGAGGCGCCCGATCAAGAAGAGGATGACCTGAACCCAGATCGTCGTTTGGCCGCCCTGCGGGATCGCGAGCACGAGCCCGAGCAGATGCGCGATCACGAGCCCCGCGAACGGCACCGCGTAGCCGAGCGCCGTCACGACCGCGAGCAGCAGCGCGAACTTGAATCCGACCGCGAACGTGAATCCGAAGACGAGCGCGCCGACGAGCGCGCAGACCGTCACCTGGCCCGTCACGTATCCGCCGAAGACGTGCACGAGTTCGACGCCGAGCATGTGCGCGGAGCCGCGCCGCGAGGCCGGCAGCAAGCCGAAGACGCTGTCGGCGAGTTTGTCGCCGCGCCAGATGAAGAACGCCGAGAGCACGAGCGCAGAGATGCCGATCAGGAACGCGGTGAACGTCCCGATGAGTACCTGCGCGAACGACGCGAGCGTCGCGCTCACCGCCGTCGAGACGCGATCGGCGATGTAGCCGCGCAGGTTGTTCGCACTCGGCGGGAGATATTGACGGCCGACGTGATGCAGCAAGAACGCCTGTGCGTTATCGAGCCACGATTGCACGATCGCGATGTAGCCCGACGAATTCACCGCGAGCACTTCGATCTGCGCGAGCGTCGCCGGGACGACGAGCAGTAGCACGAGGACCACGATCGCCGCGAGCAACGCGTAGACCGACGCGATCGCGAACCCGCGCGACATGATTCGCTCGAGCCGCGAGACGAGCGGCGCGATCCCGACCGCGATGAACCCCGCGATCACGAAGACGGCGACGGTCCGCGGGATGTGCGTGACGAGCAGAAACGCCGCGCCGAGCAGCGCGAGCACCATGACGATCGCCGTCGCACGGCGACGGAAGACGGGCGAGCTTAGAGTCGCTTGCACAGCAATCGTCGCTCGGTCGCGTAGCCGGCGGCGGCATAGAGTTCCCGTGCCGCGACGTTCTCTTCCGTCACCATGAGCGCCATGTACGGCAGACCGCGCTCGCGCGCGGCTTCTTCGGCCGCGCGCAACAGGAGCGTGCCGACGTGCGCGCGCCGCGCGACGGGTTCGACGGCCATGTACGCGACGAACCCCTGCGCGGATCCGGTGACTTCGTCGGGCAAATCGTCGAGCAGAAGCACGAATCCGAGCGGCCCGTCGAGCGCGTGCTCGGCGATGAAAAAAACGTGCGAGCGCTCGAACGCGAAATCCAGCAGCCGCTCGTAACTACGCGCGAGGACCGCGGACGAGGGCGCGGGATCGCGCAGCGCCGAGACGCTGTCGATCGCGGTACGCGAGCCGAGATCGAACGCGAACGCGCGATCGGCGAGCCCGCCGCGGCGCAGCGAGAGCGATGCGTTCAGCGAGTCGCCCCGCTGCCCGCGAGTTCCGCGCGCCACGCCGGCAAGAGCGCTTCGATCGCGGCGAGAAACGCTTCGTTCTGCTCGCGCGTCCCGACGGTGACGCGCAGCCGGCCGGGCATGCGCAGGCCGTCGCCCGAGCGCACGATCACGCCCTGCCGCAGCAGCGCTTCGTAGGCGGCGTCGGCTCCGATCGGCACTTCGACCGCGACGAAATTCGCGGCGCTCGGATAGACGTGCAGGCCCATCGCCCGCAGCGACTCGGTGAGAAACGTACGGCCCTCCGCGTTCGAACGGCGGCTGCGTTCGATGAACGCGTCGTCGTCGAGCGCGGCGAGCACCGCCACCGCCGCCGGACGCGCGACGTTGAACGGCACGCGAACGCGATTGAGATAATCGACGATCTCGGGCGACGAATAGCCGTAGCCGAATCGCACCGATGCGAGGCCGTAGATCTTCGACGCGGTCCGAAGCACGAGCGTCGCGGGGCGCACGCGCACGATATCGACGCCGTCGGTCCCCGCGGGATCCATGAACTCGCGATACGCTTGATCGATCACGAGCAGCACGTCCGCGGGCAGCGCCTTCGCGAATGCCGCGAACGCGTCGCGATCGACGCGCGTCCCGGTCGGATTGTTCGGATCGCAAACGATGACGACTTTCGTCATTCGCGTCACGGCCGCGAGCATCGCACCCAGATCGTGGACGCCGTCGCGCAGCGGCACCTCGATCGGCCGTGCAGCGGCGGCCTTCGCGTCCTTGAGGAACAGCGAGAACGTCGGCTGGGCGAAGACGACCTCATCGCCCGGATCGACGAACGCCGCGAAGACGAGCGCGATGAGTTCGTTGCTGCCGTGGCCGAGGATCACGCTCGCGACGTCGAGCCCGTAGCTGCGCGCGAGGCGTTCGCGCAGCTGCGCGTGATCGTCTTCATCGTAGTCGCTGAGCGACGCGAGGGCGCGCACGGCCGCGAGCGCGTTCGGCGACGAGCCGAGCGGGTTCTCGTTCTGCGAGAGCTTCACGGGGCGTGCGATCCCGAATCGGCGCTGCACCGCGGCGACCGAGGTGCCCGCCTTGTACGGCACCGTTTCACGAAGGGCGAGCCGTAACAGACGGCCGAGCGGATTCGCCATAGCGGGCGTCATCTTCGACGGCACCGGCCGCCTGCCATGTGGCTCAAACGCGATTGAGAAAACGCGAGCCCGGCTCTTGCAGCGGCTCGCCGTGCGCGCACTGCGGGCAATCCGCGGGCTCGTACGAGACGGTCGGCAATTCGAGCAGCACCTCCGTCGGTACGCCGAACTCGACCGGTTCGCGGCGGACGATCGCCGCAATCGCGACGGTCGTTGCACCGTGCACACGGACGACGTCGAGCACGTCGCGCACGGAACCGCCCGTCGTCACGACGTCCTCGACGACGACGGCGCGATCGCTCGGCGCGAGCGTGAATCCGCGGCGAAGCGAGGAGACGCCGGCCTCGCGCTCCGTGAAGATCGCCTTCGTTCCGAGCTGACGCGCGACTTCGTACCCGAGCACGATGCCGCCGACGGCCGCGCTGACGACGACGGTCGCTTCGAATCGCAGCAAGGCGATCGCGAGATGTGCGGCGATCCCTTCGACGATCTCGGGATCTTCGAGCGCGCGAAATTTCTGCACGAAGCGATCGCTATGACGGCCCGACGATAATTTGAAGTGGCCGGTCAGCAGCGCGCCGCGCTCTTCGAGGACGGCTGCGAGCGATTCAGAGCGCAAGGGCGGTCTCCATCTCGGTGAGGATGCCGCGCACGGCGAGCGCGGGATCGGATGCTTCGACGACGGGGCGACCGACGACGAGATAATCGGCGCCGGCCGCGAGCGCGTCCGCCGGCGTCGCAACGCGCTTCTGATCGCCGTGCGCCGACCCTGCCGGGCGAACCCCGGGGCAGAGCGCTTTGAAATCTTGGCCGAAGTACGCTTTGAGATCGACGACTTCGAGCGGGCTGCACACGACGCCCGTGCAGCGAGCGTCGCGCGCGAGCGCTGCGAGCCGCATCACGTTCTCTCCGGGTCCGCCGATGAGGCCGAGCTCGCCGAGCTCTTCGGCCGCATGACTCGTCAACAGCGTGACGGCGAAGATCTCGGGGACCGGGATCCCGAGTTCCGCGGCGCGTTCGTGCGCGGCGTCGATCGCGGCGATCATCATCTCGTTGCCGCCGAGTGCATGAACGTTGACGATCCGCACGCCCGGCCGGACGATCGCGCGCATCGCCGCGGCGACGGTGCGCGGGATGTCGTGCAATTTCGCATCGACGAAATACGCCGCGCCGCGCCGCTCGAGTTCGGCGCGCAGCGGATCGCCGTAGCCGTAGAGCGATTCGAATCCGATCTTGAACGTGACGCCGAGCGGCTGCAGCGCATCGACGAGACGTATCGCTTCATCGCACGTCGCAACGTCGAGCGCGACGATCAAACGGGACGCGACGGAAGCGTTCACGATCCGACCATTGATCTGCCCGGCGAAGCGACACCTGCCGTCCTCGAAGTGCTCGCTCGCGGCGCGGAAGCAAAATTTCAGCGCTGAATAATCGGCTCGGAAGCGAGGTCCTTTTTCGTGGATTCGGTCGATATCCGAGAAAACACCTAGAACTTTTCGGCGCGGCGACCGTTAATAGGGGTGACACCTCACGAAAGGAGGGTTCGAGAAAAATGTCAGGATTGATGGTTTTCAAATCGCTAGCCGACGCACTGAGAGCGGGCTTTCAGATCTACGACCGCACACCCGATGGCTATCTCGTACGAACGCAGACCGCCCAAGGTTGGGCCATGGCGCTCGTGAGCTGCAAGAACTAGTCGCACCCACGGGCGCGGACACGAACGAGGCGGTCGCTAAGCGGCCGCCTCTTTTCGTTCGTGCGACCGCGTCGCGGCCTAGGAGCGGCGCTCCGGCGGCGGCGTCGGGCGGCGAAGCTCTTGCGTTCCGTCGGGACGGTAGGTGTACGGTCCCTCGAAATCGCTCGAACCGTTGCTCGGATTCCGGCCGTATCGCGGCTGCGGCTGCGGATTCGCGGCACCGGGATACGGCGGCTGCCCGGCGCGGCGCGAAACCAAGAACTGCGCGAGGATCGAGGGATCGGAGACGTAGGCGGTCGCGATCTGCGCGAGCCCGATGAAGAGCGGGATCAATCCGCCGAGCATCCAGGGGCCGAGATGCCACGGCCCGTCGTCGCTGAACCCGATGAACGAGAGCCCGATCGAGAGCGCGAGCCCAGCGGTTATGGCGCAGCCGCACGCGGCAGCCA
>CAZZYZ010000160.1:0-7175 GCA_964658425.1 Vulcanimicrobiota bacterium | reverse complement strand
GAGCGAGAAAAGCGTCGACCGTATCAATTGGATACGGATGGAACCGAGCGGTATCAGCACGACGCGCACGCCGGCGAGCGCGTGCAGTTCGGGAGCGACCTGCATCGCAAGGATCGTTATGCGTCGACCGCCGCGCGCGAGTCGCGTGACGATCTCATAGTTCACGCGACCCTGGCCGTCGCTCGAGACGACCTTCGGCGTCACGAGTACGAGTCGACGCAAGACGTTCGAAGCGTTCACCGGCGGATTCAGGCGGTGGGTCGTGTGGCCGCGGCGTTCGCGATCGTTCGCGCCGAATCGCCTTCGCGCATCCCATCTTTCACGCGCAAGATCGGACGTTCAATGAATCGATGTAACACGAGCGCGAGCAGGAAGACGATGGGTACAGAAATCGCACCTAGTCTGAAGAGCGCGTCGAACCCCTGTGGGCGCCCGAGTGCTACGGAGATTCCGTCGATGATCGGCCAATGAACGAGATATACCGAGTACGAAAGCGCGGCGAGCGACGTGACGATTTTCTTCTGTGTAAACGCGGTAAGTCCGGGAAGCCGACCCTCGGAGAGACCGAAAAAAATGAGCGAGACTGAGAGCGCCGCGCCGAATTCGTTAAGCGTCAGCCGTGCCAGTGTCGTGAAGTTCGGCGGTCCGGGCTTCGGTTCAGAGCGAATCCCGAGCTGCACGGCCGCGAGCACGAGTCCCACAACGACCAGCGCCGAGAATAAGACCGGTCGCTGAGGGATCCGATCGCGAAACAGTAATGCGATCGTCGCGAGAAAGATGCCGAACGCAAACGTCCCTGAGAAGCCGAAAAGATTTCGCATGAGCACGACGGCTAACGAGAAGTTATGCGCCGTTTCGGGAAACTGTGCGAGTATCTCAAATCGAAATACGAGGCTGAACGCGACGACGACCGCGAGCGCGACGAGGACCGCGCGTATACGGAACGCCGACGTGCGACCGGTGAGAATCGCCGCGAACGCCGCCGCGGCCAGCGGCAACGCGACGTAGAATTCGGCATCGACGGACATCGTCCAGAGCGGTCCATTCAGCGACGTTGCGAACTCCGGGAACAATGTATGGAGCATGAAGACGTGCGACGCGATATCGGCGATGCTCGGTAACGAACGATACGTCACGAAGACCAAAACGATACTGAGCAAGATTGCGACTGCGTAAAGCGGATAGATCCGTAAGAAGCGACGCGCGAAAAAGAGCCTCGTCGACGGCATCGCTCGCGACGGATCGAGGAGCGCGGCGACGTACGGTCGGCCGAGTAGATAGCCGCTAAGTACGAAAAAGCAGTTCACTCCCCAAACGCCGAGATACCCAAATTCGTACGGCCGATGGTGGCCGATTGCCGGTCTCGTGAGGTACACGAGATGGTGAAGCACGACGACGAAAATCGCGGTCGCGCGCAACGCATCGGCATACGCGAGATGAATCTGACGCGGGTTTGCAGTTTCGGTGCTCCGCACTCGGGCTAGGCTTTGCAAGATGATCCTTCCGGGCGACGGCTAAGAGGTCGCTTGCATGGATTCGGCATCGAGGACTTCTTCGTATACGGCCCGCGTGTCATCCACGAGGCGCGCGACTTTATAGCGGTCGACCCCGCGCCCGGCTGCATCCGCCCAACGCGCACGCAGCTCGGGACTCGCCAAAAGTGAGCTGATCGCCTCGGCGAGCCTCTCGGCATCGGCCGCCGGCACGAGCAATCCGGCGTCACCGCCGTCGAGCGTTTCCGGTATGCCGTCGACGCGCGTTCCAACGATCGCGCACCCTGCGGCCCTAGCCTCGGCGATCACAAGCGGAAACGGATCCTCGCGGGATGCTAGCACGAACACGTCGGCGGCGCGCAAAAACGGTTGCGGATCCGACTGAAAACCGAGGAAGTGAACGCGCGAAGCGACTGACGTGGCGGCGGCCTGCCTACGAAAGGCATCCTCGTCGGGTCCCGCGCCGACGAGGTACAGCGCGGCGCCCGGAAACCGCGCGGCGATTCGATCGAACGCGTCGATCAGCACGTCTATCCCCTTCCGATGGAACAGCCCAGCGACGCTAACGATCGCCGGACGTTCGAGGTCCGCCGAGGGCGAGAATGCCAGCCGTCGCGGACTTTCGAGCGGCGCGTTGTGCAACACGACGATCTTCCGACCGGCGACGCCACGTTTCTCGAGCGCACGCTTATTCGCATCGCTGACAGCAATCACGCGATCCGCGAAACCCATGAGGATCGATGACCGGCGAAACGCGGTGTGGACGGTGCTCACGACTTTAAAGCCGCCGACGACGCGCCAAGGAAAGGCATACGCGATCCCGGCCATCGCGTGGACGTGCACGATGTCGGCTCGCCGCGCGCGTATCGTGCGTCCGACTTCCACGGCATTGCGAACGAGCGACGCGGGACCCGAACGACCCTCCAACGGCACGAAGCCGACGCCATGCGCTCCAAGTAGCGACTCGTAGTCTCCGGCTTCACCGACAACCGTGACGTTCTCGCCGCGATCCGCTTGGACGCAAGCGAGGTCGACCGCGACGTTGACGAGTCCGTTTCCGGTATTGCGCACGTGCGGCACGAGATGGACGATATTCATGCGCTTTTGTGATGCCGCGTGCGCGGCACGACGTCCTAGGTCGTCCCGAGGCGCGGCGGGGGGAGCACGCGGCGTTCGCGCGAGAACGTCATCTCCGGTTCCACGCGCTTCGGCACGACGGCAACGACAGCCGAGCATACGTACAACGAGAGCCAAAAGAAGATTCCCGAAAACCCGTTGTGGTTATCGAACGCACCCTCAAGAAAAAGCAACAACAGTTGCAACGTCACACCGAGCGCCGCAATATCGGCGATCCCCCGATCGCGTCGACGGACGCGAAAGTAGACTGAAAGCGTAGTCGCGAGCGCGACGATCATCGCCGCGAGGTACAGGAGCCACGCAAAAAGGCCAAGCTCGACGAGACGACTGAGATAGCCGTTATCGATGCCACCGCCGGAGCCGCCCGATAAGCGCGAGCCTAAACTCATGGAACCGAGACCAAATCCGAGCGGGTCCTGCAGACCGAGCTTCCAGCTATCCGAGGTTTCTCCCTGACGCGTTATGACCGAGTCATCACTGCTGATCGACTGAAACGTCGTGAGGCGGTCGCCGATCGTGGTCACAGCGACCTGTGCATCGTGAACGGTCGATATCAGGCCGATTCCGAATGCGATGCATGCCGCAGAAACCATTGCGAGCGCGGCGAGCGGAGCGCGGCGACCCGGCGCGAGCACGAGATAAACGACTGCCGCGAGCGCGAGCCCGATCCACGCGACTCGCACTTGTGTCAGTAACAACGCAACGACGATCGGAGCGATCATTGCGGTGTTCTTCCAACTCGAAATGCGCAAAAGCGGGAGCGCCATGACGAGCGCAAACACGAGATACAATCCGAACGGTCCGGACGAATTATACGGCCCGAAGACGCGCAGGCCGAATGGAACGGGACTGCCCATGCTCACAATGTTTTCCGCTTGCACCCAGAGCACGTCCCACGGCGGAGGCGCGATGTACTGGTAAATCGCGTATACGCTAGCGATGGACGCGCAAACCAATAATGCGTTCGTCGCACGCTCATAAGCCTCGCGTGGATCGTCGCTCGCGGTCAATAGGACGGCCGCAATCCCCGCCGGAGCGAGGAAGAGTACGAGCGTAAAAAGTCCCGGGAGCAGCGATCCGGATGCGAAGGCGACTAAAAACGAGTAGGAAAACGCGATAGCCCAAATGAGGAACACGCCGCGGAATCCCCGCCCGAGCTTCGACCACTTCTTCGTCAACACGTAGAGGCCGGGCATCAAGACGAGCGTCGGAAGTAACGCGATGATCGAGATTTTATGGTACCCGAACTGCCAGTCCACGAGACGGCGGAGCAGCGGGCTGAACGTCCACATCGCGAAGATGATCGCCACGTACCACTTGGTTATGAACGCGATTAATTTCTCTCGCAGAGGCGTCGCGTTCGCGGATGAGACCATCAGACGTATTCGACTGCCGAGCTCCGTAGCCACGCGATCGTGGTTTCCAGACCGGCTTCTAGCGTCGTCGCAGGCGAGTATCCAAGAGCGCGCGCGCGCGTAATGTCGGGTCGGCGCCGTTGGGGATCGCCGGGTCGCGCGTCGAGATGCTCGACCTCGAACGGCACGCCCGCGACGCGCGCGAAAACCTCGGCCACTTCCAAGACGGTGCGCTCGTGATCGCTACCGATATTGATCGGCTGCAACGAATCGAATTGCGTTTCCGCAACCAGACGCAATAGTCGGACCGCATCGTCCACATACGTCATCGAACGCGTCTGCAGACCCGTACCGTGGATCGGAAACGGCTTGTTCGCGAAGGCGGCCTCGCCGAGCGCCGCGATCAGGCGGCCGTCGGCCGCCGACATGCGCGGACCGTAACAATTGAAGAAGCGCACGAGGCGGCCGTCGAGCCCGCGCGATGCGACCGCGACCGATACTGCGGCCTCTCCGAAGCGCTTGCCCTCGTCGTAGCACGCGCGAGGACCGATCGGATCGACGTTTCCGAAGTAGTCTTCCGGCTGCGGATGGACGAGCGGATCCCCATAGATCTCCGACGTGGACGAGTAGATGAAGCGCGCGCGATGCTCGAGGGCGAACTCTACGAGCGACATCGTGCCGAGACCGTTGACGGCGAGCGTCTCCCACGGATGGTTACCGTACGCGTCGGGGCTGGCCGGCGATGCGAGGTGATAGATCGCGTCGAGCGCCTCGTCCCCGATCGCGGGCAGCAGCGATTCCCGCAGGCTCGCGGCGGTCGTCGCGACGTCGAGGTAGACGAACGAGGCGGAACCGCTCGAGATCGCCGTTTCGATGTTACGCAAACTGCCCGTCGAGAGGTTGTCGACGATGACGACCCGTCGGCCGTCCCGAATGAGCGAGTCGACCAGGTGGCTTCCGAGAAAGCCAGCGCCGCCCGTGACGATGGTCGACATCGAATGGACTCCTTGAGAGAGGATCGCCTTGCTTTTCAAATCGTGCCGTCGGGCGGAGACGGGTCTTACAGTGACACGCTTACCGACGTGTTGGGTTTGACCGCATCTTCGAAACGCGAGCGCTTACGCACCGCGCCGTTCGCGGCGCGTTCATCGGCACGAAAGGCGGCGATCGCTTTCGCGTCGACCGTGACGAGCCCGAGGACGCTCGCGCCGATCGAGGCCAGCGCTTCTTTGAGGTCGCGGTCCGCCGACGTCGCCGCGCGACCCAGTCGGAACGAGATCAACACCGCGTCGGCGACGGAGGCGAGCGAGGTCGCGAGCGCGCTGCGATGCGCGGGCGACGTGTCGATCAAGACGTAGTCGTACTTTTTCCGGAGCGCGTCGAGCGTGGCGCGTACGTTTTCGAGCGACGCCGATTCGGAGACGCCCGCACCCCACAACCCGAGCCGATCGGGCTCTGCGGCCGACGTCGCCGGCGTGATGTAGGCGCCGATGTCGAATTCCGCGAGTGCGGAGAGTTTGGGCGCGTTGCGGACGAAGCGATCGCCCGTTTCGGATTCCGCCGCATCGACCAGCAGGACGCGCATGCCCGATCTCGCCAGATTCGCGGCGAGCGACGAGACGATGAACGTCTTGCCGTCCTTCACGACGGCGGAGGTGACCATCAACGCGGCGGGGCGAGCGAGTTCGCCCTCGATCCGCGCGCTCAGCACCCGCAGTTGTTCTCTACTCACCGGTTGCAAATCGAATCTTTCTCCACGGAGGGTGACCGGATCAGCCATTGACCGATCCGAAATTGGGCGTGCCGTAGAGTTCTTCGGCAGCTTGACGGCTACGGATGCGCGGGTCGACGGCTTCGGCGGCGTACGCGGAGCCGATCGCGAGACCGAGGATGAGGACCGCGAGTAACAGCGCCATCATCGTCGTCGGGATGCGTGGCGTCGCGCTCGTCGCATGGTCGAGAACCACGAGGGAATTCAGGGAGGCGGCCTCGGTTTGTTCGGCGATCGTGTTCTGCAACCGGATCTCGACCTGCTGGTACGCGCCCGCAGCGGCGTCGCGTTGGAGCCGGAGCGCGTTCGTCGCAACGCCCGATTGCGGGAGGTTGCGAATATGCGCGAGCGTCGCGGAGACCTCCGCATCGATCGCCTTGAGGCGCGCCTGATCGCCCGCGACCTGCGCGGCGGCGGTGCGCTGACCGAGCGTGTACTGCGCGTACGTCGCTCCGGCGCCGATGTGGGCCGAGGACGCCGCCTGCGACGCGCGAT
This sequence comes from Vulcanimicrobiota bacterium, assembly GCA_964658425.1. GTDB lineage: Bacteria > Vulcanimicrobiota > Vulcanimicrobiia > Vulcanimicrobiales > Vulcanimicrobiaceae > CAZZYZ01. Next base: position 924 of record CAZZYZ010000160.1, on the reverse strand, counting down.
CCACTTGCGCCGTTTCGCGGCTCACTTTTTCTTTGAGACCGGCGAGGCCCGGATAGGCATCCGTGTAGCCGGCCCTCTCCGCCGCAAGCTCCGCCGCGTCTTTCGCCTGTCCGGCGCGGAGGGCGCCGTAGTAAGGATCGCTCGCGAGCGCCTGCTCGCGAAAAACGTCGCCGAGGGCGCCCTTCGCGCTCTGCGTGTTCGCGCTCGCGCGATCGGCCACGTACTGCGCGTTCGCGGTCGCACGCTGCGAATCGAGATCGTTAAGTCGCGTCGAGAGGGCGGTCAGCGCGTTATCCTGGCCCGCATACGAGTCTTTTTGCACGGCCTGCTGGAGGCGTACGTCGAGTTCTCGGATCGTGCTCTGTTCGAGCGAGAGTTGCGAGCGAAGCTTCGCGATCTGCTGATCGTACTGACGCGAAGCGAGGTCGTGATATTCGTCGACGAGCGAATCGGCGAGCGCGTTCGGTATCGCGAGAGCCTTCCTAGCGCTCTTGTCGCGGTAAGAGATCGGCATAACGCTCGATCGGGGCGACATCGAGGCCGACATCTTAGAGCGGATCGTGTCGATATCGTCGGAAACCCCCGCCCGCGTCCTCGCCCGCTGCAGCACTTCCGTGCTCATGGCGAGATCGGGAATGTCTTCCGCTTGAACGACGTAGTTCTGGCTTTGCGGGCTTCCGACCAACACGACCTGAGCCGTGGCCTGATACGTCGGACGGAGCATCCGCAAGAAAAGCGGCGCCGCGAGCAGAGCCAGAATGAGCACCGAGACGACGACCCACTTGCGTGCGTAGAGGACGTCGCCGATCGAGCGGAGTGACATAGGAGTTCCCTTCGTATGCGTACTACGGCGGTTTGAGAGAACGGGTTTAGCCGGCTTCTGCGAGTTCGACTGAATCCGGCATCCGTCGCCGGCCGACACCC
>CAZZYZ010000159.1:4400-7208 GCA_964658425.1 Vulcanimicrobiota bacterium | reverse complement strand
GGAGACTGGCGCGTCTTTCAATTCGCGCTGGACTCCCTCGTCGACGATCAGAAGGTGTATTCGTTTGCGTCCCAGCCGTTGCCGGTGCCAACCGGAAGCCCGACGCCGATCGCTAAGCCGGGGGGCGTCGTCGAGCTGTAGCATGCCATCTCGCGTTAAGATGCCGGCGCGCAGGTTCAAGAACGGGCGACTCGCGAGCCACGATCTCGATCGCGTACTCCGCGCGCTCGCGCAGCTAATCTACGTCGAAGGCAAGACGCTTACGAACACCGAGCTCGGCGAAGCGGTGGGCGTCTCGCGCAACAGCATTCCGAAGCTTCTCGCGAAGCTCCACGATCGCGAAGAGCGCGACAAGCCGACGCTCGTGCAACTGCGACAGTCGCTCCTCAGCCGGCTCGAAGTTCAGTACGGGCGCAGCGTCGAGACATACACTGCGGCGCGCGCTGAGGGCGATCTCAAAGCGGCCATCGATTCGATCCGAGCGGGCTCGGATGCTCTCGCAAAGGCGGGGAAAATTGCCGGTCTTGAAAGCCAAAAACCGACCGAAGCGGAAGGCGGGAATCGCTTCCGCATCATCATGGAAGGCGAATGGGGTGACGGCGCTCCGGTCCCCGCGGCAGCCGTCGCAGCTGCTCGTCGAGTCGCTCAACTACCAACCGCATCCGGGACAGAAGCTCTTCCACAATCGGCCGGAGCGGATGAGGGTAATCGTAGCGGGGCGGCGGTGGGGCAAGGACGAGTGCTGCCTGATCGAGCTACTTCGGCTGGTGACGGCATGCTCGACATGGCCTGACCGATCAGAGATGCTCTCGCCTAGGGTTCACGCCTGGATTGTGGCACCAATGTGGGCCCATACGAACGAGCCATGGCGCACGCTAAAGAAGAGAGTCAAACCGGAATTAATTACGCGGCTGAACGAGACGACGCGCACGCTCGAGTTAGTTGGCGATATAGTGATAGAGTGCAAGACGGCAGAGCGGCCCGAGGACCTGGTCGGCGTCGGGCTCGATGTGGTCGTCATGCTCGAAGCTGGCCTGATTGCGTCTTCGGCATGGAACACGAGCATTCGGCCGACGCTCGCGTCACCTGGGCGCTGGGGAATGGCGCTCGTCTCGGGGACGCCGCGCGGCCGCTCGAATTGGTTTTACCGCTTGTTCCGCGATGGTCAGGATCCGACGATCCCGGACATCTGGTCGCTACAATCACCGACTTGGGAATCCCCGATCATGTCCCCTGACGAGATCGAGGCCATGCGACAGTCGATACCGGAGCGCACCTTCCAGCAAGAGATCGCGGCTGAGTTCGTCGACGGCGAGGGGTCGGTATTCCGAAATATCGCCGCCTGCGTGCGGCCGCCGCGGCCTGCGTCGGGGCAGATCGTCGTTGGAGTCGACTGGGGCATGCGCGCCGACTTCACCGCGCTCGTCGCGATGGATCAGACGCGCCACGTCGTCGACTTCTGCAAATTCCGCCAGGTGCGCTATGATACGCTAGTCGATCGCGCGGTCGAGTTCGCGATCCGAAATCGGGCCTGGGGCGTCCTTGCCGAAACGAACAGCATCGGCGATCCGCTCTTCGAGCAACTCCACGATCGACTTGCCGACCATAGTATCCGCGTCGCGCCGTTCATTACGACGAACGCGACGAAGACGAAGGCGATCGAGCGCCTCGCGTTTGCGATCGAAAGAAACTACGTGTCGTGGCCTGAGGCGTACGCGGATCTCACAAACGAACTCGAGATCTACGAGTTTGCGCAGACGGCGACCGGCAAGACGAGCTATTCGGCGCCGGTCGGGCAGCACGACGACGCCGTGATCGCGCTCGCGCTCGCGAACGCCGCGGCCGAAGAACTCGCGATTCGAGGCAACCAAAAAGCGATCGGCGTGCGCGTCGACCGGGTCGCTGGAAACGTTCACGACGCGATCGATCACTTCGCGCGGCACGCGCCGTCATGACATCCCGGAGATTCTAAATGGCAGACGCAACCGACAACCTCGAGATCCGCGTCACCGCGGACGAAGGCCAAGCGCAGACGGGAATCAACGATCTCGTCACCGTCTTGACGCGGCTTTCACTTCAACTCGACGCGAACGCGGCGGCCGGGACGAAGAGCGGTGCAGCGATGGCGCAGGCTCACGCGATCGCCGCCGGCGCCGCGGTACGCCAAGTAGAATCCGAAACGCTCTTAGGTACGACGATCGGGCGCGTCGAGACCGCAACAAATTCGGCGGCGCGCGCACTCGGCGCCCTCGGGATTCGCAGCGGAGAAGCCGCCGAGCGCGTTCTCGCGGTCACCGAAGCGATGGAAGGGCTACAGAAAGCAGCTCTTCCGCTCGTGGCTGTCGGCGGTGCGTTCCTCGCGGTCGGCGAGGCTGCGCTCTTCGTGAAAGAAAGCATCGCGGACGCGGCGCGCGAGCAGCGCGAGTTCACGTCCCTCGCGGTCGCCGTGGGCGATCAGAAGCAGTCGTGGAACGAAGCGCGCGAATCCATCGAGAATTTCGCGACGAAGCTCCAAGAGGCGACGACGTTCTCGCGCGGCGAGGCGATCACCGCGATCAACGATCTCGTCAACGCGGGCGTTCGGTACGCCGATTCCGAGAAAATCGTCGCCGTCGCGACCGACGTCGCTGCGGCGAAGCACATGTCGCTCATCGATGTCACCGATCTGATCAAGCAGGCCGAGGCCGGTCGCGCGATGGGCTTAGTGCGTCTCGACGCGAACCTCAAGAAAGTCGCCGAGTCGCACGGGCATCTCTCGGAATACGTCCGGATTCTAGCGCGCGACTTTGCCGATCAGGCTTCGGCAGC
>CAZZYZ010000159.1:0-4300 GCA_964658425.1 Vulcanimicrobiota bacterium | reverse complement strand
CGATCCCAAGCCGAAGAAACCGAAAGCCGAGCAGGCGCCGGTGAACTTCGAGATGATCGGTGACGACGACGCTTCGAAAACCGATGCGGTCGTCGCCGCGCAGAAAACGCTCGACGATCAGCTGAAGGCGCTCACCGCCTCCGAGAATCAGTACAAGCTCGCAGTCGAACTCGCGACGACGTCAGATCAGAAGGCGTCGGCCGAGGCCGCGCTCCGGAACAAGATCAGCGCCGATGCAGCCGAGGCGTCCGTTCGACTCGGGCTTCAGATTGCGAAGGAGAAAGACGAGATCGTTCTCCTGAGCGCGCAGCATATCGCCGCGGCGGCGAGCGCGAAGAAGCTCGGCGAAGAGCACGATCAACTTGCGAAGGTGCTCGACGAAACGCAGAACCGCTCGGCCGTCGCACGCGCGCGCGTCGAGGAACTCAAGAAGGAGCACGACGCCGCGGCGAAATCCGCGTCGTCCCTTGCATCGTCGATCGCGACCCTGACGTCGCAGATGAACACGAATAGCGACGCGCTCTCGCGGCAACCGGCACTCGCCGAAGCGAACGCGCGCGCGCAAGCGGCGCTCATGCTCGCGTACAACGACTCGCGCAAGGCCGAGAGCGAAAAGCTCGCGGTCCAACTCGCGACGAATGGGCAATCGCTCGAACAGGAACTCGCGTACTGGCAGAGCCGGATCGCCGCCTTGAACAAAGGCTCGGCCGACTATCTCGCACAGCTCGCGAAATTCCAGAACTCGGTCGACGAGACGAACGCAAAGATCGCCGAGCGCAATACGAAAGACGATCGCGAGGACGCGGACGCGCGCCAGAAACTCGCTGACGAGGAGGCGACCTACAAACTCTCGCTCGCCCAGCAGATCGCGTACTACTCGCAACGGTACGCGCAGACGGTCGCGGCGGACGGTCAATATAGCGACGAGGCCCGAAAAGTCGCGGAGCAGATTCGTACGCTCGAACTCGACGAATACAAGCAGCGCGCGGACGAACATCAGAAGTTTCTCGACGAATTCAAGACGGCCGAGAACTCGATCGTCGACGACATCATCGGGAAGCACCAGTCGATGCGCGACACGCTCAAAGATCTCTGGAAAGATATCGTCGGCAACTGGACGTCGATGATCGAGCAGATGATCGAAAAGAGCGCGCTGATGCAAGGGCTCGATAAGTCGATCCTCGGCATTTTCGGCGGCGGAAGTGGCGGCGCGGCGACGGCGGGCGGCATCGCGGGCGGATCGGGAGTCGGCGGCGCGGCCGCTGCCGGCGGTGGGCTGATGGGGCTCCTCGGGCCGCTCGTCGGCACGGGTGGCTCGCAACAGCAGGGCGTGCCGGTGCAGCTCACCGATAACACGATAACGTCGCTCACGGGATCGGCCGAAGGCGTCTCGGGCTCGCCGAACCTCGGATCGACGAGCGTCGCGATCGCGGACCCGACCGCGGCGCAAAGCGGTTCGAGTTCGAGCTCGGGCGGGTCGACGTCGGGTCTCGGACGCGATCTTTCCGGCGGCGTAAGCGGCGCCGCGATCGGTAGCATCGTCTCGGGTATCGACGGCGGGAACTCGACGTACGGTTCGCTCGGCGGCGCCCTCGGCGGAATCGCCGGAGCCGTAACGGCGGCGAACCCGATTGCCGGCCTCGGTCTCGAGATCGGCGGGTCGCTTCTCGGCAGTCTCTTCGGGCCGAAGAACCAGAACGCGTACGGCATGCCGGACGTCTACGATAGGACCCGGTACGGCACGACGATCGCGGACCTCACGGGCCAGGCTGGAGCGAACGGTCAGACGTTCTACGAGGACTCGGGAACGAAGAGCGCGTTCGGCGGAGCCACGGGGCTCGCGGGCGTCGAGCAGCTCCTCGCGACCGGTGCGTCGTCGTTCGAATCGAGCACGGGTCTGAGCGCCGCGCAGTACGCGCAGGCCGTGAAGATGTTCGGCGACTCGTCGTCGGGCTCCGGAACCCTCAACTTCGACAAGAACATCGGCACGGAATACGTCACGGGCGCCGCGGGCGCGTCGGGGCAGTATCGCTATACCGACTTCGGGTCGATGCTCTCGCAGATCGAAGCGGGGCTTTCGGCGAAAGGCGGCACGAACGCGTTCCCCGAGTTCTCGGTCTCGCGCACCTACGCGAACCCGAACCTCACGTCGCTTAAGAGCGACGGCACGTATCTCGCGACGAAAGACAACCTGCTCAACGGCGGAACGCAGAACACGTACGGCGCGACCGCGACGACCACGCCGACCGTCACCGTGAACATCACGGGCAACGTCGTCGGTCCGGGCGGGATCGAGGGCGTCGCGAACGATATCGGGATCGCGATCAAGCGCGCGGCGAGCGGTCAGGTCACGGGCGGTTCGAACGGAACGCGATCGCTCAACCGATTCACGGGCGGTTCCTGAGCATTGACCAATTTGTTATCCTACCATTTTTATCGGAAAATGAAAATGATATACATTCAATTACGTCCGGCTGAAGACGCGTTTTAGCATCGAGATACAAAACAACCGTATATAGGTACCCTTTAGAGTAGTAAAATCGTTCCAGGTCAGATTGTAGAATTACATTCTCGCTTATATTTAACCATACGGGCGCAGCCCAGCCCATTTCAAGTGGTTCTAAATCTAGAACGTCATCACCAACTTTCGATCTAAAGTGCCAATTCGAAGCGCGACTCGAATCTCCAAAATTCTCGAGCTCTATGACGGCCGTATAAATAATTCGCCTAGAAGCCTTGATAAATTCCAACATCGAAAACTGCTGGAAATCTGCTTCATGCAAATCTCTAAAATCGAATTCTCTAAACCCTGCCGATTTGACTGAAAAGCCGTCGCGGATTCTTTTATTCTCTTGTTCTCGAAGCGATCTTTCGTCGCTCCAGACTTCAAATGTAGCACGTAAAAACGTGAAGAATCCGTAAATAGCCGTCAAGGCTGGGAAAATCCAAGTTATTAGCCCCGACCAATGTTTGACGGCTACGAGTACTGCAATGGCGGCGGATACTGTTACCATCCAACCGCCGATTAAATTGCCCCTCAGGCCACGCCATCTCGCTTCGAAAAGAGACCACCATTGCGAATGCAGCGATTTAGTCGACATCGTCAGTCTTACCGCTGCCCGTACCACCACTTTTTTCGAACTCGTCTTTTGCAGCGATCAGAGCATCGCTAAATAGCCTGTCCCAATCGTCAAATGTGCATCCAGCCGTCTGTCGACTTTTATCGATGACCGCATCGAGCTCTCGTCCTTGCTCAACCGTCATTACGAGCTCCCCGCCTCCATTTTCCGAAACTCGGGCAACGGTGACTATATATTTGGAGTCTTGCCAATGATACACGATGGCGATCTCGACGTTTCGGTCATTACGTGTAAGCGGCATCGAGGCACGGTTGGGCTTTCCCATGCCGACGTTGATCCGAATGTAATGAATCTCAGATGACGAAAAGTCTTCAGGTTGCGGATAGAACCCAATTTGATTCAATGGAACAAACGCTGTGTAACGCGCTTCTCCGAAACTTTCACTTCGTGGCGAGCTGGCTAACCGTCCAACGTGTTTCTTCTTACTTAGAAGACCCACAGTTACATGGTAATCGATTGATTCTCGCAGAACTTGCTTGAGATTTTTCACCCTGCAGTCTTACGACGAGGCGAGGTTCAAAACCGGCAATGACAACTTAGGGCAGGGCTTTACCGAATAGCCTGCGAGTGGCGCCCGCATCTACATCGCCTGCGACCGTGGAGAACCAAAGGGGCCATGCGGCTCAAGCCTAAGCAGCGAAAAGAAATAGCCCCGAACGATCGGGGCTATGACATGGCGCTAAGCCGGGTTCGTCCTGCCACTTACGCACCGCCGCATCAAGATCTCTTCGATCAGTTTCTCGCGAGCGGCGTCGACGGCCGGCCCTGCGTCGGCGTTCGGATCAAGCGGATCGAGCACGATCGCCGGGAGGAGCGATAACGCGAACGCGAAGCCGTGTTCGAAGCCCGCATCGAATCCGAGGTCGCATTCGCGATCGCCCTGTTGCACGAGCCGCCGCGGCTCGATACCGAGATCGCGAATGCGCGAATCGTTGTCGAGGCAGGCCACCACGGGAAGGTATGCGGCTATCTCAGCCTCGCCAAGAAAGTCTTGGGTCTGCGAATTAATGAAAGGCTCGAGGCGCTCAACGACAAGCGCCTCGAGCGCCGAGCGCCGGACGGCGTTTCGATCTTTGGGGGCTGGCGAGGAGCGGCGCGGATTCGCCGGATGGATCTGCTTCATGCGAATGCCCTTTCGACGTCGAGAGTGTCAAGAAAAT
>CAZZYZ010000158.1:0-7288 GCA_964658425.1 Vulcanimicrobiota bacterium | reverse complement strand
TTTCTGTTTCGGGCTAGCGTACTTGGGAAGCGTATTCGGACGGCATATCGATGAAATCACCCCTCAAATTCATAAGCTTTCGACGTTCCTTATCGCACTCGTCGTCATCCTCGCGCTCGTGGCGATCGGCGTCTCGATTTGGCGCTCGCGCCGTTCAGCAGACGGCATCGCTCCTACTTCTGAGCCTGCTCACGTTCGCGCCGACGGCGGCCCGTTGCGCGCCGCCGACGGCCGTCCCGCCGCCCCCGCCGCACGCGCCGCCGCCGTTGCCGATAAGCCCGGTCGCCCGCCAACTCAATAACGCCTATCGCGCGATCGTCACGACCCGCACCGTGAATCCGATCGCCGCGCAGAACGCGTCGTTCGCATACGCGCAAGCGCGTCAGCAGGCGCGGATCGGAAACACCTCGGGCGCGCTCGCCGCGGCCGCAACCGCGCAGGCGCAGGCACTCAGCGGCGCCGCGCTCGCCGTCCCGCTCGCCGCGACGACGGCCGCGACGCCCGCGTCGAGCGTGCCGCGCGGAGTTCCGATCGTCGAAAACGGTCCGCCGCTCTCGGCGGACTTGATCGTCGCGCGAAACGAGATTGCGATCGCGGAGGATGTCTCGCGCGCCTCGCTCTCGCGCGCGAAGCAGCACTACCGCGCTGCGCTCGATGCGTACGAATCCGGCGACCAAGCGCGTTCGCAAAGCGAAGCGCGCGCGGCGTTCGACGCGGCCGTAGACGTCGTTTCCGCAGCGAAGTGAACCCGCCGAGCGCACCCGAACGCACGCTCGCGCGCACGCTCGGCCAGCTACCCGACGCGCCGGGCGTCTATACGATGCTCGGCGAGAACCAGCGCATATTGTACATCGGTAAAGCGATCTCGCTGCGCAGCCGCGTGCGATCGTACTTTCAGGACTCGGCGGCACACGCATATCGTACGACGAAGATGGTCGAGCGCGTCGTCGACGTCCGCTGGATCGTCGTAAACAACGAAATCGAAGCGCTGATCCTCGAAGCGAATCTCATCAAGCGCCACCAACCGCCGTTCAACGTGCGGCTGCGCGACGACAAGCGGTATCCGTACCTCAAAGTCACGAACGAACCGTTTCCGCGTGTGACCTTTACGCGCGTCGTGCGGGACGACGGCGCGCGCTATTTCGGGCCGTACACGAACGCGCACGGGCTACGCGAACTCATCAACCTCGTGCGCGTCGTCTTTCCGCTGCGTACGTGTCGCGAACCGATCGACGGGAAGCGCAAACGGCCGTGTTTGCAATATCACATAAAGCGCTGCCTCGCGCCGTGCGTCGGCTTTCAATCCGAACCGGAATACGATTCGCTCGTCGATGAGGTCGTGCTGTTCCTCGAAGGCCAGCAAGACCGATTGCTTCAGCGCTTACATATCGAGATGACCGAGGCCGCCGATCGCCTCAATTACGAGGCCGCGGGACGTCTGCGCGATCGAATCGTCGCCGTTCGCCGCGTCACCGAAGGCCAGAAGGTCGTCTGGCGCACGCGAATCGACATGGACCTCATCGCATCCGCCCGCTCGCAAGGCCAAGCGTGCATGCAAGTTTTCCTCGTGCGCGGCGGAAAACTGATCGGCCAGGAGCATTTCATCCTGGACGGGATCGCCGATCAATCCGACGGCGAACTCTACGCCGAGTTCTTCGCGCAGTTCTACACCGCTCGCGCGGGCGGCGCGGGGACGGTCGGTATCGGTGACGGCTTCTCGCCGCTCGCGATACGCGAAGCCCGCAGCAACGAAGTACCCGTCGCACTCAAGGCGCGCGCGCGCCGCGTCGTCTCGCAAGCCGCGATCCCGAAGGAAGTGCTCGTGGAAGCGCTTCCCGACGAGCAGCCGGTCATCGAGGCGCTGCTGACCGAACTCAAAGGCCAGCGCGTGCGTGTCCTGCGCGCGCAGCGCGGGCCGCGCGCCGATTACATGCGGCTCGTTCGCGAGAACGCCGAACAGAATCTCAAGGCGTTTCTCGCTCATCAGGAAACGCAGGAGAGCGCTTCCGCGCAAGCCCTCACGCAGCTGGCGACCGCACTCGATCTGCCCGACGTTCCGCATCGCATCGAGTGCTACGACATCTCGAATATCCAGGGCACGAACCCGGTCTCGTCGATGGTCGTTTTCGTCGAGGGGCGCGCGAAGAAGAGCGATTATCGTCGCTTCAAAATTCGGTACGATCAGGGCTCGAACGACTTCGCGATGATGCAGGAGACGTTGCGCCGTCGGCTGCGCTACCTACGCGCCGATACGAACGCGCCGGGTGAAGAAGATCCGGCGAGCATCATCGACGAGTCGAGCCTCGACGGTGCGGCGAAACTCGAAGCGCAGCTGCAAAAAAAAGAACGCTTCCATCATCGCCCCGATCTGCTGCTCATCGATGGCGGCAAAGGCCAGCTCAGCGCCGTCGTCGAGGTCCTCGAAGAACTCGACCTGTGGGGCATCCCCGTCGCCGGTCTCGCGAAGGAACACGAGTGGCTCTTCGTTCCCGGGAACGCGGAACCGATCGTCTTACCTCCGGGCTCCCCCGGCCTGCATCTCGTCATGCGCGTGCGCGACGAGGCGCATCGCTTCGCCGTCACCTACCATCGGCAGCGACGCGCGAAAGCGATGACGCAATCCGCGCTCGACGCGCTCGCCGGCGTCGGACCCGTACGGCGGAAGCGATTGCTCGTCACCTTCGGAAGCGTGGGCGCGATCAAACGCGCGAGCATCGACGAGATCGCGGCGGTGAAGGGCATGACGCCCGCACTCGCCGCGGAGATAAAAACCGGCCTCGCGACCCCCGCGAAATAGCGCGCGCGCGCGAACGCGAAGATGCGTGTCGACGTCGTGCGCGAAAACGCCCGTCGATGTCGAAAAAGAACGAGGGTATCGATCCGAACGCGAAGCCGAGCGGAGACGGGTGCGCGGAGTGTACCGCCTCGGGCGGGTGGTGGTTCCATCTGCGGCGCTGTGCGCAATGCGGTCACGTCGGCTGCTGCGATACGTCGCCGCAGCAGCACGCGACGGCGCATAATACCGCGACGCATCATCCCGTGATCGCGAGCTTCGAGCCCGGCGAAGATTGGTTCTTCAGCTTCGAGACGCAGGATTACGTCGAAGGCGCCCGCCTCGCCGAACCGCACGCTCATCCGGCCGATCAACCCGTCCCCGGGCCCGCGGGCCGCGTCCCGCACGATTGGGAATCGCAGCTGCACTAAGCCGGCACGCCGTCGCACCGGATGGGATTCTCGTAAATGCGTGGAAACGCGTCCTATGGACGCGCGCGGCGAAGGCATGGCGGCGACGATCGCCGCAACGGACTGGACGAATACGCCGCTCGGGTCGCGAGCCGGATGGACGCCCGCGTTGCGGCATACCCTCGATAACGCGTTGAATTCGCATTTCGGCGTCGCGATCTATTGGGGTCGCGAATTCATTCAGCTCTATAACGATGCGCTGATTCCGATGCTCGGCGCGAAGCATCCGAGCGCACTCGGGCGCCCCGCGCGCGAGTGTTGGCCCGAGATCTGGGACTCGTTGCTGCATCCGCTCTGCGAGCGCACGATGTATCTGGGCGAGCCGTATTTCGCAACCGATCAACACGTGCGAATCGATCGCGACGGAACGTTGCGCGACGCGTATTTCACGTTCGGCTATTCGCGCATCAACGATCCCGATAGCGCCGGCGGCGTGCTCATCACCGTCCTCGAAACGACGTCTTCCGTCCTGTACGAACGCGAGTTCCGCGCGATGGCCGATGCGGTCGCGGGCATCATGTACAGTCAATCCGCGGCGGGCCGGATCGAGTGGACGAATTCGCGCTGGGCGTCGTACAGCCGCCTCCCCGAAGAACAGCGCCACGGCTCGGAAGGCTGGGTGCGCTGCATCCCGGAGAAAGACATCGCGGCGTCGCTGGCGTTGCGGGATCGCTCGCTCGCCGATGGGCTGCCGTACGAGATCGAAGTTCGCATCAAACCGTGCGATGCGGACGACGGTGCGTATCGCGTCCACCTTGTGCAGGTCGCGCCGGTGCGCGATCCCGCGGGGACGATCGTGCGCTGGGTCGGAACGGCGATCGATATTCACGATCGCCGCGTCGCCGAGATCGCGCTGCGCGAGCGCCTCGAAGAGGATCTCGAACGCGAACATCTCGCGTCGCTCGCGTTTCAGAACGCGGCGCTGCCGCACGGCCTGCCGTCGATTGCAGGCGTCGGCTTCGATGCGATCTACGGCGCGGCCGTCGAGAACACGCTCGTCGGCGGCGATTGGTACGACGCGTTCTGCTTGCCCGACGGCCGCGTCGCGCTCTCGATCGGCGACGTCATGGGGAGCGGTCTCGCAGCCGCGGTCACGATGGCGGGCGTGCGCCAAGCGATTCGCGGGGCGGCGCAGATCGATCCGAGTCCCGTGCGCGTCCTCGATGCGGCCGATCGCGCGCTACGATCCGAACAACCCGATCGCATCGTCACGGCGTTTTTCGGCGTGTTCAATCCGAGCGACGGCTCGCTCGTCTATGCATCAGCCGGCCATCCGCCGCCGTTCGTTCGCGCGCCGAACGGCGAGGTCGCCGAGCTCGGATCGTTCGACTTGCCGCTCGGTTTGCGCGGTTACGCGTCGCAGGACAATGCGACCGTCGTCGACGTCGGAAGTTTAATCGTACTCTACACCGACGGCCTCACCGAAGCGACGCGCGACCTGCTAGCTGGCGAAGCGCGCGTGCGCGAAGCGATCGCGGAAACGCCGCCGAGTGCGTCGCGCCCGGCGGAGCACATCTGGCTCGCCGTGCGGACCGCGACGGTCGGTGAGATCGGCCGCGACGACGTCGCGATCCTCACGGTCGCGTTTCTCGAGGCCGCGCCGCGCTCGATCGCCGCACCTCGCGCGACGCGATAAAGCGCGCTCCGCCGTTTGCCGTCCCACCGTTGTGGGATCATAGCAGGATGAACGTTCTCGGCATCAACGCCGTCTTTCACGATCCGGCCGCCGCGCTCGTCGTCGACGGCACGATCGTCGCCGCTGCCGAAGAAGAACGCTTCTCACGCCGCAAGCACGGTAAATCGTGCGTCCCGTTCTCCGCATGGGAACTGCCGATCGAGGCGGCACGATTTTGTCTCGAACGCGCCGGCATCACCGCCGCGTCGCTCGATGCGATCGCATACGGCTACGATCCCGCACTCGCCCTTGCCGAGAATGCCCCCTCAGCGCCGGCCTTCGAATCGCTGCGCACGTCGTATGCAAAACAGGCGCCGAGTTTTCTCGCCGAGGCGCTCCCCGGTCTCGATCCGTCGGGCGTGCGATTCGTGCCGCACCATCTCGCGCACGGCGCATCCGCGTTTCTCGCGGGTCCCGCGCGTTCGTGCGCGCTGCTCGTCGTCGATGGGCGCGGCGAATCGACGTCGCATCTCTCCGCACACGTCGTCGGCGGCATCGCGCACACGCTCGCGAAGACCGCACTGCCGCACTCGCTCGGCTTACGCTACGAAGATCTCACCGAGCATCTCGGCTTCCATCGGAGCTCCGATGAATATAAAATCATGGCGCTCGCGTCGTACGGCCGGCCGCGCTTCCGGAACGAGATCGCGAAACACATGTACGCCGAAGAGAACGGCGAGATCGTTGCGGCGCCGATCGATCTAACACGCTTCTGTCGTCCGCTTTCGGCGGGCGAAGCGTTCGCAGCCGAACACGCCGATCTCGCATCGAGCATGCAAGCCGTGCTCGAAGAGACGCTGCTCGTGCTCGCGCGACAATTAAAATCGCGCACGGGAGAACGCACGCTCGCACTCGCGGGCGGCGTCGCGCTCAACGTCGTCGCGAACAGTCGGCTCGCGCGCGAGAGCGGCTTCGAATCGATCTGGATCCAGCCCGCCGCGGGCGACGCCGGGACCGCACTCGGTGCGGCCTGCTACGTCGCGGAGCAACTCGGAGATCGCGTCGTGCCGATGCGTAGCGCCGCGCTCGGCCGCGAATGGTCGGCGAACGAGATCCGCACGCTGCTGGAAGCCGCGCGGGTGCCATTCGAAGAACCCGCCGATATCGCCGAAGCGATCGCCGAGGTCATCGCACGAGACGGTATCGTCGGCTGGTTCCAAGGCCGCAGCGAATTCGGCCCGCGCGCCCTCGGCAATCGCTCGCTCCTCGCGAACCCGGCGCACCGGGCGAATCTCGACCGCCTCAACGACGTCAAAGGCCGCGAACGATTTCGCCCCGTCGCGCCGATGACGCTGCTCGAGGCCGCGGCGACGTATTTCGAAGGCCCGCTGCCGAGCCCGTACATGCTCTTCGTGCATCGCGTGAAACCCGAATGGGCGAACCGTTTGCTCGCCGTAACGCACGTCGACGGCACGGCGCGCGTGCAAACGGTCGATCCCGAAAACGATCCGCTCCTCGGGCGATTGCTGCGCGCGGTCGGCGTGAGAACGGGTGCGGCCGTCGTCGTCAACACGTCGTTCAACACCGCCGGCAGGCCGATGGTCGACACGCCGCGCGATGCGCTCGAAGTCTTCGGCTCGGCTCCGATCGACGCGCTCGCGCTCGGCCCGTTCCTCCTGCGCCGAACGATCGGCGAAAGCACGCGCATCGCCGTATCGCCGAACGCGCACGAGCTAGCGCTCCCGTAATACGCGATCGCCTCGCGACGGCGGGCGGCGGCGCTACGCGCACGGCGCTCATGCAGATCGCGCGTCATCGTCAGCGCTCGCGTCGAGAAGCCGGCGCAGCGCGAGCAGCGCTTCCTCGATCGGGACGTCGCTCGCCGCCGAACCGACGGCCTCGACATCGAACGCATCGAACGCGTCACCGATCGTCGCGGCACTCCGAAGCCTCCGAAGCGTCTCGTCCTGCGTTATCCCGAGCGCCGAGCGCACGGCGGCCGCGTCGCGGCTGACGCTCGCGACCGCGCGGTCGCCCTCGAACCACATCCGCCGCACCGCCGCGCGAATCGTATAGCACCGTACCATCGGCTGCGGATCGGGGACGCGATAGCCGACTCCGCGAGCCGCGCAGTCCTCGAGATGTGCCACGAGCGTTCCGAAGCCGCCCGCGACTCGCGCGTCACGGCGCGCCGAGGTAAAACTCCGCAGCGCGAGACTGTGCCGGACGCGCGCCCCGCTGCGCGCGAGCGCGCGCTCGAAGAGCCGATCTTCGTACTGCCCGATCGCGGGCAGGCCGCCCGCCCGCACGTACGCCTCCGCCGTGACCGCGAAACTCGCCGCGACGAAGGAACCGTGCCGCGGGTACGGATCGTCGGCCCGCGGATCGATGCGCGATTCGGCGCGCGCGAGCAGATCGCCGAGCGCGAGA
>CAZZYZ010000157.1:0-7321 GCA_964658425.1 Vulcanimicrobiota bacterium | reverse complement strand
GCGAGGCTCGCGCCCTGATGGTTGCCGTGGCGCGGCCACGGATCGGTCGGATCGGGATCGAGCAGCGTTTCGAGCCGCACGATCGCGCGCTTGTAGCGCCGTTCCAGCTCGAGTGCGGCGATCTCGACGGGCGTCGCTCCGGCCGTGGCTACGATGTGACCGCCGACGGCATCGACCTCGCCGAGCTGTGCGATCGTGCGCGAAATCCAGGACGGCGAGACGATCGTATCGGCGTCCGTCGTTGCGACGATGCCGTCGCGGCCGCCCGCGCGCATGCGCGCTGCGGCGACGTCCATCACGGTTCCGCGCGCATGGCCGACGTGCGGCGTCCAGTCGGTCGTCGCATCGTCGAGCACGTGAACGGTGAGGTCCGGGCGTTGCCGGGCGTACGCACGGGCACGTTCCGCCGTCCCGTCGCGGCACCGGTTCGCGAAAACGACGAGCTCGAAGCGCCCGCGGGCGAGCGGCGCGCCGCCGATCTCGCGCTGATCCTCGAACGCGGCGAGCGTCGTCGCGATGAAATCGACTTCGTCCGAGGCCGGGATCGCGACGGAGACGACGCATCCCGCCGCGACGTCCGGGAGCGCGCCGAACGAGGCGCCGCGGTCGATCGATTGCATGCCCGGTCCTACCCCGCGTCGCCGCCCGGTACGCTCGTCCCGCGAGCCGTTACCAGAGCTCGCCGCCGCCGATCGTGAAGTACAGGATCGGGCCGATGCCCCAAACGAGCCCGATGAGCGCCCAGACGATCTTCGTGCCGCCGCCGATATCGGTGCGGCCGATGAGGTTGATCAGCATCAGGACGAGAGCGATCGGGTGCAGGATGAGCGAGAGCAGGACTTCGAGTAGGGTCTTCACGAGGTTCTCCTTACGAACGCGTCGGTACGGTGCTGCGGGATAACGCGCCGTTATAGCGCGGCCAAGCGTAGTGTGCCACGATGTTGGCGCTCGTAAACCGTACGATGCGGCCATGGGACACCCACGAATCGCGATCGCCGCTCCGACCCTCTTCGATGCCGCCGCGTTCGAGCGTCTCGAGATACGGCTCGCCGATTTCGCGCGCGCCGCAGCCGCTCGGCAGCGGACGCGTTACGGCAACGTCGATCTGTTCGTTCGGGCGCTCCGCGGCTACTACGGAACGTGGTCGATCTGTTCGCGAACGGCCGTTCCGCCGCTCGACGAACGCGCGATCGCACTCGCGGTCGGGGTCTACGTCTCGCTCAAACCGCTCCGGCGCGTCAGTCGCTGAAGTCGATGACGAAGATCTCGCCCGCGGCCGTCTGGGCCGCCCCGATGCCGACGCGGCGATAGTGCGATTCCAGCGTATTGGCGCGATGTTCGGGCGAGGTCCAGAGCGTTTGCGCGGCGTCGTTCGCGTCCCGGCCGAGGGCGAGATTCTCGCCCGCATACGAATAGTCGTAATGCGCGCGTTCGAGCCGATCGAACGGCGATTCGTGTTCGGGCGAATCGTGATCGAAATAGTGGCGCTGCGCCATGTCGTCGGCGTGATCGCGCGCCAGGGCCGAGAGACGCGGATCGAGGTGCAGCGGCGGGAGCCCGCGCGAACCGCGTTCGGCGTTCGTGACGGAGGCGAGCATCGTTTCGTCCGCGGCGCAGCCGAGTGCGGGGCTCGGCGCGGCGTCCCGATTCGGGAGCCCGAGCGGCAGAACGAGCAAGAGCGCGAGAAACGCCGTCGGCATACGCGTTTCATCGTCGCACGCGGCCCGCGAATCGCGTTTCGCACGAGGCGTTGTGCAGCGCTACACGCTCGCATCGGCGCACGATCGCTCGGTGTGACGGGACGCGTGGCGTCAGTCACGCCGCGCGAGTGCGGCGGCGCGCGGAAGCTATGTTTTGCGCACGTCGTACCGCATCAGCCGCGCCTGCTGATCGTTGACGAACGCGTAGCATTCGCACGCCACCTCGAGAAGCTTCGCGCGATCGAGCACTTCGATCGACCCGCGCGAGCGTCCGAGATACCCCGCGCGTTCGAATTGCGATGCCGCGAGGCTGACGGCGGCGCGCCGGACGCCGAGCATCGTCGCGAGATATTCCTGCGTGAGGTTGAGCGTATCGCTCGGCACGCGGTCGTGCGCCATGAGAATCCAGCGCGCGAAACGCTCGATGATCGGGTGCAGGCGGTTGCACCCGGCGAATTGCGAGGTCGCGATGAGCGTCGATTGCGCGAAGCGCAAGGCGGCGGCGCGTAACGCCGGCTCCGCCCGGAGATGATGCGCGAACGCGTCGGCGGTCATCCGCCAGGCGGGTCCCGGCGCTTGCACCTCGGCGAGGTGCGGATTGAGCGCGTCGCCGAGCACGAGCGAGAGCCCGAAGAAGCCCTCCCGACCGACGACCGTGACCTCGACCGCCGCCCCGTCCTCGAACGACGCGACGATCGAGATAATGCTGCCGGACGGAAAGACGACGCTTCCGACCGCATCTCCCGCCGGTGCCAGCGATTCGCGGCGCTGCAGGGCGACGAATTCGAGATCGGGCCGAAGGCGCGCGGCGACGGCCGGTTCGAGCGCGTCGAGGAAGAGGTTGCCGTAAGCGTGGGGCTGGGCTGCGATGGGTCGTGATCCAGTCTCGAACGCCTACCACTACCAAGTCGGGAGCGCGTACTACCCGAACCCTTGGCGTTCGGGGGTGAAAGCACCTAGAACTTGCCATTGCTAGTTACATATGTTCCATTCGCGCAGACGGATAGCACGCGTCTCGGTAAGATGCTCAAATGTCGAATGCGGAATCACCCGACGGAGCCGTGGAGTCGAAACGGAAGATTCGTACCGTGAGTCATACGCTCGACGCCGATCTCGCCTACCGCCTCCGCCTGTTCGCGTTCGAAACGCGCGTCAGCGAGAGTGCCGTCGTCGAGCACGCGCTCGGGGGGTTCTTCTCGAGCGCGAGCGAGGAGGTGCTCGCCGGATTACTTCGCGATGCCGGGTACGGACTGCGCCGCTCGAAGGCGTGAGGGCATCGCGATCGATCGGTCGCCGTATCCTCGCCGTCGCGCCGCATCCCGATGACGACGTGATCGGATGCGCGGGGACGCTCGCGCGTTCGAGATCGGCCGGCGACGCGATCTGCGTCATCTACGCAACCGATGGCGCCGCCTCGCATCTCGGGTCGGCGTCCTATCCGCCCGAGCGATTGCGCGACGTCCGTGAAGCGGAGGCGCTCGCCGGGCTCGCGGCGCTCGGGCTTCCGCCGCACGTCGCCCGGTTTCTGCGCGAACCCGACGGCGCGCTCTGCGCGACGCCCGAAGCGCGCGCGCGTTTCGACGCGGCGCTCCGAGCCGCGATCGCCGCATTCGCGCCGACCTGCGTCCTCTCGCCCTGGATCCGAGACGTCCATCCCGATCACGTCGCGACGTCGAGCGCCGTTCGCCGAGCGCTCGCCGCGCTGCGATCCGAAGCCGAGCTGTGCGAATATCGGGTGTGGGGCGAACCGATCGACGTCGCGACCGAGCCGGGCGTCTCTCGCGAGCTCCGCGTCGATGTCGCGTCGTCGGCCGATACGAAACGCGCGGCGATCGCGGCGCATCGCTCGCAGCTCGGCGAGCTCGTCCGGGACGCCGTTCGCAGTTTTACGCTGCCGGACGAGATCGTCGCGCGCGCGCTCGAACCGTGCGAAACGTTCTACGTTATCGCGCGGTCCGCACGAACATGAACGACGGCTCGCTCGATCGCACGTATTTCGAAACGCTCTACGACGGCTCGCCCGATCCGTGGCGCTTCGCCACCTCCGCGTACGAGCGCGAAAAATACGCGGCGTCGCTCGCGGCGCTCGATCGCCCGCGCTACGCGCGCGCGCTCGAGATCGGATGTTCGATCGGCGTCTTCACGGCGGCGCTCGCGGCTCGCTGCGAGACGCTGCTCGCGATCGATATCAGCACGGCCGCGCTCGAGCGCGCGCGCAAACGGTGCGTCGAACTCGAGAACGTCCGTTTCGAGCGGCTCACCGTGCCGGGCGATTTTCCGGACGGGGAATTCGATCTCGTCACGCTGTGCGAGGTCGGGTATTATTTCGACGACGGCGACGCGCAACGAACGCGCGAGCGAATCGTGACCGCGCTCGAGCCGAACGGAACGTTGTTGCTCGTGCACTTCTTGCCCAAGGTAGACGACTATCTTCGCGACGGCGACGGCGTCCATACGGCGTACGTCGCGGATCCGCGCTTCGAATTACGCGCCCATCACCGTTCGGAACGCTATCGCATCGACGTGCTAACCCGTCTCTGACGTGGGTGAGACGGCGGCGAGCGCGGCCCGCGCCACGCGCATGAGCGCTTGATCCGGGCTCGGCTGGCGGAGGTACATCCGCAGGTCCGCGAGCAGACGCCCGAACGGCCACGGTTCGAGGAGGCCGCGCGCGGAGACGCCGCGTTCGATCGTCTCGGCGGCGTCGAGTGCGGCTCGCTCGATCGCGATCCGCGCGGCGTCGACCGATGCGAGGAGCTCGACGCTCGAACGCTTCCCCGCGTCGTGTTCGGCCCACGCCTCGGCACACGTGCGCGTCCACGCGACGGCGGTCCCGGCCGCGACGGCGCTCGCTCCGACGCGTGCGAGCGTGAACGGATCGTCGGCACGGTTCTGTTTCGCGACGAAGCGTGCGAACTCGGCCGCGAGCCGTTCGACGCCGCCCGTCTGCACCGCGAGGAAGCGATGCGCGCCGCCGATGAACCACGGCGGCCGTTCGTAGGCGCCCTCCGCGCCGAGCCTGTCGTCGGGACCGAGCGCGATGCCGGTAAAATCGACGGCGTAACTCTCCGATGCGACCATCCCCGACGGTTTCCAGAACGACGTATCGATCGTCGTCGCTTCGCGCTCCATATCGATGACGTAGAGTTGTAGTCGATCGCTCGCCGTGCGTGCCGTGATCATCGCGCGGGCGACGCGGCCGGCGCCCGAGCAAAACGTCTTCCGCCCCGAGAGGACGGATCGTTCGCCCCGCGTCTCGACGACGACGCCGTCCGCGGCCTGCGTATTCCAAACGCCGAACAGTTTTCCGGCGGCGACGTCGCGGTCGTAGGCCGCACGCTGAGCGGGCGTGCCGAGCAGCGCGATCAGCTGCAGCGCGTTGACGTGACCTTCGTAGAGCCGTCCGAGCGCGAGGTCGCGATAGCCCATCTCGCGTAACGCGAGGCTCTCCCGCTCGCGACCGATCAGCGGGACGCCGCGGACGTCCGCATGGCCGCGCGCGAGGATCTCGGGATCGTTCAAAAGGCGACGATCGCCATCCGCGAACGGGACGGCGTTTTCGAACGCGGTCGATATCACGGCGCTACGCTCGCTCGTTGCATGGGGGGATCATACCCCATGCAACGAGCGAGCCGCGCCGACTTAAACGCTCGTCGTTTTGAGCGGCGCGGCGGTCGGGACCATCAGGTTCATGCGGCACGTCGTCGAGTGGCCGGGATGTTGCGCGTCGCCCGCCGCCGAGACCGTGAACGTCGATGCGAGTACGACGTCGCCCTTGAGATCGAAGGCTCCGGTAAAGCGCACCGGAGCGGATGCGTCGGCGAAGACGAGCACCCGCTCGATCTCGGGCGTTAACGCCGTGGCGGCGAAGTCGATCGGAACGCTCGCACGTGCGTCGCCGAGCGAGACGTCGAGCGTGCCGCCGCGCGCGCCCATCCCGGGCGACAACTGCAGCGCCGTCGGCAAGAGACCGCTCGAGAGCCGGTAACACGAGCTCGCGAGATCGACCGCCGGCCCCGCGCTCTGCGGCGACGTCGAGAGTGCCGCGGGCCGCGCGCTCGCGGGCGTCGGCGCGGCGAACGCGACGCCGCGAACGTCACCGAGGACGTCGATCTGAAGGTAGTCGGTCCCGGAGACGGTCTTCGTTCCGATCGACTGATCGAAGCGCTGCTGATACGTCAGCACGGGTGCCGACGGCGGCGCATCCGCCGCGCCGGCTGCGCCCGCCGTCGCGATGACGCACGTGAGAATCGCGGCGCCGGCGCGTCCGATCGTTCGGATTCGTGATGTCATGCGAACTCCTTGAAACGCCGTTCTCAGCGAACTCTCAGCAACGATGCGTACGTTCGCCATCGTGTTCTCGCTCGTTACCACAGCCGTCGATCTTCCTAACGTTCGGAGAGCTGCGACGCGACCGGAAGCGATGCGGCGGGCCCCGCGCTCGTCCGTATCGGCGCGATCTGCGCGAACGATCGCGCAGCTCCGAAACCGGCCAACACGTACGTCGCGATTAACGCGAACGCGAGCGGCAGCATGCGGGCGGGATCGACGAGCGACGACCAATTCATCGCCCGATGATAGCGCTCGTCCCTGAGATGCTCTTGTGGCCGCGCAATATTTTGCATCGCTTGCGGCGAACGCCGCGCGAATGACGACGATGAGCGATGCTCCCGGCGGGACGCGTTTTCGCGTGGCGGTCATCGATGACGAACGCAGCATTCGCGAGATGCTCGAAGTCGGTCTCGCGCAAGAAGGCTTCGACGTGCGCTCCGCGGTCGATAGCGCGAGCGGTCTCGCGCTCGTCCGCGCGTGGGAGCCGCAGTGCATCGTGCTCGACGTCATGATGCCGAAAGTCGACGGTATCGCGACGATCCCGATGATTAGGCGCTTAACCGAATCGCCGATCGTGATGCTCACCGCTCGCGGCGACGTGCGCGATCGTATCGAGGGGATCGCCGCGGGCGCGGACGATTATCTTCCGAAGCCCTTCGATCTCGCCGAGCTCGCGATCCGCATTCGCGCCGCGCTGCGCCGGCCGCAGCTCGCGAGCGCGCGATCGCTGCGCGTCGCGGATCTCGAGATCGATCTCGATACGCGAGAAGCGCGGCGCGGCGAGCGGCGCATCTCGCTCTCAACGCGGGAGTTCGATCTGCTCGTCGCGCTCGCGCGCCGTCCCGGCCGCGTCTACACGCGCGACGAATTGCTCGATCTCGTCTGGGGCGTCGATGCCGCCGTCACGCTCAACAGCGTCGAGACGTACATCCATTACCTGCGCGTGAAGGTCGATCTGCCGGACGAGGAGCGCCTCATTCGGACGATCCGCGGCGTCGGTTACGCGCTGCGCGCGCCGGCATGAGATCGCTACGCGGGCGGCTGACGCTCTCGTATGCGATCGTCGTCGCCGTCGTCCTCGCGCTGCTCTCGGTGCTCGGCTGCCGGATCGCGTTCGAGATCGCGGCGCGCTCGACGTTCGATGGGCTCGCGTTTGCCGTCGCGCGCGCGGAGAACGCGGCGAGCCTCCCCGCGCGCTCGACGCCCGAAGCGATCGCGCACGTCGTCGCGGCGGCATCGGCGCCGGGTATCGTCGTCTTCGCACCCGGACGCCGCGGCGGCTCGGCCCC
>CAZZYZ010000156.1:993-7366 GCA_964658425.1 Vulcanimicrobiota bacterium | reverse complement strand
ACGGAGTTCTTCCGCACCGAGCGCGCCGCCGCGGGCCGCGAGCTCGACGGCCTCGCCGACCTCGCGGGTACGCGGCAGCGAGAAGCCGTCGTCGGCCGAGATGCGGCGCATCTCGATCGTAGCCGCCTGCTCGCGGCGCGCCGCGGCGAGATCGACGTGGGGCACGAGAGCGCGCGCGCGCGCCGTCGCGCGGTCGGTCGTCGTCTGTGCGGCAACGAGTTCGCGAACGGCGGCGAAATCGAGAACATCGAGGGTCCGCTCGTCGCAAAGACGCGCGGCTTCTACGGGGGCGGAAGTCACCCTAGCGTAAACCCGGTTCGAGGCCGCTTGGTGGCAAACACCTCGCGGAGCGAAGCGGGTGATGCGTGCAGACATGCAGCCCGGCCGTCGCCCAAGAAACCATTCGTAAGACGATTTTCCCGACATCGTATCGATTCACGGATGGGGTCGATTTCGGGATTCGCTCCAAAAAAGGAAATCTACGTCCGCTACGCCTTCCGTCGTTCTTTCGCACGGTATTCGTCGAATGCCGGACCGATCGGCTCCCCGCCTCGTGAACGCCGGGGTATTTCGAAGAGCCGAAGAGACGTAAGACCGAGTCGATGGCTCTCGATATCCCGAAAAACACGCCGACTCCCTACAAATTCGATTTCGTCCCATCGGATGAGAGCGGCCGTTGGCCGAGGAGCGGTGGCGAGGTATCGTAATCGTCTGGAAGAAAGACGAACGTGCAGGCGCAACTCCACGTGGCAATTGATGATCTCTCGCGCGCGAGCGTCAGCCATTGCGAGAACGCAGTGGAAAAACAAACGAGTACGTAAAGACCGGCCCACCCCGCCGCAAACAAACACGATTGCCAGATCGGCAACGCCGACCGAGCCTCGTTATTCCAGCGCCGCTTTCAGTCGCTCTTCTGCCAGTGCGGGGTTCGCTTTGCCGCGGCTTTGCTTCATGACCTGACCGACGAGAAAGCCCATCACTTTGGTCTTGCCCGCGCGGTAATCGTCCGCGGTCTTCGCGTTCGCGGCGATGACGTCGGCGACGAGCACGTCGATCGCGCCGCTGTCGCTGACCTGGCCGAGCCCTTCGCTCGCGACGATTTCATTCGGAGACCCGCCGTCCGACCAGATGCGTGCGACGAGGTCTTTCGCGGTCTTCGAATTGATCGCGTTCGTTTCGACGAGCGTGACGAGTTCCGCGAGCGTTTCCGGAGTGACGCGAGATGCGACGACGGCCGTACCCGTCTCGTTCGCGAGTCGAGACAGATCGCCGAGCAAGAAGTTGACGGTCGCTTGCGCGCGACGGCCAGCGAGATCGCTCGACGCGTTTCGTGCCGGAGCTTTCGCATCGGCAACGGGTGTGAGAGCATTCGTTACGGCAACCGACGTCAACGTAGCCGTCGCCGCGTCGGAAGATGCCGTTGCCGGGTCGCTCGTTCCACCGATTGCGCGGTCGTAGAAATCCGCGAGACCGGGCGTATCGACGATCTGCATCGCCTGCACCATCGAGAGCCCGAGGTCGGTCGTGTAGGACGCGAGGCGTGCCTGCGGGAGAACGCCGAGCTCGCCTCGCAGGCGCTCGACGTCGGCGGGTGCGTATTCGATCGGCGAGAGATCGGGATCGGGAAAATACCGGTAATCGTGCGCCTTCTCTTTGTTGCGCATCGAGTGCGTGGTGCCCGCGGCTTCGTCCCAACCGCGCGTCTCTTGCACGACACGACCGCCGCTCTGCAACACGGCGAGTTGCCGCGCGGTCTCGCTCTCGATCGCGCGCCCGACCGAGCGAAACGAATTCATGTTCTTGATCTCGGCTTTCGTTCCGTATTCGGTCTCGCCGATCGGGCGTAACGAGAGGTTGACGTCGCAGCGCAGCGAGCCTTCCTCCATCTTCACGTCGCTGACGCCGAGCGCGACGAACGTGCGCTTGAGCGTTTCGAGAAACGCCACCGCTTGCGCGGACGAACGGATGTCGGGCTCGGAGACGCACTCCATGAGCGGTACGCCCGCACGATTGAAGTCCACGAGCGAATGCGTGCTGCCGGCGATACGACCGTCATGCGAGGCATGCGTCGACTTGCCGGTATCTTCTTCCAAGTGAATGCGGGTGAGTCGACACGAGCCCGACGAACCGTCGGGCAAGAGAAAATCGACGACGCCGCCCTGCGTGAGCGGCATGTCGAACTGCGAGATCTGATAATCCTTGGGCATGTCCGGATAGAAGTAATTCTTCCGATCGAATTTCGAATAGCTCGGAATCGCGGCATCGAACGCGAGCCCGGCTTTCACGAGTAATTCCAGCGCGTGCTTATTCGGTACCGGTAAGGCACCCGGCATCCCGAGACAGACCGGGCAGACGTTGGTGTTGGGCTCGGCACCGAAGATGTTGCGGCATCCGCAGAACATCTTCGTTGCGGTCTTGAGTTCGACGTGGCACTCGATGCCCATCACCACTTCGTACGGCACGCCGCCGACGAAAAGCTCGCCGCTCGCACCCGTCGCACCGTTCGTAGACGTTTCCGAACTCGCGCTCATGCGCGTGCCGCCGTCGGCAACGCGGGGATCGACTTCGCATGGGCGTGGTTCGTCCCGCGCTCGTACGCGTGCGCGATTCCGAGCAGGCTGCGTTCCGCGAAGAGCGGCGCGCTGAGTTCGAGGCCGAGCGGGAGCGGCGTCGTGCCGTTCGCCGGCGTGACGTAACCGCATGGAACGGAGAGCGACGGTAAGCCCGCGAGCGACATCGGAATCGTATAGTAGTCCATCAGATACATGCTCACGGGATCGGTCTTCGCATTGAACGCGAAGGCGGGTGACGACGCGGCGGGGCACGCGATCGCATCGCAATCCGCGAACGCTTTCGCGAAATCGGCGGCGATGAGCGTGCGCGCCTTTTGCGCGCGCACGTAATACGCGTCGTAATACCCGCTCGAAAGCGCGTACGTGCCGATGAGGATGCGGCGCTTCACTTCATCGCCGAAGCCTTCGGCGCGCGTGCGCTCGTAGGTCGTCCCGACGTCGGGACCTTCGACGCGCAGACCGTAGCGCATACCGTCGAAGCGCGCGAGATTGGACGAGCACTCCGCGGGTGCGATGAGATAGTACGTCGCGACGCCGTATTCGGCCGTCGGCAATGCGACCTCGACGAGCTCCGCGCCGAGCGCTTGGAGATCGGCGTACGCCTTCTCGTACACCGCGCGTACGGCCGGTTCGAGATCGCCGAGGCCGAACTCCTTGACGACGCCGATCCGTACGCCGTGGAGATCGGTGCGCAGATCGTTCGCCGTTCGCTCGACCGCGCGATCGATCGACGTCGCGTCGAACGGATCTTTGCCCGCCATGAGATCGTAGGCGAGCGCCGCGTCTTCGACCGTCGTCGCGATCGGCCCGATCTGATCGAGGCTCGATGCGAATGCGATGAGACCGTAGCGCGAGACTCGGCCGTACGTCGGCTTAAAGCCGACGACGCCGCAGAACGCGGCCGGTTCGCGAATCGAGCCGCCCGTATCGCTGCCGAGTGCGAGCACGGCCTCGCCCGCGGCGATCGCGGCGACGCTTCCACCGGAGCTCCCGCCCGGGACCCGACCGAGATCCCACGGATTGCGCGTCACGCCGAGGGCGCTGTTCTCGCACGACGAGCCCATCGCGAACTCGTCGAGATTCGTCTTGCCGACCGGGATCGCGCCCGCGTCGAGCAGGCGCTGCACGGCGGTCGACGTGTACGGCGCGACCCAACTCGCGAGGATCTTCGAGGCGCACGTCGTCACGGTGCCGGTGAGGCACATGTTGTCTTTGACCGCGAGCGCGACGCCCGCGAGCGGAAGCGTTTCGCCCGCGGCGATGCGCTCGTCGACGCGCGCGGCACACGCGAGCGCGAGCTCCGCGGTGCGCGAGAGATACGCACCGACGGCGCCGTCGCGTTCTTCGACGAGCGCGTTCGCCTCGCGGGCCGCCTCGATCGCGGAGCGCTCGCGCGCGTTCACCGCACGCGCGATCGCGACGGCGGTCTCGGGCGCGCTCATGCGTCCTCCGCGATGATGCGCGGCACGCGAAAATACGAGCCCTCGCGGCGCGGCGCGCCTTCGAGGACGATCTCGCGATCGAGCGACGGCACGGGGACGTCGTCGCGAACGACGTTCGAAAGCGGGACGACCTGCGCCGTCGCGGCGACGTCGTCGACCGGCAACGCTTCGAGCGAGCGCACGTGCGTCAGCAGCGCGCCGAGCTGCGCGCCGAAGCGCTCGACCTCGTCCGGCGTGAGGGCCAAGCGCGCGAGCTTCGCGACGTACGCGACGTCGATATCACCGGTTGCCATCAGTTCTCCTGGAGTGCGAGTCCGAGCGGTTCGACGTCGGCGCGATGCAACGCCGCGAACGCTTCGATGTGACCCGTCTGCGGAAACATATCGAACGGCTGGACGCCGTCGATCGCGTAGCCCGCTTTCACGAGCTGCGCGAGATCGCGCGCGAGCGTCGCGGGATTGCACGAGAGATACCATACGTGCGGCACGCGCGCGGCGATGAGTGCCGCGAGCGTCGCTTCGTCGCTTCCCTTGCGAGGCGGATCGAGAAAGACGACCTCGGAAGCCTTGAGGGCGTCGATCCCGATCTTCGAGCGCAGCATCGCTTCGACGCGGCCGTTGATGAATGCGGTCTTCGCTTCGACGCCGTTGAGGGCCGCGTTCGCCTTCGCCTCGCGGACGGCGTGCGGATTTTCCTCGATGCCGACGACGCGCGCGCCCGCCTTCGCGAAGAAGAGCGCGAACGTTCCCGCGCCGCAGTAGAGATCGATGATCTGGCGCGGCTTCGCGACGTGCGGCGCGAGATAGGCGAAGATCTTGCCGACCATCTCGCTATTGACTTGGAAGAACGACGCGGGCGAGACGCGGAAGCGTATCCCGTCGATCGTCTCCGTGATCTCCGCCGTACCGCTGAGCGCCAGATTGCGACGCCCCATCACCGCGTTTTCGCTCGCGGGTTCGTACGAGTTGGAAATTCCGACCGTGCCCGGGAGCGCGGCCTGCAACGCTGCCGCGACGTTCGGCAACGTCGTCGAGGCTCGTTCCGTCGTGATCGAGACGACGCTCTCGCTCGACGCGCGGCCGACGCGCGCGACGACGTGTCGCGCGCCGGCAAACCCCTCGGCGGTGGCGGAATCGGCTTTCGCGCGCCACAGGCCCGCGATCGTTCGATCGAGCTCGGGCATCACGATCGGACACGCTTCGATCGGGACGACGTCGTGCGACCGCGCCGCGTAGAAGCCGAACGCATCGTCCGTAACGACGAGCGCCATCTTGTTGCGGTACGCGCGCGGATCGTCCATCCCGATCGGCATGCCGACGCGCGCTCCGCTGATGCCGCCGAGCCGGCGAAGCGCGTTATCGACGATGCCGCGCTTCCACGTCAGTTGCGCGGAATAGGCGAGGTGCTGCACTTGGCAGCCGCCGCACTCGCCGAAGACGGGGCAGAACGGCTCGGCACGATCGGGCGAACGCTCGAGCACTTCGACGAGCTCGCCGACGGCGTACTTCGCCTTGACCGATTCGATGCGCACGCGCGCGCGTTCGCCCGGAACCGGCCCGAGGACGTAGACGACCATCCCATCGGCACGGCCGACGGCTTGACCCGTTTTTGCGATGAGATCGGTACACGCGATCTCGACGACGTCGCCCGGAGCGAGCGCCGCCGGTGAGGCGACCGTGT
The DNA here is from genome assembly GCA_964658425.1 of Vulcanimicrobiota bacterium. GTDB lineage: Bacteria > Vulcanimicrobiota > Vulcanimicrobiia > Vulcanimicrobiales > Vulcanimicrobiaceae > CAZZYZ01. The sequence continues at coordinate 1,671 of CAZZYZ010000156.1, read as the reverse complement.
TAGGACTCGGCTTTCTTCTCGTCGAGCTGCGCGAGGAGCCGATTCGCTTCGTCGATCAGTTGTTGGATGCGCTCGGTCGTCGGGTCGGTCGGCGCGCGCAAGAGCGTCGCGCGAACGACCGCATAGACGATCCCGGACGACGCGAGGACGAGCGCGACGAAAAACAAGAGACGTTTGAGCGCGGAGTCGTCCCGCGGCGCCGCCGGCTCGTCGACGACGACGGGCGCGACCGCCGCGTTCGCATGATTCGCGTGGGTCTCGAGGACGGGGCCTTCTGCCATGCCGATTCGTTCGCGTTTCAGGGGTTCGAAGCATCCTCGAAACGCGTGCCGCCGAACGCCGCGCGCAGATCCGATCGCGCGAGCGGACGACGGATCGCACCGCTCGCGCCCGCCGCGCGAGCCGCGAGCACGAGCTCCCGCTCTTCGAGCGACGCGATGACGTACACCGCGCTCTCGGGCGACGCGTTGAGCAACGCCGCGATCGCGGGGCCGATCGGATTCGCGAGGCGGCCGTCGACGACGATAGCATCCGGTCGCTCGCCCTCGGCCGTCGCGATGGCCGTGGCGTAGGCCTTCGAGACCGCGATGCCGCCAACCGGGTCGGGATGGAGGCCGTCGTTCAGATAGCCATTGGTCGCCGCGCTGGACGTGCTGTTCGTACCTCCTAGAGCCGTCC
>CAZZYZ010000156.1:0-983 GCA_964658425.1 Vulcanimicrobiota bacterium | reverse complement strand
GGCCGTGGCCAGATCGCCGCACGCGCCGACGACGTCGTGGCCGAGGCTCGTGCAGAGTCGAACGACGACGGCTCGCACGACGTCCGCGTCGTCACAGATCGCGACGCGCACGGTCAGACTTCGACGCTCGCCATCGATTCGGCCGGGATCTCGTAGAGCAGAGAGACGTGCGATCCGCTGCGGCCGAGCACGAGGTAGCGATCGACGACGCGCACGACGTGCAGCGATGCGGCGTCCGGCAGGAGCGTCGTCTCGACGACGGTTGCGAGCTTCCCGTCGGAGGGCCGGATGCCGCGCCGCGGGACGCGCCGCATGAACCGCACGACGAAAGCGAAGCCGTAGAGCAACGCCGCGACGACGACGCACGACAGAACGAGCCGGCCCGCGAACGCGAGTTCCATCACGGTCCGGGTGCGACGATGCTGCGCCGAAACGCGACCGCCGCCGCACGAACCGCGTCCGGTTGCTCGGCGACGACGAGGACGTTGCCGGTCGTCAAGACGATCGCGGTCTCGCCGTCATCCGTGCGTTCCACCGTCTCGATCAGATCGGCGTTCACGATGAGCGGCCGGCCGTTCATGCGGTGCAGCGTGATCACGCCGATCGATTTCGAAGCGCCACGCGGAGGCGCCTCGTCGCCTTCGCGATCGCAGGGCGGCGATAACTCGATGCGCGCATTCGTCTCGTCGAAGTCGGCCGCTTCGCGCAAGGCGCGCTGCACCGCGTCTCCATCGCGCCGGCGGTCTCGCAAGCGCTCGAGGGCGAGCCGACGACGCCCCGCCTCGGCGAACGCGCTTCGCGCGCGGGCGAGCGAGGCAGAATACGAGACGAACCTTTGTTGAAGCCGCCGGCCCATCGCATCGAGCGCGACGATCGATGCCTCGCTCGCCGCGAACGCGGGATCGCCCGCACGTATGAGCGCGAGCCGGAACGAGCGATGTTCGGCGATCGCGGCCGCGATCTCGGCACGCTGCAACGACGCG
>CAZZYZ010000155.1:0-7394 GCA_964658425.1 Vulcanimicrobiota bacterium | reverse complement strand
CGATGCTTCGCATCGCCTCGTGCGCACGATCTCGGGCGATCGATGCGTCGATAAAAAACCGGTCCCGTTCGTCACGAACTTCGCCGGGATCAACCGCACGACGTGGGATTTGCGCGCGGACGGGCCCGTCCGCTGGAACGGCGCGGCGCGTGAGAAGTACAAGGGGCCGCGGACGGGGCCGTACGTGGTACCGGGGCGATATACGCTCGAGCTCGTCGCCGCCGGGAAGACGCTCGACGAGCAGATTGCGGTGTTCGGAGATCCGCGCACGTCGTGGACGGCCGCGCAGCACGGCGCCGCGTTCGCGCTCGCCGCGCAGGCGACGAACGAATATTCGGCGATCGATACGGCACTGAACGAACTCGATGCGACGATCGCGCTCGCCCGCAAGGGCGCCGCGAGCGAAGCCCCGGTGCTCGCACGCGCGACGGAACTGCGCGGCGAACTCACCGCCGACTATCATAACGACGAAGACTCGATCGGGGCGCCGGGCAAGCTGCGCGAGAACGTCGAGAGCATCGGCTTTGCCGGCGGCGACGGACCGCCGAACGCTGCGACCCGGGTCTATGCGGCGCGCGTGCGGGCGGAGTTCGATCGGGTGATGCGCGACGTCCGAGGCTTCCTCGCGAGCCGCCCGCCCGTCGCCGTGCCGGCCCCTCCGGCGATCGACTGCGCGACCGCCGAAGACGAATGAAGCCGCCGCTCCTGGAGCTCCGAGACGTGACCGTGCTGCGCGGCTCGCGGCGCGTTCTCGATAACGCATCGCTGCGCATCGAGCGCGACGAGCGGGTCGCGATCCTCGGGCCCAACGGATGCGGAAAATCGACGCTCCTCAAGCTCCTGACGCGTGAACTCTACCCCGTCGCCGCCCCCGGAAGCTTCGTGCGTATTCACGGCCACGAACGGTGGAACGTGACCGAGCTGCGGCGCACGCTCGGGATCGTCGCGAACGATCTCTCCGACGCCCTCGGCGGCTCCGGGACGGTCATCGGCGCCGTGCTCTCCGGCTTCTTCGCGAGCCTCGGCGTCGCGCGGAATCACACGATCACCCCCGCGATGATCCGCAGCGCCGAAGAGGCGCTCGCGCGGCTCGGGATTGCATCGCTCGCCGATCGTTCGTTCGACGAGCTCTCCTCGGGCCAGGCCCGGCGCGTCCTCATCGCGCGAGCGCTCGTGAACGAGCCGGAGACGCTCGTCTTCGACGAACCCGGAACCGCGCTCGATATGCGGGCGCGGCACGATCTCTACGAGACGGTACGCGATCTGACGCGCCGCGGCCGGGGACTCATCCTCGTGACGCACGATCTCGCCGAGATCGCCCCCGAGGTCGATCGCGTGATCTTCATGCGCGCCGGGCGTTTCATCGCCGACGGTCCGGCGGCGGAGATGCTCGTCCCGGAGCGACTCGGAGCGCTCTTCGAGATCCCGCTCGACGCGTGCGGTTCGTGCGGGACCGTCGCCTTCGCGCACGCACGCCTCGAAGTGTGATGCGAACGATCCGTCACGAGGCGCCGCGCCGCCGATAAAAAGCTCGTGATCATGTTTCGCGCGCTCTGCCTCGCGACGCTCGTCGTCGTCTTGGGCGGGTGCGCCGACGAGACGGCGAGCGGCTATCTTCCGAAGAAAACGGCCGCCGGCGCGCAGGTCCGGCATGTGATACCCGGCACGGCCTTCGTTGCGGTTCCGAAGGCGGCGCCGATCGCTGCTCCGGCGGTCGAACTCGACATCCCGGCGATCGTTCGCGACGCGACGCGGATCCCGGCGCAAGTGCGCGACCTGCGGCGTACGATATTCTGGGGTGCGCTCGCGCTCTGCGCGGTCGGCCTCGCGAACGCCGGAATCTTGCTCGCGCTCGTGATGCGTTCGCGCCCGTTCGTCGAGGCGGAGACCCATCCGATCGCCGCACCCGCTCTCGCGGACGACGGCGAACGGCCAGCGACTCGGAACGTCGTGCTCGCGAGCGATCTGCGCGTCGCCGCCGATCGCTACGGCTATCCGGCCGCGCCGCTCGTCGTCGCGGGCTCGCCGCTCGCGTACGGCGCGATCCCACGCCAGCCCGGACCCGTGCGCGACGAGGCACCGCGGGGCGAACGTCGCCGCTGCGCCTGCGGCGAACTCGTCGCCCCGCGGGCGCGCGCACGCCGCTGCGAAGCCTGCGCGAAGGCCGCCCGCCCCCGCACGAAACGCCCATCGACGCTCGCGTCGTAGGCGGCAGATCCGCGACTCACGAGCGTGGAAACGACGGCGACGGGCCGTCCGGAGAGGATCGCTAGGGGCTGGTCGTCGTGTAGAAGCGCGCGAGATCGTTTTTCAACGCGCGTCTGGCGAGCGGATCGAGGTAGACCATGTGTCCCGAGCGATAGTACCCGTACGTGATGTTGCCGATCAGCGTCGGATCGAGCAGCAGATGATCGAGCGTATATTCGGTCGCGAAGAACGGCGTCGCGAAATCGTAGTAGCCGTTCGCGGAGAAGACGTGCAGCAGCGTATTTTTCGTCATCGCTTCTTTGAGATCGCCCATGACGTTTGCGTCGCTGCCGTTCGCGGCGGTCCCGTCGTCGCCCGAACGGCGAAAATCCCACTTCGCGTTGACGTCGGCGTACGCCGTCGTGTGATAGTCGTCGTTCGTCTTGTAACCGAGTTCGCCGCGAACGTAGCGATTGAAGGCCGCGGTGACCGGACCCGTGATCGCGGGATCGGTCGGATCGTAATCGGGCGCGTCGCTGAGCCGATCGAGCGGGATGCCGAGATAGCGGCCGTCGAGGCGGCCGACGACGCGCCGTTGCGAGCGCAGGAGCTGCTTCTCGAAGAGATCGTTCGAGACGCGCAGATCGGCCTCGTCGATGAACGCCTTCGACAGCCCCGTGTCCGCGGCGAGCGTGGTCGCGATCCGATCTCGCTCGCTCGCCGAGAGTTTCGACCCCTGTGCCAGCGCGTGCGTGTAATCGCCGAGCGCGAATGCACGCACCCCCGCGAGAAACGCCGGCAGATCGCTTGGCTGCTGCGCGAGCGCGTGATGGTACGCGGCGACCGCGGCCTGCGTCGGAAGATAGAGCGGATAGGCGGCATCGTCTCCCGTCTCCGTCTGATCGAACGTGAAATTTAAGATCGACGAGAGCAGCACGACGCCGCGGAAATCCATCCCCGCGTTCTGCAAACGATCGACGAGCGCGGCCGAGCGCGTCGTGCCGTAGCTCTCGCCGAAGAGATACTTCGGTGAGTTCCAGCGATCGTTGATCGTCACGTAGCGCGTGATCGTCTGCGCGAACGCGCGTGCGTCCTGATCGATGCCGTAGAATTCGTCGGGCTTTCCCGAGCCGACGATGCGGCTGAAGCCCGTGCCGATCGCATCGATGAAGACGAGGTCGGAGCGATCGAGCAGGCTCTCGTCGTTATCGACGATCGCGTACGGCGCCGCGGGCGTGAGCCCGGCGTTCGTGACGGCGACGCGGCGAGGCCCGAACGAGAGCATGTGCAGCCACGCGCTCGACGAGCCCGGACCTCCGTTGTACATGAACGTGATCGGACGGCGTTCGGGCCGTTCGCCGTCCTTCACGTACGCCGTGTAGAAGACGCTCGCATCGGGTTGGCCTTTCGCGTTCTTCAGGACGATCGTCCCGGCCGTCGCCGTGTAGGCGATCGACGTGCCGCCGATCGTCGCGCGATGATGCGTGACGAAATGTTGCGGTGCCGGTACGGGCGGCGTCTCGAGTTTTTCGGGTTCCGGCGGCGCCGCGGCCGCGACCGCGAACGAGCACGCGAACGAGAGCGCGAGCGATGTCGCGAGGCGTAAGAAAGCCATGATCCATCCGGCTTTCGCGCGACCGCGGCCGAACCTTCGCCGCACGCGATCGATTGGTGCGAGATGAGAATGCGCGGCCGATCGATCGTCCGGGCGTGACGCGCGCGTGCGTTCGTGTTATTCCATCCGTATGAACAACGGGCTCTTCTCGTTTCGCCGCGCCGCTCGGGTCGTTGGGTTCGCTTTCATCACCGCGGCCGGCGCGAGCGTGTTGCCGGCGAGCGCGCAGGATGCGCCCCAGGACGCTCCGCCACCGTCGTACGCACGCCCGCTCTATCAGCCGATCGGCGGCCGCCGCGAGCTTTTGGGGACGGTCGCGCAATTCAAGCCGTATCGATTACTGCTGACGGGCGGCGGACGTTCGACGCAGGTCGATCTCGATAATCGAACGGTCATCACGCCGCTCGGAACGACCCTGACGCCCGGCATGCGCGTCCTCGTCGCGGGTCATTGGAGCGACGGCGTCTTCATCGCTCGCGAGATCGCGCTGCGCTAAAACGTGGGCTTCAGTGCGCGGTGCACGGTCGATCGGCCTTCGACGCCGCGACCGTATCGCCGAACGTTCCGTCGAAGCCCGTCGCGGCCGGCGTGACGTGCCACGCACCGTCCTCGTAGGCGAAGGCGACCGCGCCCGTGCGCTGCGTCTTCCAATCGCCGTCGGCACGCGCGTCTTGCCCGCACCATGCCGTGGGATTCGTCGACATCCAATCGGCCAGTTGCGAGCCGAGTTCGTTCGGAATCACAGTGTATCGATAGCGAGCGGTCCCGTGCGTCTTATCGGTCGATGCAATATCGGTGACGTCGTTCAATTTCGCCATCGCAATCGGAACGGTCCAGGTCTCGCACGAATTGCACGGTGCGGGGCCCGGTGCCGACGACCAGCCGTTCGCGCGCCCGTACGTTTTCCCGGCCTCGTCGAGCGTGCACACGCTGACGGTCGAGAAAAGTCCGGGCTGCGTCGCCTTGCATTCGAGCCAATGTTTCGCATAGAGAAAGTTCTCGATCGCGTACGGTTTCGGGCGTTGCGGCTGGCCCGAGACGAAGCTCGCGACCTGCACGGCATCGGTGCGGGAGAAAACGCTCGCTTCGAGCGCGCGCGTCGCGGTCGTATTCGCGAGCGAGTCTGCCGCGGGTTTGCACCCCGTCAGCGAACACGCCAGAGCGAGGACCACGATTATAAACCGACGGATCATTCGGCCGCTTTCGCCTTTTTCAGGGGCGTCGCCTCGGCGGTTCCGAACGAGATGCACGGCTCATGAAATCCTTCGGTCGGCGTGCGCGGTCGTTCGTCTTCGCCCGGCGTTCCCTCATGTTGGCGATCGTTGCGATCGGCCTGATTCAGGTCGGCCTCTCCGTCGATCCCGCGCCCGCGACGACGGAGCAGGTCCATCCCGCGAAGCCGATCGCGACGGCGACGCCGTTCGCGGCGGGCATGCCCGCGCTGCCCGCGACGCCGACGTACGACCGGCTCGCCGACGTGGCCGTCGGCAATCTCCTCGGCCTCTATTACGACGATCGCGGCCTCTGGCGTGATTGCGCGTCGCCGATCTGCTGGATCCACAATAACGATTGGGGCTCCGACTCGCTGACGAATACCCTCGCGCTGCGGTACGCGATCACGCCCGATCCGCGCGTCCCCGCCCGGCTCGCGGCGCTCGCTCGAACGGAGCGGCGCTATCTCGCGCCGTGCCGCGGCAAGGGCTGCCTACTGTGGAGCGACGTCCCGATGTGGGATTCGATCGCCGCCTCGCGCGAGCACCGCATCATCGAGCGCGATACGCTCGCGCTCGCGAAGGCGAAGGCCGCATTCGAAGCCGTCGAAGGTTCGCCGGCATACGATATCGGCGCGTGCCCCGCGATCCGCTACCAGCGCCCGTACGGCCGCGGCGATCACCTCAAAACGCTCGAGACCGATTCGAACGGCGTCAAAGCCGCGCTGCTGCTCTTCGAGAACACGCACGACCGATCGTACTTGCGCGTCGCGCGCGTGCGCTACGACGCGATCCGGGCCTACTTTCTCGATCCCGAGCGGCCGCTCTATTCCGTCTACGTGTTCGACGACGGCAGACATTGCCGCCAGGTTCCGCATCGATTTTTCGCATCGGTAAACGGCAACATGATTTGGAACGGCCTGCGGCTCTATCACGTGACGGGCGACGAACGCTATCGCGATGAGGCGCTCGCGACGGCGCACGCGGTCGCCTCCGATCTCTCCGATCCGCGCGGCGTCTTCATGGATATGCAGGCCGAGAACGACCTCGAAGAGCCGCTCGTGGAAGCGATGTACGTCCTCGCTCGTCACGAGCACGAATCTTTCGCGCGTCGTTGGCTGCTCGCGAACGCGTCGGCCGCCTATTCCGCGCGCAAAGCGGACGGATCGTACGGCCGGTTCTTCGACGGTCCGCCGCCGGAGGGGATCGTTACCGCGTGGCAGACGAACGGCGGCCTCGCGGCGGAGATCGCCGCGTCCGCGCTCGATCCGCACGGGACGCCGAGTACCGACGGCTGGCGGAGCGCGAGTTTCGTCCGCGACGATATCACCGCGTTTCCGGTTCACGTTCACTTCACGGGCTCGGGGATCGCGCTCGTCGGCATGCTCGGCGAGAAGTGCTGCCAACCCGGCCACGCACGCGTCTTCGTCGACGGCGTCGAGACGCTCAACCGGATCGGCACGTGGCAAAACAAATCGAGTTCCGGGCATCGTTTCCCATCATCGATCCTCTTCGCATGGCGCTGGCCGAGCGCGGGCGCGCACGACGTCGCCCTCTACCCCGGTTCTTACAACGCCAAAGAGGGCGGCCCGTTCATCCACCTCAGCGGCTACGTCGTCAGGTAACGCGGCGTCACGCGCTCGCGGCGCGGAACTCCTTCGATGAACGTCGGTTCGTCGATGCGAAACGTACCGGGTGGTCCGTACCCTGCCGACTTGGCGTTTGCCGCTCCGTGCGTGGCAGCTCGAAGCGTTCGAAGCCTGGTCCGCGTCGCGGCCGGGCGACGCGCTCTTCGTCGCGACGCCGGGAGCCGGGAAGACGCGCTTCGCGACGCGGCTCGCGCACGCGCTGCTGAGCGAACGCCGGATCGCGCGCGTCCTCGTCGTCGTCCCGCGCGAGCACCTCAAATCGCAATTCGCGCGCGCGATGGCGGGGGCCGGGATCCAACTCGATCATCGCTTTCGCAACGCCGATGCGGTCCTCGCGAGCGATCTCGACGGGGCCGTCGTGACCTATCAGCAAGTCGCCGCCGGCGCGAAACGCTTCGCCGCGATGACGCGCGTGCCGACGCTCACCGTCTTCGATGAGGTCCATCACGCGGGCGAGGAAGCGTCGTGGGGCCAGGCGCTTCGCGAAGCGTTCTCGGGTTCGCAACATCGCATCTCGCTCTCGGGGACACCGTTCCGTTCCGACGGCGCGGCGATCCCGTTCGTGCCGTACGCGGGCGGCGAATGCGTCGCCGACTTCTCGTACGATTACGCGCAGGCGCTGCACGACGGCGTCTGCCGCGCGCTCGTCTTCCCGTTGCACGGCGGCGAAGCCGAATGGGTGAGTCGCGACGGCGCGACGATGCGGGCGACGTTCGACGACGCGCTCGAGCG
>CAZZYZ010000154.1:0-7406 GCA_964658425.1 Vulcanimicrobiota bacterium | reverse complement strand
TTTGTCGGGAGGGTTTTTCCGGCGCCTGTATAGACGAGATTGCTGTCGAGGCGTATAAAGCCGGGCAGCTACATAAATCGCGAACGCTCCTCGGAGACGCGAACTCGACGAAAGCTCTACTTCTACGAGTCCGGACCGATATGCGACTCGGGAGCACTGGCGAGGCCCTTGCTCAGGTGCAATCGATTCTACAAACTCGTTTCCTCGACACCAGCGAGCATATCGAGGCTCGAATGCTGGAGGCGTTTCTTTTAGCGAGAAGTGGAGAGACCAGGGAAGCTGCTCGAGTAATAGCTCAGGTGAAAGACAGCCTCTGTGACGACGTCTCCGCAAATCTCGAATGCGAAGTGTGGTTCGTCGATTCAGCGATTTTGTTCGGCTCTCAGCGGTACGAGCATAGCGAGAAAGCTGCGTGGAATTCCGTGCACGCCGACCTCGATTTACGAGCGAAAGGTGTTGCGAGCGATTCGTTGAGCGTAACACCGATCGCCACGATCAAGGCACGTGCGCTACAAATTATTGGTCTCATTCGAGCAAGCCAAGAGCGCTATCACGAGCATTACCGGATCCTTCGTGAAGCGATCGTAATGAGTAAGACGTCACCATATGAAGACGTCTACGTGACGAGTAATTTGTACGTCACTCGCAGCTATTATGCACGTGATTTTGGAACGATAAGCGATATCGTCGAGATAGAATTGTTACCATACCACGCATGGCCAGATGATTTTTCTGAGTTGAAATTTGAAATCGAGACGTGCCTCGCTTCTCTGTATTCGCTCGCCGGTGACAATGAAGCGTTGGAGCAAAGCCTTCGACGCGCGCGTTCGGTTACTCGATCCGATGTCAATCGTCTTTCACTCATGGCTGACGAAGCGTGTTTCGCACGGCAACGTCGCGACCGAGGAATTCTCAGATCGCAATTGCTCTCCGCAACGAAGCTGGCGGATTCCATCGATTGGAACACCGATATCGAACGATACGCCCTGCTCAGCTTTGCACGCGAGCTCGCGTTCGTCGATCCGTTGAAAGCACGCGAATACGTCGAACTCTTCGAAGGCTTATCGTCCACCGTAAATCCACTCATCGTTGTCGATCGGCGAACGAAAGCCGACGACGACTTCTCGATTGCGCTCGTATTGCTCGCAAACGACGAAACGGAACGCGCAATCAAATTACTCCTCGATTGCTTTGAAACGTGGACGAGCGTCGGTTATCGATGGCACGCTGCGGAAGCGGCGATTGAGCTCGCGGCGATCGTCGACCCGAAGCACTTCGTCGACTACGCACTTCGCGAGAGCGAACCGTATCCGGCATCTTGGTTACGTTCGCGGGCGCTTGAAGCATGCACACGCCTAAACCAGCGGTCGATGAGCCCTGTAACCGTCGAAATGCCGAGAATTATGTAGCGATTCCGCAACGCTCTTAGCGAAGCGAGCTCGCGGTGCCGATCAGCGTACCGCGCAAGCTGATCGAGTGAATGGCCGACGCCTCCCGGAATCTCTGGGTGCAATCATTCCATCCCAGCAACGAGCGGCAACTCGATCGTCACCGTCGTCCCTTTCACGTCGCTCGCGAGCGTGATGCTTCCACCCGCGCGGGTTGTCGCTCGGCGGGCTATTGCGAGGCCGAGGCCGGAACCCGCGACGTCGCGGCGTTCGCCACGGTAGAAGCGCTCGAAGAGCCGGCTCGGATCGGCATCGCCAATACCGGGACCGTTATCCGCGATCTCGACGATCGCGCGTTCGCCGCGCTCGGTTACGCGGACGGCGATCGCGGCGGGCGCCGCATATTTGACTGCGTTGTCCATCGCGTTCGCGATCGCTTCTTCGAGCTCGCGCGGCGCGCAGCTTACGTATAATCTCTTCGGTGCATCGAGTTCGATCCCGCGCTGCGGATGCGTCGTCGCAAACGGCAGCACGGTATCGCGCACGAGCTCGTCGAGACGAACGATGCGTCGCTCCGGCGGCTCGGGCGATTCCCACTGCTCGAGCCGCACGAGTTTCCCGATGAGCTGCGACATCGTTCGCGTCTGTTCGCCGACGAGCCGCAGCGCGTCCGAACGCTCGCCCGGCGATTCGAGCGTCCCGCCTTCGAGCATCGTGACGAACCCTTGCACGACCGTGAGCGGCGTACGCAACTGATGCGTGGCGTCCGCGAAGAAGCGGCGCGTCTGCGCTTCCGCACGGTCGCGCTCCTCGAACGCGGTCGCGATGCGCGCGAGTGCGGCGTTGCTCGCGCGCCCGAGACGTGCGAGATCGTCGCCGCCGGCGGGATCGACCGGTTGCGGCGCGAGGTCGCCCGCCGCAACGCGTTCGAGCGTCGTCGTAACCGCATGCAACGGCCGCAGCGCGTCGGCCGTCAAGCGCCTCCCGGCGCCGTAGCTGATCGCGACGATCGCGAGCACCGTCGCGAGGAACGTGACACCGCCGACGGCGAGCAACCGCTCGAAACGCTCCTCGTCCGAGCCGACGTACACGTACAGATCGCGCGCGTGGATACGATACGTCCGCGTCCCGGCGGCCGTCGCGATCGCCGTTGCAAGCCGCGCGTCGAGCGGTGCGGCGTCGTATTCCGTCTCGGTGCGCGGGAGGCGGCGCAACCGCACGTCACCCGCGACGTTTTCGGCGACGACGCGTTCGGTCGCGTTCGCCGCCCAAACGTGGATGCTCGGATCGTGAAGGGCGGGCGAGAGCGCGCGCATCGCCGCCTCGGCGTCACCCGACCGCACGTTCGCGGCGGAGAGGACGGCCTCGACGCGATCGGAGATGAGCTCGGCGCGCGCGTTCTGCGCGGCGACGCTCGCGAGGAGCGCGACCAGCGCGACGATCGTCGCGAGCACGGCGAGCGAGACCGACATCGTGAGCACCGATTGCGTCGTCAAGCGACGCGCGAACGTCGAAGTCACGCGAGCTCGTCGCGCAGCGCGTATCCGACTCCACGCACCGTGTGCAGCAGTTTGCGATCGAACGGTGCGTCGATTTTCGCGCGCAGATACGAGACGTAGGTGTCGACGATCGAACTCGAGACGTCGGCTTCGATACTCCACACGCGATCGAGGATCGTCGACCGATCGAGCACGCGCCCCGCGTTGCGCAGCAGCAGTTCGAGCAGATCGAACTCGCGCGGCGAGAGTTCGAGCGCGCCGCCCGCGCGCGTCACCGTGCGGCCCGCGACGTCCATGCGAACGTCGGCGCACACGAGGATCTCGCGATTCTCCGAGCGCGGCCGGCGCAACACCGCATGGATGCGCGCGACGAGCTCACGCATGTCGAACGGCTTCGCGATGTAGTCGTCCGCACCGCGAATGAGTCCCTCGACCTTGTCGCTCGGTTCGTCTTTCGCGCTAAGGATGAGCACCGGCGCTTCGGTGATGCGGCGCAGATGCGGCAGCAGCGCGAGCCCGTCGACCTGCGGCAGCATCACGTCGAGCACGATCGCATCGGGCCGCCACTCGCCGATCGCGCGCATCGCCGCCGCGCCGTCGACCGCGGTGCGCACGGCGAAGCCCGCCTGGCCGAGGCCGACGGTCAGCAGATGGCGGATCGCGTTTTCGTCATCGACGACGAGGACGCGTATGCTCGCGAGATCTTCCACGCGCTCGATTTCGTACTCCGCGCGCACCGAGCCCTACGTCCGGGCCGGGCGCGAGCCGAAGCTCCGGCGCAGGCGCGCGTACCACGACGGCCGCGGAGCCGCTTCGCCATAGCGTTCGGGCGAGAGCGCGAGGTACATGACCGGCACGACGACGAGCGTCAGGACGAGCGAGCTCGCGATCCCGCCGACGACGACCGTGCCGAGGCTCGCACGCGCCTGCGAACCGGGCTCGAGGGCGAGCGCGAGCGGGAGATTGCCGACGATGACGGAGAGGCTCGTCATCGCGATCGGCCGGAAACGCGCATCGACGCTCTCGACGATCGCGCGCAGCTTTCCGCGCCCGCGTTCGCGCAGCGTGTTCGCGTAATCGACGAGCAAGATGCCGTTTTTCGCAGCGAGTCCGACGAGCAGAATCGTACCGATGAGCGAGTAGAGATTGAGCGTCTCGTGCGTGAGCGCGAGCGCCCCGAGCGCGCCGACGGCCGCGACCGGGACCGAAAACATCACGATGAGCGGCGAGCGATAACTATCGTAGAGCGCGACCATCAGCACGAACACGAGCGCGATCGAGATGACGAGCGAACTGCCGAGCCCGGCGAGCGTCTGACGCATGAGATCCTGCTGGCCGAGCGGGACCGGATGGACGCCGATGCTCGCCGGCAGATGCAGGCCCGGCACGCCGCGATCGAACGCGGCTTGCACGCCCGAGAGCGTCGCGCCCGGTGCGACGTTCGCGCTGACGTGAATGATACTCTGGCGATCGACGCGCGTGATCAGCGGCGGCGCGGGCGCATACGTGACCGTCGTGAAATCGCCGAGATGCACGAGCGCGCCGCCGTTCGTGCGAACGGGGATCGAGGCGAGCCCGTCGAGCCGATGCCGATCGCCGAGCGGATAGAGAACCTGCACCTGTTCGATACCGTTCTGCGTCTCGAATTGCGTTGCGATCGCGCCGCCGAACGCCGCGCGCGCGGCGAGCGCGGCGGTCCCGATCGAGACGTCGAGCGCGCGCATCTTCGCGCGATCGAACGCGAGCGTTACCTGCGGCGTCAGCGCCGCGGCCGACGTGATGACGTTCGCGGCACCCGGCGTTCGCTGCATCAGCGCGTACACCGCCGCGGCCGCCGCCGTCGGATCGGCGCCGCTGCGATCGGCGACGATCTCGTCGATCGGTTGGCCCGTTCCGTGCCCCGTTTCGGGAACGACGATCGTCAGCGCGCCGGGCAGCGTCTCGCGCGCGATCCGGCCGACGATCGGGACGAGCGAAGCGGTCGGCGCCGTCCGATTCGGGCGCAGCCACACGTGGACTTGCCCGACGTTCGATTGCGTCACCTGGCCGCCGAACGGCGCGGAATACGAGCCCGCCGTCGTGAGATCGACATCGACGTCGCGAAGGTTCAGGAGTTTTTCTTCGAGCGCGAGCACGCCCGCGCTCGTCGTCGCGAGCGGCGTGCCGACCGGATAGACGATCTGGACGAAGATCTCGCCGCGGTCGACCGGCGGGATGTACTCTTCGCCGATAACGCCGAGCGGCACGAGCGAGACGGCCGCGACCGTCGCGACGAGCGAGCCCGCGACGACGAAGGCGCCGTGTCGCAGCGCCCACGGCAGCACGCGGGTCACGAAACCGCGCCGCACGCCCTCGAAACCGCGATCGAACGCGCGGATCACGGGCCAGGGCCGCCACGTCGAGCGCAGCGACCAGTTACCCGCGAGCGCGGGCGTAATCGTGAACGAGACGGCGAGCGACGTCAGCGTCGCGATGACGATCACGACGCCGAACTCGAGCAGATTGCGGCCGACCTGTCCCGGGATGAATGCGATCGGCAAGAAGACGACGACGTCGACGAGCGTGATCACGATCGCCGCGACGCCGATCTCCGAGCGCCCGCGGACCGCCGCTTCGCGCGGCGAATCACCGCGCGAGAAATGGCGATCGATATTCTCGAGCACGACCGTCGAATCGTCGACGAGGATGCCGATCACGAGCGTCATGCCGAGCAGCGAGACCGTATCGATCGTGAGATTCGCGAGCTTCATCACGAAGAGCGTGACCGCGAGCGACGCGGGGATCGAGATCAGCACGACCGCGGCGTTGCGCCACGAGCCGAGGAAGAGCAACATCACGATCCCGGTGAACGCGATGCCCTCGAAGAGCGTTCGGAAGACGCCGTCGAGATTCGCTTTCGTGACGAGCGCCGTATTCTCGATGAGCCCGAACGTGATCGAGGGGAAGCGTTTCGCGATCGCGGGGAGCGCGGCGTTCACGCCGTTCGCCGCATCGATCTCCGACGACGACGACGTCTTTTGCACGTTGATCGCGACGCCGCCGATCCCGTTCATCGAGGCGGTGCTCGTGCGCGGTTCGATGCCCGCCGTCACGCGCGCGACGTCGCCGATGCGAACCGTGCCGGCCGCCGCGGTCCACGCATCGAGCGATGCCGCGGGCAGCGCTTGCGGCGCGCGGAGCGGCAATTGCAGCACGCTCTCGGGCGTCGTGATGTCGCCGCGCACGTCGATCTGCGTCTGTCGATTCGCTTCGTACGCCGTGCCGCCGGGAGCGCGCACGTTGCTCGCGCCGATCGTCGTGACGACGTCGTTGAGCGTCAGCCCGTAGGCCGCGAGTTCGCGCGGATCGACGCTGACTTCGAATGCCGGGATAACCGCGCCGTTCACGTAGACGTTCGAGACGTTCGGCAGCGCTTGGAAAGCCGGGACGACCTGACTCTGCGCGATCGCCGAGAGCTGCGCCGGGGTGAGCGTCGTCGAGGTCAGCGAGAACGTCGAGACGGTCTGTTCGCTCGGATCGGAGATGCCGACGACGGGCGAGGTGAGATCGCGCGGCAGATATTGCGACGCCGCCGCGACGGCCTTTTGCACGTTGACGAGATCGGTGTTGGGATTGCTCGTCGTCGCGAAGCTCGCTGAGATCGACGCGGCGCCCGATTCGATCGTCGATGAGACCGTCGAGAGGTTGCTCGTGCCCGCGATCTGATCTTCGATCGGCGCGACGATGCTGTCGCGCATCACGGTCGTCGGCGCGCCGCTGTAATTCACGGAGATCGTGATCGACGGATTCGGGATATTCGGGTTGAGCTGCTGCACGAGCGTCGTCGCGGCGAGATAGCCCGCGAGCGCGATCGCCGCGAGCAACGCGAAGACGAGGGTCGGCCGGCGAACGAAGAGCGCGGTAAGCTTCACGACGCCGCTGCCTGCGTTTTGGCGATCGCGACGGTCTGACCGTCGCGCAAGCCCGCTTGGCCGTTCCCGACGACGACGGATCCCGCGGCGAGGCCGTCGACGATCGCCAGGCCGCCCTCCTCGGCTCGCTCGCGTACGCGAACCGTTCGAACGCGTTTGCCCTCGACGACCTGGACCGCCGCATGCGTATCGTCGACGAATGCCGCGACCGGAACGCGAACGCCTGCGTGCGTCGGCAGCGCGATGCGCCCGCTCACGACGTCGCCCGGACGCACCGCCGGATCGCCGCGCAGCGCCACCTTCACGACGAAATTCGTCGCGCCGGGCGTGACCGGACTGAGGACGCCGACGACCCGCCCGAGCGACGTGTGGCCGCTCGCGAGCACGATCGTCGCGGGAGCGCCCGTACGGATCGAGGCGACCTGCGTCGCCGACCCGTTGAGGACCGCGAACTCACGGTCGACCGCGTGCAAGACGAAAAGCGTCTTCGTGCCGGGATATTCGCCGGGATTGACGTTCCGGTTCACGACGACCGCGTCGATCGGCGCGACGATCGTGGCCTTCGCGATCTGCGCGCGCAGTTGTTCGGCGGAGCCGGCCGCAGCCTG
>CAZZYZ010000153.1:0-7425 GCA_964658425.1 Vulcanimicrobiota bacterium | reverse complement strand
ACCTTCGTCGTCGATCCGGGGCACGGAACGGAGCTCCCGAGCGGCGCACCGCTCAACGTCGGCGCCGTCGGCCCGAACGGCGTCGAGGAACGCGCGGTCGTGCTCGCGGTCGGCGAGGATCTCGCACGGTTGCTGCGCGACGATCGCGCGACCGTCTTTCTCACGCGATCGCGCGCGCAGCCGTTTCGGACCGGCACGAGCGTGCGGCTCGACAATCGCGCGCGTGCGGCGTTCGCCAACCGGCTCCACGCCACGGCCTTCGTCGCGATCCATGCCGACGCGTCGACCTCGCCTTCGGCGACCGGGACGAGCGTTTTCTGGTTGCGCCCGAACTCGGCCGTGCTTGCGCGCGCCATGCGCCGCGAACTGCTCGGGCTCGGGCTCGGCGAAGCCGCGTTTCGGGTCCGCGACCTCGCGGTGACGAACGAGGCGCGCGTCCCCGCCGTGCTCGTCGAACTCGGTTTCGTGTCGAACCCGGTGCAGGGCCGGCTCCTCGCGACCCCCGCCTTCCAAGCGCGCGCCGCGAGCGCCCTCTACGCCGCCCTCCGGGAGACCTACGCGCGATGAATCGCCTGCCCCTGACCCCGAGCGATCTCTTGCGCATCCGGCTGCCCGGCGATCCGAGCTGCGCTCCGGACGGCCGCATCTTCTTCGTGCTCGCCTCTCAGAACGAGGCCGAGGATCGCGCCGAGAGCGCGATCTACAGCATCCGTCCCGGGAGCGAGCCCGTGCTCTTCACGAGCGGCCGGAACGATCGCAAACCGCGCGTCTCGCCCGACGGCTCGGCGCTCGCCTTCATCGCCGATCGCGGCGCGGGGAAGCGCATCTTCGTCGTCCCGCTCGGAGGCGGCGAGGGCGGCCCCATCACGCCCGCCTACGACGAGATCGCGGCGCTCGAATGGTCGCCGGATTCCACGTCGCTCGCGTTCGTCGCGACCGCCGAGCACGATCCGCAGACCGCGAAGATCGCTCTGGACGAGCGGACGGGCGCACGCCATATCCGGGCGCTGCCATTCAAGAGTGACGACGACGGGCTGCTCGACGGCCGGCGCCGGCATCTCTACACGATCGCGGCGGCGGGGGGCGAACCGCATCGCGAGACGAGCGGCGATTTCGACGTCGCGGATCCGGGCTGGTCGCCCGACGGATCGCAGATCGCATTCGTGGCCGCGATCGCGACGCCGGAGACGTCGTTCTACGCGGACGTCCATACGGTGACACTCGCCGGCGGGTCCCTGCGAAAGCTGACCCGCTCGCTCGGCCCGTGCGCAGGGCCCGCGTTCTCGCCCGCCGGCGACGAGATCGCCTACGTCGGTCACGAGCGCGGCGACGATGCCGGCGGCCGCTTCGACGACGAACTGCTCGTCGTGCCGGCCGCGGGCGGAGCGGCGCGATCGCTCTCGGCGAGTGCCGGGCGCCCCACCTCCGATTTTACGATCGGCGACACGCGCGGCCCGGGCGGTTCGGCCGCGCCGCTCTGGGCGGCCGACGGCGGCGAGTTGCTCGTCCCGCTCGGAGACGAGGGCACCTGCGGCGTCGCGGCGTTCCCCGCGCGCGGAGGCGGGCATCGGATCGTCTGCGGCGGCGAACGCGACGTCTACGGGTTCTCGCGCGCCCCCGGCGGTGCGCTCGTCATCGCATACGGCGCGCCCGAGACGCCGGGTGAACTCGCGATCGTCGACACCGCAGGCATCGAGACGCGCCTTACCGAGTGCAATCCGTGGCTCGCGGAGCGGACCGTCGTTCGGCCGCGACGCGTGAGACCGCGGGCGGCCGACGGAACGATCCTCGATCTGTGGCTCTTGGATCCGATCGGCGCGGACGGCGCGGCGCCCGAGACGCCGGCACCGTGGGTATTGCAGGTACACGGCGGTCCGCACACCGCCTACGGCTATACGTTCATGCTCGAATTCCAGATCCTCGCGTCGCACGGGATCGGGGTCGCGTACGGGAATCCGCGCGGAAGCCAGAGTTACGGCTCGGCCTATGCGAACGCGATCACCGGCCGCTGGGGCGAGCTCGACGCGGCCGACGTTCTCTCGCTACTCGACGGGGCGATCGAAAACGCTGCGATCGATCCGAAGCGGATCGGCCTCGCGGGCGGATCCTACGGCGGGTTCATGACGACATGGCTCCTCGGCCACAGCGATCGGTTTGCGGCTGGCGTCTCGATGCGCGCGGTCAACGATTTCGTGAGCGAGGTCGGCGCGACCGATCTCGGCTGGTTCATCGAGCAGGAGCTCGGCGCGCCGTGGACCGACGGAGGCCGACGCCTCTTCGAGTCATCGCCGATGCGCTCGGCCCACCGGATCGAAGCGCCGCTGTTGGTCGAACATTCGGAGCGCGATTTTCGATGCGCGATCGATCAGGGCGAACAGCTCTTCACGCTGCTGCGGCGGCTCGGCCGCACGGCCGAATTCGTGCGCTTCGCAGGCGACGGCCACGGCCTATCGCGCAACGGGAAACCGCGGAATCGCATGTTACGCCTGCGCGCGATCGCGCACTGGTTCGTTCGCCACCTCAGGCCGGCGGGTCGGACGGCGTTTCCCGACGTTGCGGGCTCACTCTTCGCCCCGCTAGCGACCGAAGCGAGCGCGACGTACGAACCTTTGGGTTCACGAGACGAATCGACCGTCGGGGCCGGCCAGCCGAGCTAGCGGCGACTTCGGGCGTGCGGAGCGATTGTCGGAGTGGGAATCGCCATCCCTGATTCGGCCCGGCGACGCCTCGGTACGATGAACTTCCGACGGTGAGGCTTCGCCGGCGCGGTATCCCCCGGTACGCGCCGGGCACGTCATTTTCCTGAGCGATCGATGTATCGCGAGACGTACACGGGATGCGCGTAAATCGATTCTTGTGCGAGCCAGTGAAAATCCGCAAGCGAGATTTCACGGGTTCGGCGATTTTTCGTGAGCTTCTTTTCGAAGGCGTATGGACGAGGCGTCGGTTCTCGTTTGACACTCATCATCGCGAAAGTACCTTTCTCAAAAGAGCGACGAAGCGCGGTCCGATGTGGCGACCTTCGTTATCGATTCGTTTTTCGTACGTACCATCATCGAACCGGGTCGTCCGTGCGAGGGCGACCTTTCTTGCCGGTGTGAGCTCCGTGTGTGAGCGACATCGCTTTGCCGGGCGGTCGTGGACGTCCGAAAGTCGCAGGAGACTTTCCGTTTCGAAGAGTCGAGATCACGGCGGAAGCGGTTTTGCGATCGTCATGATTGCCGTCGAACCAAGCGATATTTCTATGAAGAGGCTGTCCAGTACCGCAATGAGCGATGCGTTCGCATAGAGCTGCGTATCTGCCGTCGTCGGTCGTTTCAGAAGAATCTCGTGAAGCTCGCTGACGATTGCAACCTCGAGCATGAGCGGTACGGCTACGCGGTGCTCGTGAAGGTAGAAGATCAGCGTACGAAGCGATCCTACGAGGACGGGTAATAAGACGACTTGCGATAGCACTTCGGAAGGATTGCGTTGCAGAACGAAACCGAGTCGAGCAAGCACCCAGACGCCCTGCACCATAACGGCGAGCAGTACGATTGCGAGTGAAGCGACGACGAAGTCGAGTGCGATCTCGATTTGCCGCTGTAACGCGTGATGGACGTCCGTATGGGCGATCGCGCCAACGGGATTTCGTCAGAGTGTCATTCTGCCACGCATGTCTGCTGCGGAACCGAGACGGTAGCCCGATGACGGCGCGTTGGAAACGACGGTATCGGCAAGCGGATCGCGTCGATGCGGATGCCGGTTTCCGAAGCGACCGACCCGTTCGAGCCTCCGTCTCGGCAGTTGACGAAACGGTTTCGAGGAGATTCACTCTCCGGCCGTTGCAATAAGGCGGTGGTACGCCTCGAGTTAGTTGACGGTGATCTGAATCCGCTTCGGCTCGGCTTCAGGCCGTCGACGCAACGTCAGGGTCAAGAGCCCGTCCTCGACGTGAGCTTTCACCTGATCCGGGTCGATTTCGTCGGGAAGCACCAAAGATCGCGAAAACGTTCGGCGCACATTTTTGCCCGAGACCGAGAGCACGCCGTCCTTGTAGGTTACATCGATCTGATCCGGCTTGTAGCCCGCGACCGAAATTTCCACGAGGTAGCCGTTTTCGGTACGACTGATGTTTGGGCCGCCCTGTGCCGCGTGAGCGTCGAATGAGAGCGACGAGTAGAAATTGTTAAAGAGATCGGACGAATCGACGCCGAGCATCTCGGCAAATGGGATTCGGCGGACGGTCGTGGGCATGGTCGAGCCGTTATTTCGAGATAGATTCGCCAGGGTAGTCATTCAGCGACGCTCCTTTTCGTTGCAGAAGAATGGCTATCGTCGAACGCGCCTTTTCGCTTGCGTCGACGTGTACGGTGTGGTTGCCGGAAGTTGCCGGCAGCTTTATTTTATTTAGGTTGGCAGGGTTGTCAAGAGACTGCTAGCACACAAAAAGAAAGTCATTTCCTACGTGGAGATGCCGGTTAGCTACCGGTGCCTTGGTAATGATCGAGGCCGACGCGCCAGAATGCGTACGAGAGGCCGAACCAGACGAGACCGACGACGGGCGTCAGCAGGCCGATCGAGGGCGAGAGCGAGAGCGTCGCCGCGCCCGTCTTGTGCAAGAGGAACGTCGCCGGAAAGTAGTTCATGAACGCGAACGGAAACACGAACGAGAGAAAGAAACGCACGCCCGGCGCGTAGATGCTGATCGGGTAGCGCGTGAAATCTTGCTCGAGCGACATCACGACCCAGCGTAGCGAATCGATCCGCACCACCCAGAACGAGGCCGTCGCGACGGCGAGTTGGATCCCGAAATCGATCAGCGCGCCGCCGACGACGACGAGCGGCACGAAGAGCAAGAACGCCGCATCGACGCGAACGTGAGCGAGCCCGGTCGCGACGCCGAAGAACAGCACCGCGAGGATCAGTTCGTCCGGCCAGATCTGCTGCGGCGTGGTCATGGCTTGGAAGAGCGGGTCGAGCGGCCGAACTAAAAACCGATCGAACCTCCCCTCCCGGATCATGTTCGGCACGTCACCGACCGTGAAGAAGAACGTATTGTGAAAGCCGTGCCCCATCATCCACAGCCCGTACAAAAAAGCGAGATCGCGGAAATCCCAGCCGTTCATCGACGGAAACGTGTGCAGCGTAATCCACAGCGCGACGAGCGCCGTTGCGTGATACATGACCGTGAAACCCAGCCACATGAAAAAATTGGCTCGATATTCGAGCATCGTCAGCAGATTGATCCGCCAATACTGAACGTATGCCGCGAGGCTCACGCGTGATGGGTTCCGTGCGCCGCATCGTCGTCCTCGGCGCGCTCGCCGCCTGTACGCTCGGCGCGGCCCCCGATCGCCCGGCCTCGCCCGCACCCACCGCCGCGCTCGCGGCCCTGAGCGCTTCCGAAGCGACCGCGCTCTACGATGCCGCCTACGATCGCTGGCGCGCGCTCCCGATCCCGCAATTCGCCACGTACGCCTCGTTGCTGACCGTCGACGTCCGCGGCCGGCGCGACCGGACGCGTGCGTTTGCGATCGCGTATCGCCGCCACGACAACACCTGTCTCGTCGTCGGGGTCCCGCTCGATAGCCGCGACCGGCCGGACCCCGCGCAGGTGACGGATCGCTGCCTCGCCCCCGATTACGCCTTCAACTTCGTCCCGCAGTACGGCGGCTCGGGGCCGCTCCCGCTCGACATCGCGACCCCCGCCCCCGATCGGCCCGGCGCCGAGCGGACGATCGGTCACATCGTCGCTCGTTCTCGCACGTACGCGATCAGCTACGTCGGGGCGGAGTCGATCGACGGCGTGCCGACGCAGCACCTCGCCCTGCGGCCGCTCGGAGATCCGCGCGAGCGGATCCTGCGCGATCTGTGGATCGACCCCGCGACGAAGGGCATCGTGCGGCTGCACGGGGAGACGACGTTCAAGGGCGGTCTCGTGCGGCTCGGATTCGAGGCGAATTACGCGGAGACGGCGTCCTCGCAGGCGCTCGTACGCGTGACCGGCGGCGCGAAGGCGCAGGTGCTGCTCGTGCGCGTCAGCGGCGCATTCGCGTACGCGCTCTCGGACGTCGTCTATCCGGCACGGCTTCCGGCGTGGATCTTCGAAGGCCGCAACGCGCGCTCGGCGGGGGCGATGCTCGTGAGCGATCGCGATGCCGTGCGGGCCGATGCGGGCGGCGGGGGAGCGGCGAGCGGCGCCCAATAGGCGCTCATGACTCTACGGCGGCTTCCGGCCTTCGCGATTTCGTTTGCCCTCTTCATCGCGCCGCTCGGCGCCGCCGCCGCTTCCGCGCCGCGACCGTTCGCGGCAGACGACCTCCAGCGGATCGTCGGCCTCTCGTCGCCGCAGCTCTCGCCCGACGGGACGCGCGTCGCCCTCATCGTGACACGGATCGACGAGATCGAGGACAAGTACGTGCGCGAACTCGATCTCGTCGACGTTCGCACGCACGCGCTCCGCGTGCTGACCGTCGCGCGGCCAGAGCTCTCGGACCCCGCCTGGTCTCCGACGGGCGATCGGCTCGCGTTCATCACGAAGGACGGCACGACGGCCTCGGGCGCGAAGGACGACGACGCCCAAGATCAAGTCTTCGTGCTGCCGATGGACGGCGGCGACGCGCGGCCCGTCACGAAAGCACCCGCCGGCGTCGAGCAATTCGCCTGGCGTCCGGACGGTCGCGGCCTCGCCTACGCGGCCGAGGATCTCGAGCCGAAGAAGACCGGCGCCGCGCGCTTTCTCGACTCGTTCGAAGTCGGCAACAACCCGATCACGGCGCGCGCGATCCCGAAGTCCGTCCATCTGTGGACGCTCGATCTCGACGCGAAGACCCCACCGCGCGAGCTCACGAACGATCCCGTTCGCAGCGTCGCGGCGGGGGAAGCCGAGAGTACGCTCTCGTGGTCGCCGAGCGGTACGTCGATCGCGTTCACGCTCGCCCCGAACGCGGTGCTCAACGATGCGACGCGCGCGCACGTCGCCGTCGTCGACGTCGCGAGCGGGAAGCTGCGACTGCCGACCGGCGGCAACGATTTCGAGAGCGATCCGCGCTTCTCGCCCGACGGCTCGAAGCTCGCCTATCTTCACTCGACGGCCGACAATCAGATCACGCTGACGCAGGCGTACGTGACGAGTGCGAAAGCGGCCGCCGCGCCCGGAGATCCCGTCACGGCGCCGTTCGATCGCGCGGTCCACGAGTACGCCTGGACGCACGACGGCCGGTCGCTCTGGTTCACCTGCCACGACGGCACGGCGGTCACGCTCGTTCGCGCACCGCTTTCCGGCGCGCCGCAGCGCGTCGATCTCGGCGGCCTCGCACCGACCTCTCCGCTCGACGGGGCGATCGGCGCGGACGGCGCCCTCGCGTTCGTCGGGACCGCGAACGCGCAGCCGTCGGAACTCTACTACCGGCCCGCGAGCGGCGGCGCGCCGATCCAACTGAC
>CAZZYZ010000152.1:0-7427 GCA_964658425.1 Vulcanimicrobiota bacterium | reverse complement strand
CCCTGGCTTTTCATGATGACGCCGCCCTGACTTTTAGCGACTTCGGCTCCGTGATTGAGGCTGAATAGATGCAGCAGTGCTGCGAAGAAGGCGATCACTAGGTCTCCTTTGTTGTGAGATCCATCACACGTAAATCGCGCACTTGCTAAGGGAATTGTGTCGCGCGTCACGTTTTGTAAGGAAACCGTAATAGACGTTCCTCTCAAAATCCCTAGAATGTGATCATGCAAAAAAGGGACAGCCGTTATGTCGCCATTGATTTCTCTTTAAGTCATGGAAGCGGAATCATCACACGCGAGCGCGGCCGCAATCATTTTATGTCAAACGGTGAGACGCATCGGAGCCCTTGGTGGTAGGGAGTTCGAGCCGAAGTTGCTGCAGGAGTGCGACAAAAGCCAACCCGCGCGCCAAACACGTCGGATGGCACGCTCGGCACGACTTTGACTGATCCGTCGTTCGGATTTCGGCTCGAGGCGCGTCCGCGGTGCGGCACTCCGCGAAGGCGCGGTTAGCCAAGAGTCGAGCGTTCTTCGTGCCGTTTGCGCGTAAGATATGACGATGTTCCCAGCCGATGGGCCGTTCGTGCCGCCCCCGTTCGGAATCAAGGCCGTGAGCGAGCCGTGGGAGCGGCGCGCCTATCACCGGCTTCGGCGCGACGTCTTTTGCGCCGAGCAGCGGATCTTCGATGCCGACGACCGTGATGCGATCGACGACCGAGCCGAAGCGATCGTCGCCGTCGATTACATGATGGGAATGTCGTATCGCGTCGTCGGCACCGTCCGGATCGTCGAGGCCGCGCCCGGCTTCTGGACCGGGTCCCGCCTCGCGATTCATCACGAGTATCGAGGCGTGCACGGCATCGGCAGCGGTCTCGTCTATCGGGCCGTGAGCACGGCGGCCGCTCGAGGAGCCCGCGAATTCGTTGCCACTGTGCAGCGCGCGAACGTTCCGTTCTTCCGTCGCCTCGCCTGGGACGCGCTCGAGGAGGTCGATCTCCACGGCCATCCGCACACGATCATGCGCGCCGACCTCGCCGCCTACGAGCCGCTCGCCGACCACGCGAGCATCGATTACCTCTCGACGCGCCGCGCGTCGTGAGCCTCGCCGAGCTCGCGGAGCATCTGCGCTCCACGGGCGGGATGCGGCACAAGCAAGATATCGCCACGGCCTATGCCGGACTCGGCGGCGCGTCGGCCATGCCGGGTGGAGGTTCGGGCGAGGCCGCGGTGCGGATCGGCGACGATACGGCGGCGATCCCCGACGGCGACGGCTATCTGCTCTTCGCGATCGAGGGGCTGCTTGAAGCGTTCGTCCGCGCCGAGCCGTGGTTCGCCGGCTACTGCGGCGTGATGGTGAATCTCAGCGACGTGAACGCGATGGGCGGCCGCGCGATCGCCGTCGTCGATGCGCTTTGGAGCGCGGGCCCGGGCCGCGCGGAGGCGATCTTCGCCGGGATGCGCGATGCGGCGCAAGCGTACGGCGTTCCGATCGTCGGCGGCCACACGAACGTTCGCAGTGACGGCGATCGCCTCGCCGTCGCGGTGCTCGGGCGCGCGAAGCGCCTGCTCACGAGCTTCGACGCGCGGCCCGGGGACATGTTGCTCGCGGCGATCGATCTTCGCGGTGACTTCTTCGGTGACTATCCATATTGGAATTGCAGCACGGGCGCGCCGCACGAGCGCCTGCGCGGCGATATGGAGATTCTGCCGGAGCTCGCGGAAGCGGGACTCGCGCACGCGTGCAAGGACATCAGCATGGGCGGCATCCTCGGAACGCTGCTGATGCTGCTCGAATGTTCGCACGTCGGCGCCGGCGTGCGGCTGGATGCGATCCCGAGGCCGCCGCGCGTCGCGCTCGAGCGGTGGCTCGAAACGTTTCCGAGTTTTGGCTACGTCCTCGCGATCGATCCCGAGCATGCCGCCGCGGTCTGCGAGCGCTTTCGGATTCGCGATATCGCGTGCGCGCCGATCGGGACATTCGACGCGGGTGCGCGGCTCACGATCGAACGCGACGGCGAACGCGAAGTCTTTTGGGATCTCGATTCCGCGCCGTTCACGGGAGCGAACGTGCGTGCCGCCTGCTGACCGGCCGTTGCGGATCGCGCTCTTCACGTATTCGACGCAGGCACGCGGAGGCGTCGCGCACACGATCGAACTCGGCGGCGCGCTTCACGATCTCGGGCACGACGTCGTGCTTCACGGCCTCGACGACTCGGGCGCGGGATTTTTTCGGAAACCACGCTGTCCATCGCGGGCGATCGCCGTCGCTGCGGAGGTGCAGCGGGGTGGGCAGGGTGCGAACGCACGCGATCGCGACGACCTTCACGCGTTCGTCGTACGGCGCATCGCCGGGTATGTCGACGCGCTCGACATGCCCGGCGAGCCGTACGACATCTATCACGCGCACGACGGGATCAGCGGCAATGCGCTCGCGACGCTCGTCGAGCGCGGCCGCATCGCCGGCTTCGTGCGCACGGTCCATCACGCCGACGATTTCGCGAACCCGCGGCTAGCGCGGTTGCAAGAGCGTTCGATCACCGCAGCATCGTCCGTTCTCGCGGTGAGCGATCTCTGGCAACGGACCGTGCGCGAACGGTTCGGCGTCGCGGCGTCGCGCGTTCGTAATGGGGTCGATGCCGAGCGTTTTCGGCCACCGTCGCACGACGAGCGCGCACGCGCGCGGCACGATTTCGGTCTCTCCGACGGACCCGTTCTTCTCGCGATCGGGGGTATCGAAGCGCGCAAAAATACGCTCGCGATCCTCGAAGCGTTCGCGCTCGTGCGCGCGACGCACCCGACCGCGCGCCTCGCGATCGCGGGCGGATCGAGCGTGTTCGATCATAGCGCGTATCGCGCCGCGTTCGACGCGCGCCGCACGGCGCTCGGTCTCGGCCTCGGCCTCGAGCGGCGTGACGTGGAGGCTCGATCGCCGAGCGAGGCCGCGATCGTCGAACTCGGCGTCGTCTCCGATGACGCGATGCCGGTACTGATCGGTGCGGCGGATGCGCTCGTGTTCCCGTCGCTCGTCGAGGGGTTCGGTCTCGTCGTCCTCGAGGCGCTCGCGTGCGGCGTGCCCGTCGTCACGTCGGCGATCCCGCCGTTTACCGAGTATCTCACGCAGCGCGAAGCGGTGCTCGTCGATCCGAACGATCCGCAGCAGATCGCTGCCGGGATGCGCGAAGCGATTCACGCGGATGCTTCGTCGCAGCGCGCAATCGCCGCGCGCGCGCTCGTCGAACGTTACAGTTGGGCCGCATCGGCGCGCGGTCATATCGGACGCTACGAGGAGTGTATCGATGCCCGAGATGCAGTTCACGGTACATTGGCCCGATGACTCGGTCATGCGGTGCTATTCGCCGTCGCTCGTGATCCGCGAGTACTTCACGGTCGGCGAACGCTACGCGGTCGATGATTTCGTCGCGCGAAGCCGAGAGGCGTTGACGATCGCCTCGGAGCGCGTGCGTGCGAAGTTCGGGTATCCGTGCGCGAACGCGATGCGCCAACTCGACGAGATCGACGCGAAGGCCGCCGTTTTCGCGAACGACGCGTTCGTGCGCGTCGTGGGCTTTACGCCGCCCTAACGGACACGCTTACGCAGACGTGCCCGTCGTGTTCTCCGCGGAGAAGGCCGAGCGTAATGCGACGAGGCGCGCGACGTATGCGGAACTCATGCCGTGCCGACGCGCGAGTGCGATCCCTTGCGACATGTCGCTCAGGCCGAGCGTGCGATGGCCGCCGTGCGCTTCGACGATGCCGAGATTGAAGCGCGCGACCGCGAAATCGTGTTTGTGGACGATCGCGAGTTCGTAATCGCGCTTCGCGGTCGCGAGGTCGCCGTGCAAAAACGCGGCATTCCCGTCGAGCACGAGTGTCGCCGCGGGATCGCCGCTCATGCCGACGGGTTCGGGCAGCGAGAGATCTTGCGCGACGGCCGCTCGCACGAACCCGGCGGAAGCGATCAGGATGGCGAGGGTGACGGTGCGTGCGTTCATCGATATCTTCGAACGTACCCATCACCCGCCGGTTCCCCGTAATGAAAAGCAGCGAGTCGGTATGCGGCATGTCCTATGTAAGAGGCCCCACGAGCGTCACACGGAGTGTGATGCGCTGGGCGTAGCCGCTGAGTTCGAGGCCGAGCCGGCTGAGCTCGCCGAGACCGATGAGCTCGGCGAGGTCGATGGCCCCGGGGACATCGATGGCCGTACGGAGGCCGACGAGCCTGGCGATGCCGAGAAGCTCGGCGAGGCCGATGGGCTTGGCAAGGCCGACGGGCTCGGTGACGGCGACGGCGACGGCGATGTCGACTGACCGGGAGTTCCGGCTACGGGTACCATCCCGCCGTTGCCGCAAGCGGCAAGCGCGCACGATCCGACGATCGACGTGATGAAAACGAGCTTACGGAACATGGCTCCACGATTTCATACGACTGGCTAGTTCGGGCTATATGTAGTCGGTAAGAGCTAGCCGATCCTGCGGCGAACGTCGCTCCGTGCCACCGAAAAATTCGCTCGCACCGTCGCGAGATATGTCGCTCGCTGCGGCCGATTATCGCAACGCTCGTTACGGTTCCGCGGTAGCGCATCTCCGGCGGATCATCGCGTCCGACGCGATCAGTGCATCGGCCGTCGCGCTGCTCGCACGAATTCACTTAAAGACGAACGCGGCAGACGCGCTCGAATCGTTGACGACGCACGCATCGTCATTCCGTTCGAATCTCGAGAAGGGCGAGGCGTCGTTACTGCGTGGCATCGCCTACGTCCGACTCGGTGATTCCGCATCGGCGAAGGCGCAGTTCGCGCTCGCCGAACCGCGCGTCGCGCGCGACGAAACGCTCTCGGCCGAGCTCACGTATCATCGCGCCGGAGCCGCATGGATCGAACGGCGGCTGCCCGCAGCAACGAAGGCCCTCGCGCAGCTACCGGGTGATCTCGAGCCCGATCTCGATCTCCACGTCCGCATTCTGCGCGGCGCGATCGCCTCGGCCGCCGAAGATCTGACGGCGCAGGGCGCGATCCTCTTGGACGCGCGCGCGATCGCGCCGCTCGCCGGAACGCTCGCTCGCGGTGTGCTCGTAAGCCAGCTCGCCTCGCTCGCGGAGGCGCTGCCGAGTGACGAATTGCGCGATGCGGCGGTCGCCGGCCTCGGCAACACGAGCTGGCCGAGCGATATCGGCGGCTTGCACTTCGATACGCTTCGTTCGCTCGCGTGGCGGCACGCGCTCGACGGCGATGAATTCAATGCATTTCGGCGGCTCAAAGAGGCCGTCGCCGTCACGCCCTCCGTAGCGTGGCGCGTCGCCGCGCTCGCGGACCGGTCGTATCTCGCGGGAGCGCTCGGCGAGCGACGCTGGGCGGCGCAGGAGCGTCGCGACGCGCACGAACTCGCCGCGACGGTCGACTGGCAATCGCTCGACGGCGAAGAAATGCTCGCGCTGCCCCAGCTCGCCGTGCTCTTCGCCGATCACGACCCCGCGGTCGCGATCCGCTACGTTTCCACGTTTCTCGCGGTCGGAAAAAACTTCGCGCGCGTGTTGTCGTCGCACCGCGACGCACGCGTCGATGCCGTCGAAGCGTATTCGCTCGGCTGCGTGCAGGCCGCGGTCGGCGAGAAGGAAGAAGCGATCCGCCTCCTGCGCCGCGCGCACGCGATCTACGAGCGCATGGGGATCGTTTGGCGCGACGCGCTCGTGTGCTTCAAACTCGCGGAACTCGAGGACGCGGAGCGTTGGCGCTCGCGTGGAGAAGCGGCGATCGCGCATTATCCGCGCAGCTGGCTCGCCCGCCGGACGTCGAGCGTCGCGCGCGGCATCGTCGCCGCGCCCTCGGTGGAGCTCGCAATGTTGACGCCGGCGCAACGGAGAGTCTTCGAGGAATTGATGAACGGCCGGAACACCGCCGAGATCGCGGAGACGCTCGGCCGAAGCGCGTTCACGATCCGCAATCATATCAAGGCGATTTTTAAAGCCTTCGACGTCTCGTCGCGCCCGGCGCTGCTCGCAAAGGCGAGCTCCCGAACGTAGTAACGTGCCCGAGACGCTACGTTTCCTGAGCCGGGTCTGCGTCGCGCGACCCCGGCGGCTTCGTCGCCTTCGATTCCACCGGGTTCATGTAGAAACGATTCCAGCGCGCGAGTCCGTCACGCACGTCCATAACGAACATTCCGCGCACAAAATGCTCGCCGCCGCTCCGCATCGAGCCTTTCTGCTCCACTCGGTCCACACGGTCGTCCCGTCGACCGTCAAGCGAACGACCTCCGCCTGGAGATCGGGGATCGCCGCGAGAAGCCCCTGCCAATTCTTGCGGACGTGCTCGCGACCCGTGAACGACCGCTCCGGCGTCGCCGGAAGCTCGCTATGAAAATCCTCGGCGAAGCATCGCGTAATGCCATCCAAATCGTGCGCGTTGATCGCATCGCGTAAGCGATAGATCAGTGCCGCAGGATCGTTCGTATGCGCTTCCGATTTCATGTTGCTCCTCGTACCGTTCGGAACGTGTCGCAACCGAATCCCGAGCGCGATGTACCTTCTCCGGTGCGGCACGTCCGTTCCACGTTTGGTTTGCAGCGAACCCTTTCGAACGTCAAACGTTCGTGAGATGTGAAG
This sequence comes from Vulcanimicrobiota bacterium, assembly GCA_964658425.1. Lineage (GTDB taxonomy): Bacteria > Vulcanimicrobiota > Vulcanimicrobiia > Vulcanimicrobiales > Vulcanimicrobiaceae > CAZZYZ01. The sequence continues at coordinate 827 of CAZZYZ010000152.1, read as the reverse complement.
CCCGGGTACGCTCGAGGGATCGGTAGCCGATCGCTTCGGCGACGTGGACCGATTCGATCGTCGGCACGCCCGCGACGTCGGCGAGCGTCCTCGTGACGCGCGATATTCCGGCGCCGTATGATGGCAGAGCGTCTTTTGCCAACGCGCTCATGCCGCGAGTCCCGCGCGTTCGAGCGCGCGATAGCCGATCGCTTCAGCGACGTGGACCGATTCGATCGCGGTTGCGCCCGCGAGATCGGCGATCGTTCTCGCAACGCGCGCGATCCGATCGAGCGCGCGCGCGGAGAGATGCCCCTTCGACGCTGCGATCCGCAGGAGCGTGGTCGCCCCGCCGTCGAGCGCGCAATGTCGGCGCATTTCATTTGCGGGGATCATCGCGTTCGCATGATAGTCCGCCGCGGCGAAGCGCGCGACTTGCACGGCTCGTGCTGCTTCGATGCGTGCCCGAATCGCTTCCGACGTTTCGGCGCGGCGCGATGCGACCATCTCATCGAAGCCGACTCGGGTCACTTCGATGTGAAGGTCGATTCGATCGAGGAGCGGCCCCGAGAGCTTCCCGATGTACCGTGCGACCGCGGCATCATCGCATCTGCAATCGTTCGAGCGCACGCCGCGGAACCCGCACGGGCACGGATTCATCGACGCGAGTAGCGTAAATCTCGCGGGATACACGAACGTCCCCGCCGCTCTCGCAATCGTGATCGTGCCTTCTTCGAGCGGTTGCCGCAGCACCTCGAGGGCGCTACGCGAGAACTCGGGCAGCTCGTCGAGAAACAGTACCCCGTGCTGCGCAAGGGAGATTTCGCCCGGTCGCGGTGAGACACCGC
>CAZZYZ010000151.1:0-7682 GCA_964658425.1 Vulcanimicrobiota bacterium | reverse complement strand
GAGGCCGCGCTCTTTTGCGAGCCGGACGAGCTCGGAGACGCCCGGCCGCAGCGCCACCTTCGTCTTCACGATCTCGGCGCACGCGAGCTCGGTCTTGCGGCGGTGGATCGCCTCGATCTGCTCTGGCGAAAGCCCGGCTCCCGTCGCGGCCGAAAGCTGCGCGAGCCGTTCGCGGCCGCCCGCCTGCGTCAGCAATTCGGCGTACGTCTCGCGATCCCACTCCCAATCGAGACCCGCTTCCGTCAACGCCGCGTTATACGCGCGACGTTGGATGTCGGAGGTTTCGGCGATCGATCCGATCGACCCGAACAGGACTGCGGTCTTCGGCATGAACTCATTCCTTTACGATTACGACGGACGTCGCTTCAGCACGACTGATCGTTGCGCATTGTGGGGACGACCCGCTAGAGATGCGCCGCCTCGTGGGAAGCCTCGAACGCGTCGTACGACTGCGGGCAACGTACCGCGTCGCGCGATATTTCACGCACGCGCGCGACACTTAGACGAAGTTCGCGACGAAACGCGCCGCGCCGTCGTCCGATAGCAGCGAAAACCGGCCGGTGCGGCACTCGGCGCACGAAGCACCTCCCACGATCAGACACCACGTGACGGTCGCATCGTCGCCACGCACGACCACCGATAGGAACGACCGCGTTGAAGTCACGACCGATCACGCCGATGAGCATCATCGCGAGCAACCTCGACGACCTCTGCGAACGGGCCTCGACGCTTTCGTACGCGGACCGAGCGTTCGTCGAGATGCTCGCGGCGACGTCGCGCCTCGCGAACGGTCTCGACGAATATCTCTCGGCATCGAGCACCCCGGAATCGGACGTCCTCACGGGGCTCGCCCGGGACACGGCGAGGCGCGATTGGACGCAGCTCTATGCCGCGGGCGAGACGGCGGTCCCGCTCGAGCGAGAGATGGTCTCGGGCCACGTCGAAGGTCAATTCCTAAAGCTTTTGATTCACGCGATGCGCGCGACGCGCGTCCTCGAGATCGGCTTGTTCACCGGGTATTCCGCGCTCGCGATGGCGGAGGCGCTGCCGAGCGAGGGACGATTGATCGCGTGCGAGATCGATGCCTACGCCGCGGGCATCGCGCGCGCGTGGTTCGATCGTTCGCCGCACGGGCCGAAGATTCGCATCGAGATCGGCCCGGCGATGGCATCGCTCGAGCGGCTGCGCGACGCGGCGGAATGCTTCGATCTCGTCTTCGTCGACGCGAACAAGGCGCAGTACGCGGCGTATCTCGAGATCCTCGTCGGCAGCGGCTTGCTCGCGCAAAACGGTATCGTTTGCGTCGACAATACGCTCTTGCAGGGCGAGCCGTACCTTCCGGGGCCGCAGACCGAGAACGGCCGAGCGATCGCCGACTTCAACCGGCTCGTCGCGGCCGATCCGCGCGTCGAACAGGTCTTGCTCCCGATTCGCGACGGTCTGACCCTCGTGCGACGCGTCCCGTCGTGAGCGCCGTTCGGTCGCCCGTTGCGAAGAGCGTCGCGACGTTCGTCGCGCTGATCGCGCTGTTTCCGCTGAGCGTCACGCTCGTCGGCTACAGCGCGCTCTTCGGAGCGGCGCGCGCCTGGTTCGAACCGCGACGGCTGCGCCGTGCGCCGCCCGAACGTAAGACCGTTCTCATCAGCGGCGGCAAGATGACGAAGGCGTTGCAACTCGCGCGATCGTTCCATGCCGCCGGCCATCGCGTCGTGCTCGTCGAGAGCGCTAAATATTGGGTGACCGGGCATCGCTTCTCGCGTAGCGTCGATCGCTTTCATACCGTTCCGCCGCCCGATGCGCCCGGCTACGCCGATGCGCTGATCGAGATCGTCAAGCGGGAAGGCGTGGACGTGTACGTCCCGGTCTGCAGCCCGCTCGCGAGCCTCTTCGATTCGGAGGCGATGCCGCGGCTCGCTCCGTACTGCGAGGTCATCCACGTCGGGCCGGAGACGATCGCGGACCTCGACGATAAGTTCGCGTTCGCGCGCGCGGCCGCGGCGCTCGGGCTGCGCGCTCCAAAATCCATTCGCGTGACAAAAGTCGCCGACGTCCTCGATTTCGATTTCGCATCCGAGCGTCGACCGTACATCCTCAAGAGCATCAAATACGATTCGATCCGGCGTCTCGACCTCACGCCGCTTCCGCGCCCGACGCGCGCCGAGACCGAAGCGTTCGTGCGCTCGCTGCCGATCTCACCGAGCAATCCGTGGGTGATGCAAGAGTTCATCGCGGGGACCGAATATTGCACGCACGGGACGCTGCGCAACGGCGAGTTGCGCGTACATTGCTGCTGCAGCTCTTCACCGTTTCAGATGAATTACCGCAGCGAGGACAAGCCCGAGATCGAGCGCTGGGTACGCCGCTTTGGCCGAGCGCTCGCGCTGACCGGGCAGGCGTCGATCGACTTCATAGAAGCCGACGACGACGGCGAGATCTACGCGATCGAATGCAATCCGCGCACGCATTCCGCGATCACGATGTTCTACGACCGGCCGGAGCTCGCGGCCGCGTATCTCGGCGGCGCGCTCTCGGATTCGCCGCTCGTGCCCTCCGCGTCGAGCCGCCCGACGTACTGGCTCTATCACGAGCTGTGGCGCCTCGTCACGTCGCTCGGCTCGCCGCGAAAAACGTTCGAGCGCATATGCGTCATCGCGAGCGGCAAGGACGCCGTCTTGGATTGGCGCGATCCGTTGCCGTTCGTGATGCTCCATCATTGGCACGTTCCGCTGCTGCTGTTGCGCGATATCCACGAGCGGCGCGGGTGGTTGCGCATCGATTTTAATATCGGGAAGCTCGTTCAGGTCGGCGGCGATTGAGCGTGCCGCTACGCATCCTGCAACTCGTCGGCTCGCCGACGACCGATACCGATCGCGAACTCTCCGAGCTCTACGCGCGCGGCTGCATCGACGCGCTCGCGCGCCCCGCGTACCGCTTCGTCATCGCGCACGTCTCGCCGGACGGCGCGTGGCGCTTTCCGGATTCGCTCGCACCGGCTGCGATCGCCGCGGCGCCGCCGATGCCGTTCGCCGCGGCGGTCGGCGAGATCGCCACGCGCGCGCCCGACCTCGCGATCCCGCAGATGTTTTGCAAACGCGGGATGACCGAGATGCGCGCATTGCTCGACCTCCTCGCGATTCCATATCTCGGGAATCGGCCGCTCGTCATGGCGCTCGCGGCGGACAAGGCGAAGACGAAGGCGATCGTCTCGGCCGCCGGCGTCGACGTGCCGCGATCGCAGCTCGTGCGCGCGGGCGATCGCCCGCAGATCGCCCTCCCCGCCGTCGTCAAACCGAACGATTCCGATAACTCCGAAGGCGTCACGCTCGTCACGACGGCCGATGCCTACGACGACGCGCTGCGGGCGGCATTCGCGCACGGCGACGCAGCACTCGTCGAGAGCTACGTCTCGCTCGGACGCGAGGTGCGTTGCGGCATCGTCGAGCGGCGAAGCGAACTCGTATGCCTCCCGCTCGAAGAGTACTTCGTCGATTCGCGCGATCGGCCGATCCGGCGCCGCGCCGATAAGCTCGCGCGCGACGCCGGCGGCGGCCTCACGCTCGTCGCGAAGACGGGCGCCGAATCGTGGATCGTCGCGAACGACGATCCGATCGTTCCCGCCGTCGAAGCGGCGGCGCGCCGCGCGTACGTCGCGCTCGGCAGCCGGCACTACAACCTCTTCGACTTCCGCATCGATCCGAACGGCCGGCCGTGGTTTCTCGAAGCCGGACCGTACTGCTCGTTCTCGCCCAAGAGCGTGATCGTTACGATGATGGAGGCGGCGGGGACCCCGCTCGATCGCTTTTTCGCCGATGCGATCGACGACCTCATGGCCGGAACGAAAGCCCCATAGCGGCGATCGAACGTGCGCACCAACGGAGTACCCGGATGCCGACACCCGCAGCCGCCACGGCGGCGTTCTTACGCGATCACTCTCCGGACGACCGAACGTCGCCCCATCTGCGCGATGGCCTCGATGCCGTGCTCGGCGGCGAATCGTTCGAAGCGTTTCTGCTCGTCTCGATCGAGGCGCCCGTTTTCTCTCGAGCGTACGGTGAAGATTTCGCGGCCGCCGGGGCGACGCGCGCGATCGCACCGTGCCGGATGCTCCGCGGGTCGCTCAATCTTCCGCTGCAGCACTACTTCGCGCTGCTCGCGCAGACGGCGGCGGCGTTCGACGCGAACGCGAGCGCGTGGTCGGATTTCGCCGATCGCGTACGCGCTTCGACGTCGTTCGGCGGCCTCCGACTCGCGACGTATCTCACCGAATTTCTGCCCGATCGCACGCGCAATGCGTCCTATACGGCACTCGTCGAGCGGCTCGTCGAGCATGACCCGCACGCGATCTATCCGACGTCGAGCTATCGCGAAAGCGACGGGCACGTCGCCGCGACGGCCGATCATCGGAGCGTCGAGGCCGTGATGAGCTTCCGAACTTTCGCCTCGATCCGAATGACCGATCGCCTCCTCGACGTCGATCGACCGGATCTACGCGACGTTTATCGTCCGCTCGGTCGCTGCATCTGCATCGTCGACCGCGACGTGCACGCGCTCTACGGGGATCAGCTCGGGCGGTATTTCGAAGCCCACGACATCCCGCTCGAAACGCTCGTATACCGGGCGATGGAGAGCGACAAGGGGCTCGCAACGGTCGAGCGGATGCTCGGTGATTTCAAGCGCCTCGGCGTCTCTCGGAACGAGCCGATCCTCATCGTCGGCGGCGGCGTCCTCGCCGATACGGGCGGGCTCGCCTGCGCACTCTACGGCCGCAACACGCCGTACGTGATGGTCGCGACGTCGATCGTCGCGGGGATCGATGCCGGCCCGTCGCCTCGAACGTGCTGCGACGGTTTCGGCTACAAGAATCTGCTCGGAGCGTACCATCCGCCCGTCCTCTGCATCACGGATCGCTTCTTCTTTCGCACCCTTCGTGAAGGCTGGCTGCGCCACGGCGTGGCGGAGATCATCAAGATCGCGACCGTCGCGAACGCCGAGCTCTTCGCCGATCTCGAGGCGGCTCGGGGCGAGCTCGTCGCGACGCGATTCGGCACGGTCGACTGCGAGCCGGACGACGACATCCATCGTCTGTCGCAAAAGATCTTGGGCGGCGCGATGCGTTCCTACATCGAAGCCGAGTACGACAATCTCTACGAGACGCACCAGTGCCGGCCGCACGCCTACGGCCACACGTGGTCACCCGGTTTCGAGATCGAAGCCGGCCTTCTCCACGGTCATGCCGTCGCGATCGACATGGGCTTCGGCGCGTATCTGAGCCACCGCGCCGGATGGCTCGACCGCGGGGCGTTCGAGCGCATCCTCGCGCTCATCGACGCCTACGGCTTGAGCCTGTGGCACGACGTACTCGGGGACGAAGACGTGATGTGGGAGAGCCATCGGAAGATCGTTCAGAAGCGCGGCGGGAATCTCGTCGCGCCGTTGCCGCGGGGCGCGATCGGCCGCTGCGGCTACCTGAACGAACTCACGCAGCCGGCGTTCTTTCGCAGGCTCGACGAATATCGCGCGATCTGCGCGGGCTACCCGCGAGCCGGCCGGGGTATCGATCCGCTCTGCGGCGATGTCGGTCTCGAAGATCCCGCGGCCGTCATCGCGCGGCTACAATCGATTACGCCCGCGTAGGCGACGCGCCCGCTCAGCGTTCGCCGACGCGCACGACGCGCAATGCCCGTTGCGCTGCGCCGGCGGGCTGTACGATCGCGAGCATCGCATCGACGACGAGCGGATCCCACTGCGTCCCCGAGCTCTTGCGTAATTCTTCCAGCGCCGCCGGGACCGGCAGCGGCCGGCGATACGGGCGTTTGCTGATCATCGCGTGGAACGAATCCGCGACGCCGACGATCCGCGCCATGAGCGGGATCGCATCGCCCACGAGGCGATTCGGATACCCGCCGCCATCGATGCGCTCGTGATGCGCGAGAACGATCGGCGCGAGCGGCGCGAGGGACGGGATGCGCTCGAGAATCTGCGCGCCCGTCAGCGAGTGCATCTTCATGATCTCCCACTCGCGCGCATCGAGCGGGCCGGGTTTGAGCAAGACGTCGGACGGCGTCGCGACTTTGCCGATATCGTGCAGCGTCCCGGAGAGCACCGCGATCTTCTGCTCGTTCGCGTCCATCCCGATCATCTTCGCGATGCGGCCGCACCACATACCGACTGCCCGCGAGTGGTCGCAGGTCGCGCTGTCGCGCGATTCGATCGCGGAGAGTAACGCCGAGACGACGTCGTCGGCGGCTGCGGTGCGCACGAGATCGGTGACTTGGCTGCGATCCGATTTAGGCGCGCGCAGCGCGCGATCGAGATCGCCAGCGCGGATCGCGAGATAGGCGATCACCTCGTCGTCACCGCCGGTCGACGCGCAATACGAACTCGTCAGCACGGCGCAGCCGATCGCGACGATCTGCGCGTTCTCGAGCACGTCGGTCGCCGAGACCACGCGATCGATCCAGCCGTCGCTTTCGACGGCGTCGTCCGCCTCGAATTCGCGAACGAGCCGATCGAAGAATGCATTCGCGAGCGTGCTCGCAGTCGACGAACGACCCTGCGGAAGCGCGGGCGAGCGCACGACGGCCGCGACGAGTTCGGCCCGACGGACCTCGATGTAATTCGCTACGCCGGCAGCGACATCTCGCGGGATCGTGGGATGACTCATCTGGCTCCACGTGTCCGGATCGGAGGTAGGCTTTCGCGACATTGCAGGACGTACGCTTGCGCGCACCTTCCACACATTTATCCACATGGTCCTTCGTCGTAAACCACGAGGCTTCGGCCAATTTGCGAAAGCGTCGTCGCGAGCGACGACTCCTATGACGCTATGTTGTTACGTCGCGCCGGCGGCGACCGCGCCCTCGCCGCGCGGAGCGCGACGCGGCGCGTACGCGAACGCGATGCCGGCGACGAACAGCGCGCCGCCGGCCCAAAGCGCGAGCGGCTCCGGGACGGCCGCGACTTGAAGTGCCGGATACGTGCCGAGCGCGCCGGAGAGCCGCACGCCGCCGATCTCGAGCATCGAACCCGCCGGATCGAAACCGATCGCGCCCGGTAACAGATGCCCCGCTTCATCGTCGACCGCGAAGAGGAGCGCATCGCCCGAGCCCGCGCCGTGCGCGTTCATCCCCGTCGTCGCGCCCTTGGCAAAGTAGAACGCCTTGATCTGGCGATGCAAGGCCGGGACGGCGAACGAGTCGGCGGGCAGCTCTTTTCCGGCGATCGGGACGAGCTGCGTGAAGAGTAAGACGGGCGAGAGGAACGCCGGATTCGTCGGCTGCGTGATCGTGAGATGGGCGCCCTTCGGGTCGCGCGCTTCGACGTATGCCGCGATCTTCGGAACGAGCGTCAGCACGCTCGCACCGAGGTAGCGGCGGCCGTTTCGGCCGAGCGTCAGGGCCGATGCATTTCGACGCCGCAGGGTCACAAGCGCGTCACCCCGCGCGATCGCTTCCGGCCCCGCGATCGGAAAGAACGCAGCGACGCCGGCGCTCGGGATCGGCGCGACCGTCCCCGGTGCGCGCGCGACGACCTCGGTATCGGGGCCGAGCAACCCCGACGCGATCCCGGCCGCGATGATGGCGAGCGAACCGAGCATCGCGACGACGAGGCGCGTACCGAGCGGGCCGTCGGTACCCTTGCGCGCGCCGAGTACGTAGCCGATCACGACGGTCGCCGCGATC
>CAZZYZ010000150.1:0-7720 GCA_964658425.1 Vulcanimicrobiota bacterium | reverse complement strand
GCGCATGATCATCGGCGGCTCGGCCGGGTTCAGGATGATGATCGCCTTGCCCTTCTTCGCCCCGCCGAGCACTTCGATGGCCTTGGACGTCGTCTCGGTGAACTCGTCGATATTGGCGCGCGTACCGGGACCCGCCGACTTGCTCGAAATCGAGGCGACGATCTCGGCGTAATGCACACCCGCAACGCGCGAGACGGCGGCGACGACCGCTGGGCTCTCGGCGATCGGCGGGAACCACGCGCGCGGCAGATCGAGCGCGCGCAAAACCTCATCCGACCAGTCGCGCGCGCCGAGATCGAAGAGCGAGGTCCCCGACGCGTCGGAGGGTTCGGCGAAGAACGCGCCCGTCAGCCGGAAACGCAGATAGTCTTTGGGCAGCAAGACGTGCCTCACGCGTGCGAAATTCGCGGGCTCGTTCTCTCGTAGCCAGAGGATCTTCGGCGCTTGAAAGCCCGTGAGCGCGGCGTTTCCGGTGATCGCGCGCAAGCGGTCGCGGCCGACGGCGGATTCGAGCGCGAGCGCGGCCGCGCCCGTGCGCTGATCGTTCCACAGCAACGCCGGCCGGATCACCGCGGCCCGCTCGTCGAGGAAGACGGCGCCGTGCATCTGGCCCGCGATGCCGATGCCGCCGATCGGGCGATCGTCCGCCGCGGCGACCCCGCGCAGCGTCTCGACGGTCGCGTCCCACCACGCCCCGGGATCCTGCTCCGTCCACCCGGGCTGCGGCGTCAATAACGGATACGTCGAGGTCGCGCTCGCGACGACCGTGCCCGCACCGTCGATCCGAACCGCGCGAACGCCGGTGGTTCCGAGATCGATTCCGACGACGTGGGCGCTCATGAATATCTCTCCAAGGATACGTCGTTCCGTCGCGCGATCGCCGGCGCGTACCGGCGGCATGAGCGCCGCGACGCGCCGCCCGAAGGCAGCGTCGAAAGAGTCGGTGGTAAAGCATTACCGTTACGGGAGCTCGTGGACGGAAGCCTTTTCCGTGCCTCTGCCGCTCGAGATCGTCTTCGCGCGTTTCGCGAAGAGCGGCGCGAGGGCGGCGTAGGTTTGCTCGTACGTCGCAAATCCCGCGTCGTAGATCGCGCGGCGCTCGGCATCGGGTTCGACGCGGCGCTCGGTCCCGGTCATCGCCTTCGCCGCCGCGGGAAGATTCGGATACGCGCCCGCGCCGACCGCCGCGCACATCGCACTGCCGAGCGCGACCGCATCGTCGTTCGACGTGTAGTCGATCGGCACGCCCGCGATGTCCGCGAGGATCTGCAGCCAGAGTGCGCTGCGCACGCCACCGCCGCAGGCGACGATGCGTTCGGTCGGGACGCCGTTACGCGCGAGCGCTTCGAGGATGCGGCGATTGCCGTACGCCGTCCCCTCGTATACGGCTCGCAAGAGATGGGCGGCGGTGTGACCGCTCGTGAGTCCCCAGATCGTGCCGCGCGCGTGGGGATCTTTCACGGGCGTTCGGCTGCCCTGCCAAAAATCGAGCAGCACGAGTCCGTCGCTGCCGGGCGCGATCGCTGCGGCTTCGGCGTCCGCGTGTGCGTAGCGATCCGCCTCGGGCCAGCGCGCGCCCGCGAGATCCATCAGCCAGCGGACCGTTCCGCCGGTACTCGCCTGGCCGGCTTCGATCGTCCACTCCGCCGCGACGACGGCGCTCTCGAACGGCCCCCACAGGCCGGGATCGAAGACGGGCGCGGTGGCTTGCGCGAGCTGGCACGTCGAGGTGCCGGTGATGAGCGCGACGGCGCCCGGGCCCGTGACGCCGACGCCGAGCATCCCAGCGTGCGCGTCGATCCCGCTCATCGCGACGGCGATCCCGGCCGGCAATCCGAGCTCCGCCGCCGCGTCGTTCGAGAGGTCGCCGCCCTTCGCGCCCATCGCAATGACCTCCGCAGGCAATTTCGCGATCGCATCGTCAAGGCCGACCGCCGCGAGCAGCGCCGCGGGCCAGCCCGTCCCGCCGCCGTCGCCCGGCGGACGGTAGTGCCACTTCGCTGCCGCGCTATTGAGCGGCGCGACCCATTCGCCCGTCAGCTTCCACGTCAGCCACGTCATCTGCTCGACGAGCCGCGCCGAACGATTCCAGAGCTCGGGTTCGTGCTCTTTGAGCCACAGGCTCTTAGGAAGCGGCCACTCCGCCGGCACGTCCCCGCCGCAATACTTTAGGACCGAATCGTTCGTGTCCGTGAGCCGGCGCGCTTCGTCGACCGCGCGCAGGTCCATCCACATGATCGCATTCGTGAGCGGCTCGCCCGCTTCGTCGACGAGCAGGATGTCGCAGGGCGCATCGATCGCGATGCCGACGACGCGCGTCGCGTCGATGCGATCGTTCGCGAGGACCGCGCGCGTCGCCGAAACGAGCGCCTCCCACCAGTCGGCGGGACGCTGTTCCGCGAGGCCGGGACGCGGATACGACGTGTCGTAGCCGCGCGCCGCCGCACCGAACGAGCGACCGTGAAGATCGAAGAGGCACGCCCGAAGGCCGCCCGTCCCGGCGTCGATCCCGAGAACCAGATCGCCGTGGTCGCGTCGCGCATTCGAATCGCCGCTCATCGTTGCTCCAAACGTTTCAGTACCGTACGAGTTACGGATCGCTATCCGGACGGAGACGTTCGTCACGCGTCCGAGGAGCCTTCGCGAACCGTTTGCGCGAAAGCGCGATTTCGACCGATCGTCCGTTCGTGCAAGGCCCCATAACTTCGCCGGATGAACGGCACGTGGTCGCGTTTCGACGACGCGTTGTCCATGGGGGTTCTGCCGTGCTCGTTTCGCGACTCGCCGCACTGACCGCCGCCCTCGTCGCATGTGCGATCTGCGCGACGCCCGCGCGCGCCGCAGCGGCGCCCGGATCCGGCGACGACGTGCCGATCGCGCCGTATCTGCAGACGAAGATTCGGGCCGCCGTGGCGCGCGATCTCGCGGTGTACGGTGGGAAGACGCCCGTCCCGGGCGTGCTGCTCGGCGTGTGGGTTCCGGGGTTCGGCTCGATGGTCGAAGGGATCGGCGCCGGGCGGCTCGAGCCGCGGCGGCCCCTCTCGCTCGCCGATCACGTTCGCGTGGGAAGCAATACGAAGACGTTCGTGGTGACGGTCCTGCTGCAACTCGTCGATGAGGGGAAGCTCCGGCTCGACGATCCGATCTCGGCGTTCGAGCTGCCCGTTCGCGTCTCGGGCGGCGGCAAGATCACGGTGCGGCAGCTGATGCGCATGCAGAGCGGAATCGTCGATCTCTACTCGCTCAAAGCATTTCAGAGCGCGAACATCAGCCCCGACGTGCCGGTCGATCGCGTGAAGTACGTGCAAGAGGCGTGCGACGCGCCGCGTCTCTTCACGCCCGGGACGAAGTGGAACTACAGCAACACGAATTACATGCTGCTCGGCATGATCGCCGAGGCCGTCTCGCACGATACGATCGCGCATCTGATCGCAACCCGCATCACGGGTCCGCTGCACTTGGCGCAAACGACGTTTCCGCTGACGTCGCCCGACCTGCCTGCGCCGTACGCGCACGGGTACACGCGCACGAAATCGGGCGGTTGGATCGATCAGTCCGTGCTCTTTCCGCCCTCGCTCACGTGGGCGGCGGGCGTCATGGTCTCCGACGTCGCCGATATGAAACGCTGGGTGCGCGCCTACGTCACCGGCACGACGAATTCGGCCGCGACGCAGCGCGCGCGGCTGACCTGCGTGCCGACGGGCGATCCCGGGCTCGCGTTCGGGCTCGGGATCGGCTGCAGCGCGGGTTGGTACGGCTACACGGGCGGCGTCTCGGGATATAATACGGCAGCGTACTATCTGCCGAAGAGGCACGCGACGATCATCGCCTTCGTGACGAGCCAGCAGGAAGATCCGTTGCCGGGCGTCGCCAACGCGATCGTGCGCGACGTCGCGAAAATCGCGACGCCGTCGAACGTACCGTACGTGGCGGTGACCGAGGCGGCGAAGGCGGTGACGCCGTGCGCGCGCACGACGATCGCCGCGATCCGGCCGCCGGCGGGCCCCGCCGCGTATCAGAGCGGCCTGATGACGCTCGCGAACGGCGCGACGCTGCGCATCGAAGGACGGGCGAGCGACCCGGGCGTCCGGCAGGCGCTCGCGATGAAGCCGGGCGACGCCGTCGCCGCCTGTTACGGGCGCGCGGTCGAATACGCGGACGCCGGTCCCTCGCGCGCCGTCACGGTCCTCGATCTGCACACGAACGGCAGCTACGGCAACCTCGTCGGGACGTGGCCGGCGCGCGAATAGTCCGCGCGCCCGAGGCAGGTCGCATTCGCAGCGCGCGCGCACAGAGAGCCGCGTGAGTGCTGCGCGACGCGATCAAGAAGCTCTGGAACTCGTGCGAACGCGCAGCTTCGACGGCACGTACGTCGCCGCGCTCGAGCTCGACATGCAAGTCCGCCGGCTCACGCTCCGGCTCTACGGTTCGCTCGGCCCGTCGATGGGGACGCAGCTCGCGACGCTGACGTTCTTCGGCACGAGCGGCCTGACGCTCGAGAACGAGAGCGGCGCGTTCCCCGAGAGCGTTCGCGTCTCGTCGCTCGCGCTCGCGTATCCCGATCCGGAGGACGTCGGAACGGCGGCGCTCGCCGGCCAATCCGGCTGGTCGTTCGGCTGGTCCTTCGACGGCCTGTCGTACGAGGAACACCCCACGGTCCTCGCGTCGCTCGCGGACGACCTCTAGCGGCTCGTATCGCCGTTTCCGTTCGCGATCTGATGGCGTCGGGGCGAGCGCGGCTCGGCGGCGACGATGCCGCGCGGTTCGACACGGTCGTCATGCTCGGCGAACTGCTCGCGCGGAGCGCGGCGTGGCTCTTCGCGCACGACGATGCGGAGGTCGACGCAGCGACGGCCGCGCGTTTCGGCTCGATGCTCGAACGGCGCGCGACGGGCGAACCCGTCGCCTACATCGTCGGCGAGGTCGGTTTCTACGGGCGACGGTTCTCCGTCTCGCCCGCGGTGCTCGTGCCTCGACCGGAGAGCGAGGCGATCGTCACGCTCGTCCTCGAGCGATTCGCCGATCGCAGCGCGCCGCTGCGTTTCTGCGACGTCGGCACCGGGAGCGGCGCGCTCGCCGTCTCGCTCGCATGCGCCTACGACCGTGCCAACGTCGTCGCGCTCGACGTCTCGCCCGCGGCGCTCTCCGTCGCGGCGCGCAACGCCGCCCGGCACGGCGTCGCGGCGAACGTCGCGTGTCGCGAATCGGACCTGCTCGCGGCTTGCGCGGGGTCCGCGCGCTTCGATGCGATCGTCGCGAATCTGCCGTACGTCGCGACCGCCGATCTTCGCCCGCGGCCCGATCCGACGGGCTTCGAACCGCGGCTCGCGCTCGACGGCGGACCCGACGGGCTCGATCCGTATCGCGCGCTGCTCGCGCAGATCCGGGCGCTGCTCGCGGACCGCGGGCTGCTCGTGATGGAGGCGGGCCCGGGAAATGCGGCGGCGCTCGCCGCACTTGCGGCGCGCGCGTTTCCGTCGTACGCCGTCCGCATGCATGCGGATCTGGCGGGGCTCGCGCGGCTCGTCGAGGTGCGGCGGGAGCCCTTCCCGGCACCGCCGAAAACCGCACGTCCATAGTGGCGAAGTTTATCTTTTTCACGGGTGGCGTCGTGAGCTCGCTCGGCAAGGGCATCACGGCCGCATCGCTCGGACGCCTGCTCAAGAGTCGCGGCATCTCCGTCTCGATTCAGAAGCTCGACCCGTACATCAACGTCGATGCCGGGACGATGAATCCGTACCAGCACGGCGAGGTCTTCGTCACCGAAGACGGCGCGGAGACCGATCTCGATCTCGGACATTACGAGCGCTTCATCGACGAATCCCTGACGCGCTCGAACAACGTCACGACGGGTCAGATCTATCGTTCCGTCATCGAGAAGGAACGGCGAGGCGACTATCTCGGTGCGACCGTGCAAGTCATCCCGCACATCACGAACGAGATCAAGGCGCAGATTCGCCGCGTCGCCGAGAACAGCGGCGCCGACGTCTGCATCATCGAGGTCGGCGGGACCGTCGGCGATATCGAGTCGCTGCCGTTTCTCGAAGCGATCCGTCAGGTGCGCTACGACGTCGGCGAAGAAAACGTGATGTTCGTGCACCTTACGCTGCTGCCGCATCTCGGCGCCGCGGGCGAACTCAAGACGAAGCCGACGCAGCACTCCGTGCGCGAATTGCGCGCGATCGGGATCGCGCCCGATGCGATCGTCGTGCGCACGAACTCCGAGCAGCCGATCCCGATCGAACTCAAGGAGAAGATCGGACTGTTCTGCGACGTCGCGCCGCGCAACGTCGTGCAGAACGGCGACGCGAGCACGATCTACAAGGTCCCGCTCAATCTCGAGCGCGAGGGTCTGGCCGAAGCCGTTCTCAAGCGGCTGAACCTTCCGGCGGCGGCGCTCGATATCGAGAGCTGGGAACGGATCGTCGAGCGGATCACGAATCCGACGCATCACGTTCGCATCGCGCTCGTCGGCAAATACGTCGAACTCAAAGACGCCTATATCTCGATCGTCGAGGCGCTCTATCACGCCGGGATTGCGAACGACGCGCACGTCGAGATCAAACGCGTCGATTCGGAGACGGTCGAAGACGCGGGGACGGCGGCGCTGCGCGGCGTCGACGGCATCCTCGTCGCGCCCGGGTTCGGGGCGCGCGGCGTCAAGGGGAAATTACGCGCGATCTCGTTCGCACGGCAGCAGAGGATCCCGTTCCTCGGCATCTGCTACGGCATGCAGCTCGCGTGCGTCGAGTTCGCGCGCCACGTTTGCGGCTTGCCCGAAGCGATGACGAGCGAGGTCGACGAATCGACGCCCGATCCCGTGATCGATTTTCTGCCCGATCAACGCAACCTCGAACTGATGGGCGGCACGATGCGTCTCGGCACCTACGATTGTACGCTCGAGCCCGGGACGCTCGCCGCGCGGGCGTACGGCGAGCTCGCGATCAGCGAACGGCATCGGCACCGATACGAGTTCAATAATCGTTACAAAGCGCTCTTCGAAGAGCACGGCATGATCTTCTCGGGCCATCACGTCGTCGGGCGTACGCAACTCGTCGAATGCGTCGAGTTGCCGACCTCCGCGCATCCGTGGTTCGTCGCGACGCAAGCGCATCCCGAGTTCAAATCACGCCCGACGCGGCCGTCGCCGCTCTATCGCGATTTCGTCGGCGCCGCGCTCGCGCGAGCGATCTCGGCGGAGCCCTCCGAGACGGCCGGCTCGATCTCCGCGCGCGCGACCTGACACCCGAGGCGATCACCTTCGTCGTCCTGACCCGCAACGAGGCGCGCAACGCACCGCACGCCTTCGCGAGCATCCCGCGCGGCGCGCAACTGCTCGTGCTCGATGCGGAGTCGACCGACGGCACGGTGCTCATCGCGGCCGAGTGGGGCGCGCGAACGATCGTGCGGCCCTGGACGGGGTTCGTCTCCGCGCGCCGGTTCGCGCTCTCCGAAGTCGAGACGGCGTGGACGTTCATGCTCGACGCCGACGAAGCGCTCGATCCCGCGGCACGCCGCGCGCTCGAGCGGACCGTCGCCGAGAACGACGTCGCGGGGTACCGCATCGCGCGGACGACGTATTTTTGCGGTCGCGCAATTCGCGGCGGCGCCTGGGCGCGCGACGCGCCGCTGCGGCTCTTTCGCACCGGGTCCGCACGCGTCGTCGCGCGGCCGGCGGCGGGCGGCGATGCGGAACTGCACGAGGCATGGCACGTCGAAG
>CAZZYZ010000149.1:0-7844 GCA_964658425.1 Vulcanimicrobiota bacterium | reverse complement strand
AGTTGCCGCAGCGACGAATACGTCGTCTGCACGCGCATGTACCGTTCGGGCGGGACGATACTCGGCAGCAGCGCGCGTTCCGCGGGCGTCGCGAACGCCCGCGCCGTCCCGATGACCGCGATGATCGCGAGGTAGAAGCCGAGCGCATCGACGCGTGCGAGGATCGCCGCGACGAACGCGGCGACGCCGAGCGCTTCGACGAGCGCGCCGCCCGCGACGATGAGCCGCCGCTCGTGGCGATCGCAGAAGACGCCCGCGGGCAGCGCGAAAACGAAGGTCGGAACGAAGAGCGCGAGGCCGACGAGCCCGAGATCGAAGGCGCGATGGTGCAGCCCGAAGACGTGCCACCCGATCGCCACGCCCTGGATCTGATAGCTGATATCGCCCGAGAGTAAGCCTGCAAAGAAGTTTCGCGTGTTCCCCCGGGTCGAGACCATCGCCCGAGTATCCCGTGGCCCGGCGCGCCGTGCCTGCGTTCGGCGCAATGAACCCGCACCACGGACGGCTAAGCGACGTGAAGATGCTGACGATACCGCTGATGCCCGACGGCGACCCGCAGGAGACCCAAGAGTGGCTCGAAGCCCTCGACGGCGTGCTTCGTCACGAGGGTCCCGCGCGTACGCAACAGCTCGTCGAGCGCATCGTGGAACGCGCTCAGAGCGGCGGGGCACCCGTCGAACTCGGCGTTCAGACGCCGTACGTCAACACGATCCCGCACGGGCTGCAGCCGCGCATGCCCGAGACGTTCGAGATCGAGACGCGCATCCGCCATTTCATTCGCTGGAATGCGATGGCGATGGTCGTGCGCGCGAATACCGACGGCGCGGAGCTCGGCGGCCACGTCGCGAGCTTCGCATCCTCGGCGACGCTCTACGACGTCGGCTTCAATCACTTTTTTCGCGCGCCGCGCGAGGGCTTCGGCGGCGATCTGGTCTTCTTTCAGGGTCACTCGGCGCCGGGCGTCTACGCGCGGGCGTTTCTCGAAGGCCGGATCTCGGCGGAACAGCTCGGCAGGTTCCGTCAAGAAGTCGACGGCGGCGGCCTGCCCTCGTATCCGCACTCGTGGCTGATGCCCGAGTTCTGGCAATTCGCGACCGTCTCGATGGGGCTCGGGCCGATCCAGGCGATCTATCAGGCGCGATTCCTCAAGTACTTGCACAATCGCGGGATCGCGAATACCGAGGGTCGCAAAGTCTGGTGCTTCCTCGGCGACGGGGAATGCGACGAGCCCGAATCCCTCGGGGCGATCGGCGTCGCGGCGCGCGAACAGCTCGATAACCTGATCTTCGTCGTCAATTGCAATCTGCAGCGGCTCGACGGTCCCGTCCGCGGGAACGGCAAGATCATTCAGGAGCTCGAGCGCGCGTTCCGCGGTTCGGGTTGGAACGTCCTAAAAGTCATCTGGGGCCGCGGTTGGGATTATCTGCTCGATCGCGATACGAGCGGTAAGCTCGTGCAGTTGATGACCGAATGCGTTGACGGCGAATACCAGACGTTCAAAGCGAACGACGGTGCGTACGTCCGCGAGCATTTCTTCGGGCGCTATCCCGAAACGGCGGCGCTCGTCGCGGATTGGACGAACGAGCAGATCTGGGCGCTCAATCGCGGCGGCCACGATGCGGCCAAAGTCTACGCGGCGTACGATGCGGCGGTCAAACATACGGGCCAGCCGACGGTCGTCCTCGCGAAGACGATTAAGGGCTACGGCCTCGGCAGTTCGGGCGAAGCGCAAAACATCGCGCATCAGCAGAAGCACATGGATCTCCAGGCGATGCGTGCGTTCCGCGATCGCTTCGCGATCCCGATCTCCGATGCGGACCTCTCGAACGTGCCGTTCGCGAGGCCGGCGCCCGATAGCGAAGAGGCGAGATTCCTCGCGGAGACGACGCGCACGCTCGGTGCCGTGCCGCAGCGCCGCATGTACGCATCGGCATCGCTCGAGATCCCCGCGCTCTCCGCGTTCGACTCGCAGCTCAAAGGCTCGGGCGATCGCGCGATGTCGACGACGATGGCGTTCACGCGCGTCCTCTCGACGCTCGTCAAAGATAAGGTGCTCGGCAAGCGGATCGTCCCGATCGTCGCCGACGAATCGCGAACGTTCGGCATGGAGGGCATGTTCCGCCAGCTCGGGATCTATTCGCATCTGGGGCAGCTCTACAAACCGCAGGACGCCGCGCAGCTGATGTATTACCGCGAAGACGTCGCGGGCCAGATCTTACAAGAGGGCATCAACGAGGCGGGCGCCATGTGCTCGTGGATCGCGGGCGCGACGAGCTACTCGACGAGCGACGAGCCGATGATCCCGATGTACATCTTCTATTCGATGTTCGGCTTTCAACGGATCGGCGATCTCGCGTGGGCGGCGGGCGATATGCGCAGCCGCGGCTTCCTCTTCGGCGGGACCGCCGGCCGCACGACGCTCAACGGCGAAGGGCTGCAGCACGAGGACGGCCACAGCCAGAACTTCGCGGCGTTCATTCCGAACTGCGTCTCGTACGATCCGACGTTCGGCTACGAACTCGCGGTGATCGTGCGCGACGGCCTGCGCCGCATGATCGCGGAGCAGCAAGACGTCTACTATTACATTACGGTGATGAACGAAAATTACGTTCACCCGGCGATGCCCGAGGGCGCCGAGGCCGGGATCGTTCGGGGATTGTACTTGTTCTCCGCGGCGGAGGCCGCGCCGAAGATACCGCGCGTGCAGCTGATCGGCTCGGGGACGATTCTGCGCGAAGTGATCGCGGCGGCCGAGATCCTCCAAAAGCAATACGGCGTCGCGGCCGACGTTTGGAGTGCGCCGAGTTACAACGAACTCCGCCGTGACGGTCTCGCCGTCCAACGCTGGAATATGCTCCATCCGGAAGACGCGCCGCGCGTCCCGTACGTCGCCGAAGCGATCGATGCGTCGCACCCGGGGCCGATCGTCGCCGCGAGCGATTACGTGAAATCGCATGCGGACGGCATCCGACCGTTCGTCGACCGACGTTTTCACGCGCTCGGCACGGACGGCTTCGGCCGCAGCGACCATCGCCACAAACTGCGCGCGTTCTTCGAGGTCGATCGGCGCTACGTCGCGCTCGCCGCACTCTCGGCGCTCGCCGCCGAGGGCACGATCGAACGTTCCGTCGTCGCCCGGGCGCTCGCAGAGTTCGGGCTCGACCCCGAAAAGCCCAATCCCGTCACGGTGTAAGCATGGCGCAAACGATCGAGGTCCGCGTTCCGAACATCGGCGATTTCGTCGGCATCCCCGTCCTCGACGTCCTCGTCGCGCCCGGCGATACGATCGTCGTCGACGATCCGATCGTGACGCTCGAATCGGAGAAGGCGACGATGGACGTCCCCTCGCCGCAGGCGGGCGTCGTCGAGAGCGTCGCCGTCAAAGCGGGCGACGTCGTGTCGGAGGGCTCGATCATCCTCGTCCTCGCCGCCGCTGCGAGCGCCGCGCCGCCGATCGCCGATGGAGCGACGGCGTTTTCGTCTGCGCAAGCAAGGAGCGATGCCGCGACGGGGAGCGCCGTCGATCGCTCCGCAACCGTTGCGCCCGCGACCGTGACGATCGAATTGCGCGTGCCCGATATCGGCGGATTCGACGACGTAACCGTCATCGACGTGTTCGTCAAAGCCGGAGACCGCGTCGAGCGCGAGTCACCGCTGATCGCACTCGAGACCGACAAGGCGACGATGGAAGTTCCGTCGACCGATGCCGGTATCATCGGGACGGTCGCCGTAAAGATCGGCGATCGTGTTTCGCAAGGCACGCTGCTCGCTACCGTAACAGCGACGGCGTCGGCCGCTTCTGCCGCGCCCATTCACGCAACGAACGCTTTGCCGCCTCCGGCGCCCGCGAAAGCGACATCCATCGCGCCCGTCGCGCCGCAGCGCGCGATGACGTCGGCGTCGGTTCCGGCCGATCCGACGCCGCTCGTTGCGACGAACGGCGTCGTCCATGCGAGCCCCGCGATTCGGCGCTTCGCACGCGAACTCGGCGTCGATCTGCACGACGTGGTCGGGAGCGGCCCGCACGCGCGAATCACGCGCGACGACGTCGCGGGCCACGTGAAGTCCGTGCTGGCTCGGCCAGCCGGTGAAGCGCGGCGACCGAGCGCGAGCGGCACGTCGTTGCCGTTCGAATTGCCGCCGCCGCCGCGCGTCGATTACGCGTCGTTCGGGGAGATCGAACGCGTCGCGCTCTCGCGGATCCGCAAGATCGCGGGCCCGAGCCTGCATCGCAATTGGATCTCGATCCCGCACGTCACGAATAACGACGAAGCCGACGTCACCGAACTCGAAGCATTTCGCAAACGGCTCGGCACGGAGCGATCCGACGTCAAGGTGACGATGCTCGCGTTCGCGATCGTCGCGGCCGTCTCGGCGCTGCGCGCGTATCCCGACGTCAACAGTTCGCTCGACGGCGACGCACTCGTGCTCAAGCGCTATTACAACATCGGCTTCGCCGCCGACACCCCGAGCGGGCTCGTCGTGCCCGTGCTGCGCGATGCCGATTCGAAGGGCATCTTCGAGATCGCGGCCGAGACGGCGGCGCTCGCGAAGAAGGCGCGCGAGGGGAAACTCACGGGCGCCGAGATGTCGGGCGGAACGTTCACGATCTCGAGCCTCGGCGGGATCGGCGGCACGAGCTTCACCCCGATCATCAACGCCCCCGAAGTAGCGATCCTCGGCCTCAGTCGCGCCGCGACGAAGCCCGTGTGGGACGGCCACGCGTTCGCGCCGCGCCTCATGTTGCCGCTCTCGCTCTCCTACGATCACCGCGTGATCGACGGCGCACTCGCCGCCCGCTTCAACGTGCATCTCGCGTCGGTGCTCGCCGATTTCCGCCGTGCGCTGCTCTAACGCCGTTGGACTCGTCGAACAATAGCGTCAGCCTGGACGCCGTTCGCTCGAATTCGCCGCACTCGTTCTCGTCTACCCATCGGACGGCAACGATTTCGACCCGGTGGCGATGATCGTTCGCGATCGCCTCGGCCGGCTCTAATACAACGAGGTTCAGGCCGGGCGCATAACGCGTTTGACGATCTCACCATAGAGTTTTCTGCTACCGCGTGACCCGACGCTGCGAGATCGGGTCGCGTCTCAACACGCGGACTCGTTCGGCCGAAGACAATCGTGAGCGAGCGCACACGCGCGCGCGATAGAAGCGAGGAGCCCCGTGGAAGACCGCACGATTACCGTATCGCTCGACGTCGCGCGTCGCAGCGTCACGCTGCCGGACGATTATCACCTGAAGCGAACCGACGGCGAGATCGTCTCGTACTTGCTCGGCGGCCAGAATTTTTCGTATTCGATCTCGCCCGTGACGCGCGCGCTCACGTGGGGTGCGT
Source organism: Vulcanimicrobiota bacterium (assembly GCA_964658425.1). Classification (GTDB taxonomy): domain Bacteria; phylum Vulcanimicrobiota; class Vulcanimicrobiia; order Vulcanimicrobiales; family Vulcanimicrobiaceae; genus CAZZYZ01. Next base: position 2,502 of record CAZZYZ010000149.1, on the reverse strand, counting down.
TCGGCTCTGAGTTCACGACGCTCGGCGAGGTCCGCGCGCTCGCGCGCGAGCATCCCTCGGATCACCTGCCGGCGGTCGAGGACGATGCGAGCGATCTCCCGACGATCGACGAGCCGGAGACGGTCGGCATCGAGCTCTTCGGCAACATGCTCGACACGATCGCGTTCCTGCGCGTGCGTCTGCGCGCGCTCGCCGATCTCATGATCGCCGCGGGCGTCGTCACGGGCCCCGACCTCCTCGGAAGCTACCACGAGTATCACGAGCGCAGTTTCCAAGCGTATCGCGATCACATGCTGCTGCGGCCCGATATCTTTGAGAAGCGTTTCTCGGGTTGGCTCGCGACCGAGCAGGAGTATCGCACGCGTCTAGCAGAGTCTAACGACGTCGGAAACGTAGTGTAAGGGCGGGGCTCTTTCCACGCTGCCGATGGTGACGTGTCGAGCCGATGCTCCGCGGATGCCTCTCATCACCCTCGTGATGGACAAGGCCGAGCTTGAATTTTAGTACCCTACGCCTGCGCCCGTATCAACTCGGAGCGCAGCGGGCCATCGTCGAGGCGCGGCAGCGTGGTTGTCGCGCGCAACTCGTCTCACTCGCGACCGGGCTCGGGAAAACCGTCGTCATCGCGACGTTGCCCGAGCTCTTGGAGTTGCGGCCGACCGACGTGACGCTCGTCGTCGCGCATCGCGACGAATTGATCACGCAGCTCGTCGAAAAGATGCGGGCGCAAAATCCGAGTGCCGTGGTCGGGATCGAGAAAGCCGACATGACGGCGCCCGACGATTGCACGATCGTCGTTGCGACGGTGCAGACGCTCACGGGCACGCGGCTCACGCGCTTCGTCACGAAGTTCGGCCGGCGGATCGCGCTCTTCGTCATCGACGAGGCGCATCACGCGGCCGCCCCGACCTATCGCGCGATCCTCGAAAAGATCGTCCAGAAACGCCCGGACGCCCTCGTCATCGGATTCACCGCGACGCCGCAGCGCGGCGACGGCGCGCTGCTCACGGAGATCTTCCCCGAGACCGTCTATCAGATGGACGCGCGGGCGGCGATCGAAGCGGGCTACCTCGTCCCCGTTCGATCGTACGCCATCGCGACCGAGGTCGATCTGGACAACGTCGCTTCGCGCGCGGGCGATTTCGTCCTCGGCCAACTCGCCGATGCCGTCGACACCGAAGAACGCAATCGCGCGGTACTCGCAGCCTATCAGCGGCTCGTGCCGGGGAAGAAAACGCTGATCTTCACTGCCTCGGTCGAGCACGCGCGCAACGTCGCGACGCTCTTCAAAGAAGCGGGCATCGCCGCGGAGTTCGCGAGCGGCGAAACGCCGCAGGCGGAGCGCGAACGGATCGTCGACGGCTTCCGCGGATCGCGCGTCGACGTGCTCGTGAATTGCGGGCTCTATCTCGAGGGCTTCGACGTTCCTTCGATCGCCGCGATCATCAACGCGCGGCCGACGAAATCGACGACGCTTTACACGCAGGTCACCGGCCGCGGCTTGCGGCCGCTCGAAGAGTACGCCTATCTGCTCTCGGAATTACCGTTGCCGCTCGCGCGGCGGCAGGTGATCGAGCAGAGCCCGAAGCCGTTCGCGGCGATCATCGACATCGTCGATCGCGCGCGGCGTCATCAACTCGTGACGCTGCCGACGCTCTGGGGATTACCCGCGCAGATCGACGCGATGGGCGAGTTGATCACGACGCTCGCCGAGCGCTATGAAGAATTGTTTCGCAAGGATTCGCGCCGGGCCGCGCGCGTGCGAACCGCGGAGCAGGTCGATACGGGCTTGCGCGAGGTCTTCGAAGCGGAGAACCCGCGCCACAAGCCCGTCGCATGGCAGATGGTGAGCCCCGAACACTGGCGGCTCGAACGCCCCGCGCAGCGTACCGCCCGCGATCGCAAAGGCCGGCCGATCGCGAACTTCGGAGCGAAGTTCGACGAACACGTGCTGATGGCGAAGCGGATCGCGCCGCACGAGAACGCCGATGCCTTCGCCTATCGGATGCTCGACGTCGATCGGCGCTCGGTCGCCGAAGAGTCGCAGATCGTCGAGGTCACGCTGCGCGGCGATGTCTGGATCGCGACCTATAAGGCGGGCCGCGGAGCCGCGCGCGATCTCGTCAGCGCGCCGAGCCTGCCCGATGCGATCGCCGCCGCGAGCGCTCGCATCGAATCGAACGATCTGCTGCCGGGCCGCGGCAAGCCGCACGCGGGGTCGCCTGCGAAGCGCCGGAACGGAAGCGTCCGCCGTTGGCCGGGCGCTCGCCGCAAAGGCGCGCCGAAAGCGGCGGGCGAGAGCGCGTAACCGACCGGCCGCGCGTCACGCACGGCGAGCGGGTACCTACGTCGGCGCGGCGTACGTGAGCGGATGCTCGTTCGTTCGTTCGCGTCGTTTGCACTCGCGCTGACCGTACTTCTCGGTGCGACCGGTGCGCGGTCCGGCGCCGCCGGCCCGGCCGCCGCTCCTCCGTCGTCGTCGCCCGTCTCGCCGACGCCCGC
>CAZZYZ010000148.1:0-7884 GCA_964658425.1 Vulcanimicrobiota bacterium | reverse complement strand
CACGTCCCCGAGGGCAACGTCCTCATCATCGAAGATCTCGTCTCGCCCGCGAGCAAACGCCCGGAGCCGCTCGCGAAGATCTTCGGTCGCGCCGCGATGCGGATCGATACGACGCCGAGTGCGGAGACGCGCGAACGCTTCATCCGCGAGACGCTCGCGGAGCTCGGCGCGACGGCGGATGCGGGGGCGCTCGCCGCGCTCGCGAGCGGCGAGGCCGATCTCGCCGGCACGCGGACCGATCTCGAGAAGCTCGTGCTGTCGAGTACGACGATCACGCTCGAAGATGTGCGCCGTGAATCGCTCGTCTCGATCGACGTCCGTGCGTATCAATACGCGAGCGCGGCCGTCGCGGGTCGAGCGGCCGATGCGCTCTCGCTCGCGCACGAGATGTTCGCCTCCGATCGCGGAGCCGGCGTCCCGCTGCTCGCGGCGCTCGCCGCCGAGTACGGCCTCGTGTGGGAGCTCGCGCGGCCTGGCGGCAGTCTGCCGGCGAAAGCGCGTTGGCGCGAGCGCGAATTACGCGGTCTCGCGAAAGCGCTCGGCGAGCGGCGCGCGCGTCTCGGTTTCGAGCGCGCGGTCCGCGGCTTCGAAGCGGTCGTCACCGGCCGCGCCGACGACGCCCGCGTCGTCGTCGACGTCGCGACGGCGGCGGGCGCGCGCGAGGCACGCTGACTACAGAGCGGCGAGATCGTCTTCGTGTGCAAACGATCGCAATGAACGACGAGACGTTTCCGGGCCGGCGCTACGCGGCCGACTCGAGCATCTTTGCACCTTATTTCACTTTGACTTCTTAGAAGCTGGAAGTTCTTGAACCGATTGCACGTAACTTACGTCGATTCGTCGCTGACCGATCGCCAAACCGTTCCCTGTTCCGGCACTCGCCGTAGCATCCCGACGCGTGATGGGATGTCATCGCCGACATACGTTAACGCGACCCGCTTGCCGACGAACGATTGCGGGTCGAGAGCGGTAATGATAGGGTATTACATAATTGTAAGACACTTCAAGCTGATTGTGTTGTGATGCGAAAGGCCGGCATGAGATTCAAGGCATTCTCGCCGCAAATCGTCTCGTTTCCGTCGGGTGGCACGGCGTTGCCGCCGCGCGGCACAATCGTCGCCGTCGATTGGCGTGACCGGCATCATTTTGGTGAGCCAGGTTCCGTCCGTCCGAGCGTCGTGGTTAGCGACCCGAAGAAGCTGCCCGCAACTCGCCGCCTCCCGAGCTCTCGATCGCCTTGGCGCCCAACGCCGCGAACGGACTGAAGAAGACGTCGTATGCATTAGCATTCACCGTCCGATCCATTTCAACGATCCGCATCGTGAGTGCGACGCGTTTTAAAATATCGACGTCGGAACTGAGCGATATTCGAACGTGCCTGGCCGAATACGTCGGATCGATCTAGCGCTCGGCGCGTTTCGCTTCGAGATCGCGCATGACGTCGGCGACGGCGCGGCCGTGTGGGTCGTCATCGAGGCCGGCGATCGTTCCGAGGCGGTCTCCTTCGCTGCGGTGCTGGATCATCTTCCACGCGCCCTCGCGTCGATCGACGTGCATTCGTAATCCGACGATCGCGCGCGCGAGGCCGTCGACGAAACCCGGCGGCGCGTCGTCGATCGCCCACGGTTCTTCGCGATGGAGCTCGTTCGCATCCGTGAGCGCGCCGATATGCGCGAGGATCCACGCGGGATCTTCGATCGCTTCGAGCCGGCCATGGGCGTGCACGACGATGTAATTCCACGTCGGCACGACGCGCCCGTGCTCGGTTTTCGTCGCGTACCACGACGGCGAAACGTACGCCGACGGTCCCTGAAAGATCGCGACGGACGTCGTCTGAGAAGCCGCAAGCTTCCAATGATCGTTCGCCCGCGCGACGTGGGTCTCGAGGGTCCACGATCCGTCGGGACCTTCGGCGAGCAGCATCGGGACGTGCGAGACTCGCAGCGAGCCGCCCTCGGGCGTGACGAGCGCGCCGAACGCGATCTCCCGAACGGCCGCCGCCAAGACGTCGGCTCGCTCTTCTCGAAACTGCGGCGGCACGTACATCGCACGATCATAATCGATCGAGCGGCGCCGCTCAAAGGCCTTCAAGGCGCCCGCCTTCTCGGCGCGAATCGCGATGCGGAGATGGACGAACGAAGGTACGCGTCGCCGTTTTCGTGGCGCTACGGCAGCCCGGAACTGCGCGCCCTGTTTTCCGAACGCGAGCGGCGCCGGCTGTGGCGTACGGTGTGGGTCGAACTCGCGCGATCGCAGCAACGCAGCGGTCTCGTTACGGCGGAAGAAGTCGCGGATCTGGTCGCGCATCGCGACGAGATCGATCTCGATGCGGCGCTCGCGATCGAGCGCGAGATCGGTCACGATCTCATGGCGGAGATTCGCGTGTACGCCTCGCAGGCGAAGGTCGGCGGTCGCAAGCTCCATCTCGGCGCGACCTCGATGGATATCGAAGATACCGTCGAGACGTATCGCATGCGCGCCGCGCTCACGGCGATCGGCACGCAGCTGCACGCGCTGCTCGGCGCGTTCGCCGCGCGCATCGAAGCGCACGCGGATCTCGTCTGCATGGCGTTCACGCATCTGCAGCCGGCCGAGCCGACGACGCTCGGCTATCGGCTCGGCGTCTACGCGCAAGATCTGCTGATCGACGACGCGCAGCTGCGCGCGACCTACGACGCGCTGACCGCGAAGGGCATTCGCGGCGCGGTCGGGACGTCCGCATCGTACGAGCGGCTCCTGCGCGGGACGGGCCGTCGCGCGCGCGACCAAGAGGCCGACGTCCTCGGCGCGTTCGATCTGCGCGCGCGCGACGTCGCCACGCAGACCTATCCGCGCAAACTCGATTACCTCGTGCTCAGCACGCTCGCCGGCATCGGCGCGTCGCTCTCGAAATTCGCCGCCGACATTCGCATCCTCGCGTCGCCGGGATTCGGCGAGATCGCGGAGCCCTTCGGGCGTAAGCAGGTCGGGAGTTCGGCGATGCCGTTCAAGCGCAATCCCGTGATGGCGGAACGGATCGATTCGCTCGCGCGGCTGCTCGTCGGCTACGCGGATACCGCGTGGCAGAACGCGGCGACGAACCTGCTCGAACGAACGCTCGACGACAGTGCGAACCGCCGCACGATCCTGCCCGAGGCATTCCTCTGCGTCGACGAGCTCCTCGCGCTCGCGCGCAAGATCGTCGAAGGCCTGCGGATCGACGAGCGCCGGATCGCGTCGAATCTGCGCACCTACGGACCGTTCGCCGGGAGCGAGGCCGTCCTCATGGAGGCGGTGAAAGCGGGAGGCGACCGTCAGCTCTTACACGAGTCGATCCGCGATGCAGCGATGCGCGCGTACGATCGGCTTGCGAGCGGCGGCGACAATCCGCTCGCGGAACTGCTCGTCGACGACGAGCCGCTCACGAGTCTGCTCGATCCCGCGGAGATCCGTTCGTTGCTCGACCCGACCGATCATATTGGCGATGCGCCGGAGCGCGCGCGCGAACTCGCCGCACGCATCAAGGCCTTGCCGTCGTTCCCCATCGCGCGTACGCTCGCCGAGGACGCGTCGTGAACAAAGGCCTCGAAGTCGTTCGCGGCAAGACGAAGGCGCTCTACGAGAAGCCGGGCCAGCCCGACGTCCTCGTCGTCGAAGCGCTCGACAGCATCACCGCGGGCGACGGCGCGCGCCGTGACGAGATCCCGGGCAAGGGCCGCATCGCGGCGAAAACGACGGGCCGCGTCTTCCGGTTGCTCAATCTCTGCGGGCTGCCGACGCACTATATCTCGGGCGGCGAAGACGACGACGATAACGAGATGCTCGTGCGCCGCTGCACGATGATCCCGGTCGAAGTCGTCGTGCGCGGCGTGGCGGCGGGCTCGCTCGTGCGGCGCAAGCCCGGCATCGCGAAGGGTTCGCTGCTCGTGCCGCGGCTCGTCGAACTTTTTCTCAAAGACGATGCGAATCACGATCCGCTCGTCGAGCCCGACGAGGTCGTCCATCGCGGCCTCGCGACGCCGCAAGAGATCGGCGCGATGAGCGAGATCGCGCGCATCACGTTCGAAATTCTCGCACACGCCTGGCGCCGCCGCGAGACGCTGCTCGTCGATCTCAAGATCGAGTTCGGCCGCATCCAGAGCGGCGAAGGCCGCGGTTCGCTCGTGATCGCCGACGTCGTCGACAACGATTCGTGGCGCATCTGGCCGCAGGGTCGCGAAGATCTGATGCTCGACAAGCAAGCCTATCGCAACCTCGAGACGGTGACGCCCGAAGATCTCGATCGCGTGCATGCGAATTACGAGACGGTCGCCGATCTCGTCGGCGGTTTCCCGACGATGCGGCCCGGGATGGTCGCCCTCATGTCCGACGGCCCGAACGCCCTCGGCATCCTCGAAGATCCGGCCAAGGCGCTGCAGACGTACGGCTTGCAGACGTTGCGTCGCATCGTCTCGACGCATCTCGTGCCGGGTTTCGTGCTGCAGGCGGCGCAACAGCTCGATGCGAGTTTCGCGCGGCTCGTCTACGTCGCATCGGGGCCGCAGCTCGCGTCGATGCTCGCCGCATCGACGCCGACGCCCGTCTTCGACGCGACCGAATACGAACCGGACGAACTCGCGACCGTCGTCGCGAAGACGCTCGCCGTCGACGATACGGTAATGTTCGGTCGCGTGCTGCTCGTGCAGGCAAACGCCCGCTCGGCGGTCATTTCCTCCGACGCCGCGATCAACGCGCCGTCGCCGCAGGCCGCGCTTGGCTGAGACCATGGCGCTGCACGTCTCGGACGCCGGTGACGATGCGGCGCTCGCGCGGATTTTGCGCGAGCACGGCCTCGCGCTTTCGGTCGACGAGGCGCGCCGGATCGCGGCGACGCTCGACCGCGATCCGACGCTCGTCGAAGCGCACGCGTTCGCGGCGCAATGGAGCGAGCATTGCAGCTACAAAAGCTCGCGCCATCTGCTGCGGCGTTTGCCGACGGCGGGCCCGACCGTCATGCAGGGCCCGCAAGAAGATGCGGGCATCGTGCATCTCGGCGAATTCGAGGGCCGGCGGTACGGCGTCGTGATCGCGCACGAATCGCACAATCACCCCTCGCAAGTGGTGCCGTTCGAAGGCGCGGCCACGGGGATCGGCGGGATCGTGCGCGACGTACTCTGCATGGGCGCGCGCGTCATCGCGCTCGCCGATCCGCTGCGCTTCGGAGCGCTCGACGATCCGCATTGTCGTTACGTCGCGCAGGGCGTCGTCGACGGCATCGCCGCGTACGGCAATGCGATCGGCGTCCCGAACATCGCGGGCGATGTCTATTTTCACGACGGATTTCGCGACAACTGTCTCGTCAACGTCGTGGCGCTCGGGATCGTCGAGGAACGCGGCATCGTGCATTCGCGCGCGCCCGAGGGCGCGGACGGCTGGGACATCGTGCTCGTCGGAAAGGCGACCGATCGCAGCGGCTTCGGCGGCGCGGCGTTCTCGTCGCTCGTGCTCGATGCCGAAGATGCCGAACTCAACAAGGGCGCCGTGCAAGTCCCCGATCCGTTTCTGAAAAACGTCATCATGCGTGCGTCGTATCGCGCGTTCGACGTGATCGCGGAGCGCGGGCTCACCGTCGGCTACAAGGATCTCGGCGCGGGCGGGATCATGGGTTGCACGGCCGAGATCGTCTCGAGCGGCGGCTACGGCGCCGTCGTCGATCTCGATCGCTGCCCGACGTCGCAGGCGAATCTACCGCCCGCCGTCATCGCGGTCGGCGAAACGCAGGAGCGCCTGACGTGGGTCGTCCCGCCGCATTTCACGGCCGAGCTGCTCGCGATCTACAATGACGAATTCTCGTTGCCCGAGATCGCGCGCGGCGCGCAGGCCGCGGTGATCGGCCGCGTGACGGCCGAGAAGCGATACGTGTTGCGGCATGCGGGCGAGACCGTGATGGACGTCGATATCGATTTTCTTACGGGCGATATCCGCTACGATCGTACGGTCGGCGTGCCGCACGAAGCGCCACCAGAGGGCGGCGCCGGCGACGATGCCGGCGCGAACGGCATCGCGTCCGATGCGTACCGCGAGCTGCCGGTGACGTTGCGGCGCGTGCTCGCGCATCACGACGTCTGCTCGCGGCGCGCGATCTACGAGCGCTTCGATTCCGTGGTGCGCGGCACGACGGCGATTCCGTGCGGCTACGCCGATGCGGGCGTCGTCGTCCCCGTCGAAGGCGCGGCGCTCGGCGTCGCGCTCGGCCTCGGCGGGAACCCGCGCATCGGCGCGCTCGACGCCGGCCTCGCCGCGGAGAACGCGGTCCTCGAATCGATCCGAAACGTCGTCGCCGTCGGCGCGGTACCGGGCGGCATGACGGACTGCCTCAACTTCGGCAATCCCGAACGTCCCGAGCAGATGGGGGAACTCGTCGCGGCGATCGACGGGCTCGCGCGCGCCGCGGGCGAACTCGCCGTGCCGTTCGTTTCGGGGAACGTCAGCCTCTACAACACCTCCGCGAGCGGAGGATCGATCCCGGCTTCGCCGATCGTCGCGTGCGTCGGCACGTTCGCGGACGTCTCGTTCGCGCTCACCCCGCGTCTGCGCGCCGCGGGCTCGACGCTGTTCTTCGTCGGCACGTTCTCGAACGCGCTCGGCGGGAGCGTCCTCGCGAGCGTTTGCGGGTCGGACGACGCGCGAATCGCGCGGCCCGACTACGAGTGCGAACGCGCGCAGTTCGCGCTCCTCGGCGCCGCGAACGCGGCGGGGCTCGTATCGGCGGCGCACGACGTCTCCGACGGCGGGCTGCTCGTCGCGGTCGCGGAGATGGCGTTCGCGACGCTTGCGGGCGAGCCGTTCGGCGTCGCGTGCGATGCGGATGCGCCGAGCGCCTGGACGGGCGGACGGGTCGGCGATACGGAGGCGCTCTTCGCGGAGGCGGGCGGCTTCGTCGTCGAGACCGCGCGGCCCGATGAATTTCTCGCGCTCGCGGCTTCGCACGGTGCCCCCGCACACGCGATCGGTCGCGTCGTCGCGGAGCCCGTTCTCGCGTTCTTCGGGCATCGGATGCCGCTCGCGGAATTGCACGATGCGTGGTCGACACCGCTCGCGAATTTCTACGCGGATGCCGCGATCGAGAGCGTGCACGCATGAGCGAGCGCGTCGGCGTCCTCGTCTTTCCGGGCACGAACTCCGAAGAAGAGACGTTGCGCGCGTGCCGCGCCGTCGGCCTCGACGCCGAGCTCGTCGCGTGGAACGCGGATCTCGATGCGGTGCGCGCGTTCGCGGGCTACGTGCTGCCGGGCGGTTTCGCATACGAAGATCGCGTTCGCGCGGGCGCGATCGCGGCCCACGATCGATTGATGGGCGTCGTGCGCGAAGGCGCGGCCGCCGGGAAGCCCGTGCTCGGGATCTGCAACGGCGCGCAGATCTTGCTCGAGAGCGGTCTCGTGCCGGCGCTCGACGGCGCCACGACGTCGCAGGCCGGCTTCACGCGGAACGCGCCGCAGGGCAAATACCGGTCGTCGCACGTCTACGTGAAGCTCGCGATCGCACCCGATCGCTCCGCGCTCACCGCGCATCTCGCGGCGGGCGTCGTGCTCCCGGCATGGGCGTCGCACGGTGAGGGCCGGCTCGCCGCGAGTCCGGCGATCCTCGAGCGCCTGGGTGCGGAGGGTCACGTGGCGTTCGTCTACTGCGATGCGCGCGGCAACGAGACGCCGGACGCGATCCCCAACGGCTCGGCGCTCGGAGCGGCCGCCCTCGTGAACGCGCGCGGCAACGTGCTCGCGATCATGCCGCACCCCGAGCGCGCGGCGTGGACGTATCAGTTGCACGGCCCGCAGCGCGACGGCGCGCGCGGCGACGCCGCGGCGATCCTCGCACCGGGCGGCGGGATCGCGCTCTTCGCAGGCTTCGCGAGCGCGGTGCGCGCGT
>CAZZYZ010000147.1:0-7962 GCA_964658425.1 Vulcanimicrobiota bacterium | reverse complement strand
CGATATCGCGTTCCGGCGAGGTGCGCGAAAAAATGCCTACGGCTTCGCGATCGCGGCCGTGATCGCCGTCGTCGCGTACGTGCCGTGGTTGCTCGTGATCTTCAGGCAATGGCACATCATCAAGACGGAAACCGCGTGGAACGGCGTCGCCCTACCACTCAAGCTCCTGGTTAGCAAATGGGCATTCGAGATCGGGAACGTTTTTTTCGATGCCGAATACGAACAGCTTCGCTACATCCCGATCGTCTTTGTCGTCCTCGTCGTCGTCGCCGTCGCCGCCGCGCGAGCGATCGCGAAGGAACGCCGCACGAATCTCGGCATCGCAATCTCGCTCGTCGTCGTGCCCGCGCTGCCGCTCGTTCTCGGAGATCTCCTCTTCCACGAGAGTCGTTCCACGGCGGCACGCTACCTGACGCCGGTGTGGCTCGGGCTCGAACTTCTCGTCGCCGTCGGCTTGTCATCATGGATGCGATCGAGCGATCGTAGACATCGCGCATTGGGAACGTGTTGCTTTGCGGTCTTAGTCGCGGGCGGAATTTTTTCGCTCGCACGGAGCGGAGCGAGCACGTTTTGGTGGATCGATACGCACGACGCGCCGCTCGTACCGATCGCGCGCGAGCTCGATGCGCGTCCCGGTTCGACGCTCTGCTACGTCGATAACAGCGATATCATCCTCACGTTGAGCGACGAAGTCACGGCCCCGATCAGCATTCGAAATGCGACGTCGCTCGGGTGTTTCGCGGTCGCGACCAAATCGGAGATCGCGAGCGTCGAGACGCATGGGCTCGGCCGATTCCAAGCGGTCGGCCACGGTGTCTTTTCAGCGGATACCGAGGCGATCCACGCCGGGACGGGCAGCGCGCATGGCATGGTATACGAAGAGCCGCAGCTCTGGCAGCTCATGAAGTCGTCGTGAGCGCTACGCGGTAGCCCCGACATACGCGGCTCTGCCGCCGCGAGATGTACGCGTTACGCCGGCCGCATGTGCAAGGCTCGTCGGACGCCGCCGAGGACGCGCTCGGGGACGTCGCTCGAGCGCAGGATCAGCAGATCGCGTAACGGCACGCCGCTCAGTCGCATGAAGATCGAGACCTTGAGCGCGTACGAGACGAGATACGCGACCGTGTCGGCCGTCGCGGCGCCGTAGATCCCGAAGCGACCGATCGTCGCGTACGTCACCGTGCCGCAGATGACGAGCGTGACGCATTCCAAGCCGAGCAGCAGCCCGGGCCGGCCGTTACGAACCGCAATGAAGAACGAGAGCATGCCGTCGGCGCTGTACAGGATCATCCCCGGCAACAGGATGCGTAGCACCGTCCCCGCCTGCGCGAAACGCGCGCCGTAGACGTGCGCGATGAGCGGCGGCGCGGCGATGAAGAGCACGAGGCCGCCCGCGCAGCCGAGCGCGATGACGGATCGCACGACGCGCGATGCGAGCGCCGATGCTTCCGGCAGCGGCAGGGTAACAATGCGGCCGGCCGTCGACCAAAAGACCGAACGGCTCACGCTCCACATGATCTCGCCGAGTGCGAGCGCGAGCGTGTAGATCCCGAGCGCGGCCGGCGCCATCATCGCACTGACGATAAAGACGTCGATGCGCAGCGCGAGATACGTGACGTTCGACGAGAGCGCGGCCTTCGAACCGAAGGCGAGCTGTTGCTTCACGAGCGAACCGAACGGATGCGTCGCTTCCTCGCGCCCGATCATCGGCCCGAGCCCGATCGTTATCCAGATCGCGGCGATCGCGTACATCGCGACCCAGCCGCATAGCACGATCGTCAGATTCGCGTGGAAGATCAGCACGAGTGCGAGCGAGAGAATGGCGCTGCCGCCGCCGACCGTCGCCGCGTTCTTCACGTTGATGCTCTCGACGCGATCGCGGATCTGATAGATCATCCCCGCGACCTGACTGTAGATCGCGAACGGAAAGGCGACCGCCGCGAACGGATACGCGCGCTCGTGCGTCAGGTAGCCGAGCAGCACGAGAATCGCCGAGCCGAGCGCGGCGATGATCGCGCCGAGGACCGCCGCCGAACGCAGCGCCGATCGAGCGTCGACCCCATGCCTTCCGATTTGGAACGCGAGGGCGCTGCGCAATCCTTCGCCCGTCGTCCCCGCGAACATCAGCAGGACGGCCGCGAAACTGACGACGCCCTTCCCCGACGGTCCGAACGTGCGCGCGAGTGCGATCCCCGAAGCGAAATTCGCGCCCTGACTGAAGAGCAGCGTCCCGAAAGTGTGGATCGTCTTGCGTACGAGACTCGTAGAAGGCGTCGCCACGTGCTACGCTGCCGAGTGAAAGAGTACTTCGGCTGCCGTCTTGCAGACGATCATCACGTCCATGAAGATCGACCAATTCTCGAGATAGAAGAGATCGTAGCTAAGGCGTTCGCCGATCGACGACGAGTCGACGTTGCGCCGCATGTTGATGTGCGACCAGCCGGTGATGCCCGGCTTCACGAGATGCCGCTCGTCATAGCGAGGCAGCATCTTGCGGAACTGCTGGACGTAGAACGGCCGCTCCGGACGCGGGCCGACGATCGACATCTCGTTGCGAATCACGTTGAAGAGCTGCGGCAATTCATCGAGGCTCGTCCGGCGTAAGATGCGACCGACGCGCGTCGTACGATCTTCGCCCGGGACGGCCCAGACGGGGCCCGATTTCGTTTCGGCATCCGTGCGCATGGTACGGAACTTGATGATCGCGAATTCGCGGCCGAGGCGGCCGACGCGAATCTGCTTGTAGAAGATCGGCTTGCCCGTATCGAGGTAGACGGCGAGCGCGAGTGCGGCGAAGACGGGCGAGAGCAGCACGATCGCCGGGATCGCGATCGCGAGATCGAGCACGCGACGTAATCGCTGCGCGCCGCGGGTGCAGATCGCGAGGCTGCGCGGGTAGAGCAGCGCGAGGCCGCCGTCGCGCCGCACCGAGAAGTCGCACGCGTGCGGCCGGATGCGCATCGGTGCGAAGGCGAGCTTGACGCCGCGCGCTTCGGTGATCGCGAGGAGCGCGGGCATGATCTCGGCGGGGAGCGCTTCCGTGACGATGAGCTCGTCGCAGCCGCGCGCGAGCGCCTCGTGCAGCCAGCCGAGCGACGTGAGATCGTTCGTTTCGATCGCGTGCGCCATCTCGTCGTCGAAATCGTCGACGGGGAGCGAGACGATCTCGTCGGCGACGGTGAGCGAGAGTTCGTTCGGCACCGCACGGACGCGGCGCGGAGCACCCGCGATGCCCACGCGTCTGCCCACCGGCGGAAAGAAGCGCGTGCTCGCATAGTGCGCGACGAAGCGCGTGAGCGAGACGCCGACCGACGTGAGCGCGAGCGTCCCGACGAGCGTGATCCGGAACCCGGCGAGCGACGGCATGAACGCGAAGATGAAGAACGCCGGGGCCATCGCCATCACCGAGGCGGCGAGCGTCGCGTAGACCTCGTCGCGGGCATTGGTCGAGAACGAGCGGCGATACATGCCGATGCGCTCGAAGAGTACGAGCCACAGCACGAAAGCGAAGGCGACCGCCTGGAGCGCCGATTCGTTTTCGAGGATCGGCGCGAGCGAGATCCCGCTGATGTTCCCGGCGTAGACCGCGACGAGCAACGCGACGACGATATCGCTAACCACGAGGGCGATCGAGGAGAGCGGCGCGTAGTGGGCGGCGCGAGGACGCGGGCGCGCCTGCGAAGCCGGCAGGCTCTCGTGAACGGGAGACGCTATCTCGAACGCCTCGACCTTATCGTCTATGACCGCCGACATGCCGGCCCTTCGTTCGCTGCGAGCCACAGAGAGAGACAATCGTTCATGAGTTCCTCGCCCTCCTCCGATGGTTCGCAGCTCGACTTTAGTGTCGTCATCCCCGCATTTAACGAGGCGACGACGATCGCGGACGTGCTCGAACGCGTAACGCGGTCGGTACATGCCCCGGGTGCCGCGGCACCCGTCGAGATCGTCGTCGTCGATGACGGCTCCCTTGATACTACGGCCGAAATCGTCGAAACGTTTGCAAAATCGACGACTCGTGTTCGTCTTCATCGTCACGAGCGTAACCGGGGCCTGGAGCAGGCAATCATTACCGGATGCCGGGCCGTCACGACGGATATCGTCGTCTTGCTCGACGCGGACCTGAGCTACGCACCCGACCTCGCGTTCCCCATGGTGCGGCAGCTCCGCGAGCGCTCGGCGAGCGCGGTCCTCGCCTCGCCGTACATGCGGGGGGGCCGTGTCGCGAACGTGCCGCGGAGCCGTCTTCTGGCCAGTCGCGGAGCGAACTTTCTCCTCTCCGCCTGCGTTGGATGGAAGCTGAGAACGTTCACCGGGATGGTCCGGGCGTACGATCTTCGCGATCTGCTCCCGATCCTCGAGAAGACGCCTGAGGGCGAATTCAACACCTGGATCGTTTCGGAATTGCTACGAACCGGGAAGCGGGTCGTTGAGATTCCGGCCGATCTCATCTGGCCGCCGGAACGGGCACTGGGAACGCCTCGCCTGACGCTAAAAGCGCTGCGGCGCCGGACGGGCCAGGTGGTTCGCTCGATCCGTATTGTGAGGCGCGCGCTCGCCGAAGCCAAAGGGCTCGAACGAAGCAGAGGTCAAAAGTCCTAGTCGAACAGCCTAGTCGACCCTGCGGGGGTGAACGATGCTCCTGCTATCATCTGCCTAACAAACGATCCCCGAGCGATCGAAAGGCCCAACGATGATCGTCAATCTCTACGTCGACCACATGATGTCGTCGCCCCCGGCTTCTTCCGAGGACGTCTACACCGCGACGTCCGAGCACCCGAAACTGTTCGCCGATGCGGCGGACCGGATCGGGCTCTCTCCGAGCGAGTACCGGGAGTTTCGCAAGAATCTGCTCGACGGAAAGGTCGCCTTCGTACGTCTGCCGCGCCGGCTCGACGCGATGAGCGGGAATCGGCACGGCTCGGTCTACGCCGTGAAGAACGCGCGGATGACGACATCGGTCATGGGTTGGCGCGTCGCTCTCGCCGACGGAAACGTCGTCTACGTTCCGCAGGTCTGCGGCAACATCTCACTGCTGCGCCACGGCGCGATCGCCGCGATTCCGCGCCACGTCCCGCCGTCGCGGGTCGCGGCCGTCCATCGCCACAAGGTCGGCGCGCCCTTCACGCCGGCTGTCGGCCAAGTCGCCGAGACGCCCGTCGCCGTCGTCCCGCCGGAAGCCGTCGCCCCCGTCGAAGCGGCACCGGTCGCCGCGCCGGTAGCGCCGATCGTCCCCGTCGCCGCCGTGGCGCATGCGTTCTCACCGGCGTTCTTCGCGATCCCGCTCGCCGCGATCGGAGCGCTCGTCGGCACGAACCATCACGGCACGATCACGACCCCGCACGCTGCTCCGCCGCCGTGCTCGAACGGCTCGAATCTCCTCAACGCCTGCCAGAAATAACGGCATCCCTGACGCCGCTCGGCGGCGAATACGAAACGAGGCCGGCGCGTGGTGCGCGGCCTCGTTTTTCGTTCATGGTGGAGATGGACGGTCTCGAACCGACGACATCCAACTTGCAAAGCTGGCGCTCTACCAACTGAGCTACATCCCCGACGCGCGACTCTTTTCTCTCGGGTTCCGCCCATCCTGGCGAGCGGGAAAGCGGTCGAGGTGCTCGACGCGCTCGACGTCGTCGATCCGAAGCGTGCGTCCGGATTCTTCGCGAACCCGTCGGCACAGGTCGGCGTCATCGACGAGCGAGCGGCCAAACGACGGGACGTAGTCGACGAGCCTCGCCTTCCAATCCCGGGCGAACTTCTCCGGAAACGCCTTTCGAATGACCTGGAGCATGATCGCGACCGCCGTGGAGGCGCCGGGCGACGCGCCGAGCAGTGCAACGATCGACCCGTCGGCCGACGCGATCGTCTCCGTTCCGAATTTGAGGACGCCTCCCCGTTCGGCATCCTTGGCGATCACCTGAACGCGCTGTCCCGCGACCTCGATACGCCAATCTTCGGATTTCGCGTTCGGAAAATACTTTTGGAGCGCGGTGAATCGCTGGGCCGGCGTTTCGAGAAGTTGACCGATTAAGTATTTCTCGAGCGCGACGTTGTCGCGCGCGACCGCGAGCATCGGCCCGACGTTGCCGGGCTCGATCGCCCGGAACATATCGAGGTACGACCCGTGCTTGAGATATTTCGTCGTAAAGCCGGCGTACGGTCCGAATAGCAGGGAACGGCCGCCGTCGATATATCGGCGATCGAGGTGCGGCACGGACATCGGCGGCGAGCCGACGGACGCCTTGCCGTACACCTTGACGTCGTGTCGATCGACGATCGAGGGCTCGTCGCAGCGTAACCAGATCCCGCTGACGGGAAAGCCGCCGAAGCCCTTGGCCTCGGGTATCCCGGAACGCTGCAGAAGGCGCAGCGCACCGCCGCCCGCTCCCAAGAACACGAACGCTGCCGAGACGTCGCGCACATGCCCACGCTTATCTTTGAGACGCACGGACCAGCGCTCGCCGTCGCGACGCAAATCTTCGACACGACTTTCGTAGGCGACCGAAAAGCCGCTGCGCTGCCCGAGAACGGTCAACATATTGCGCGTGAGCGCGCCGTAATCGACGTCGGTGCCGGTGACCATCCGGGTCGCGGCGACCAGCTCGTCCGGCGAGCGCCCTTCCATGACGAGCGGCATCCACGAACGCAATTCCGCCGCGTCTTCCGAATACTCCATGCCCGCGAAGCAATGGTGCGCGCTCATCGCGGCAAATCGCTTCCGCAGGAACGCGACGTTCGCCGCACCGTGCACGAAGCTGATGTGCGGGACCGCGTGGATGAACGAGCGCGGGTCGGCGATCGCTCCGCGCCGCACGAGCGAACTCCAGTATTGCCGCGACAGATCGAAATCGCTATTCACGACGAGTGCCTTGGAGATGTCGATCGAGCCGTCGCTTTTTTGCGGCGTGTAATTCAATTCGCACAGCGCCGCGTGGCCCGTGCCGGCGTTGTTCCACGCGTTCGAACTCTCGAGCGCCGGACCGTCGAGCAGCTCGTGCATCTCGATCGTCAACGTCGGATCGAGCTCTTGCAACAGGAGCGCGAGCGTCGCGCTCATAATCCCCGCGCCGACGAGAAGGACGTCGGGCCGGTTCTCAGATGCCGTCATTGCGTTCAAAGCGGAGTCGACTTCCCTCATGGCGTCGCATCGCCGGCCGATCGCGCTTTGGTACGCGTAGTGGGCCATCCTGGGTTCGAACCAGGGACCTCATGCTTATCAAGCATGCGCTCTAACCAACTGAGCTAATGGCCCGCGGAGAGCGCGGCCGGTCCGAGTTCCGCACGAGCGCCGTCTCACCCTCTCCGTACCGCCGCACCGCGATGCTCAGATCATCGCGATGTATTTCTTTAAGACCTCGTCGTCTTTTTTCGCTTGCTCGAGCGCCATATCGCGTAGCGCGTTCATCTCGCGCAGGCGTTCCGTATGCTCTTCCTGCGTCGCGTTGAAATCGGCTTTCATCCGATCGAGTTTTGCTTGGAGCACCTGTTGCTCCGTCTGCTGCGCCAGCATGATGACGGCGGCGCGGTGCGAGAGTTCTTGCGCCATGGTGGCAATCGTATCGCGTGGATCGG
The DNA here is from genome assembly GCA_964658425.1 of Vulcanimicrobiota bacterium. Taxonomy (GTDB): domain Bacteria; phylum Vulcanimicrobiota; class Vulcanimicrobiia; order Vulcanimicrobiales; family Vulcanimicrobiaceae; genus CAZZYZ01. Next base: position 393 of record CAZZYZ010000147.1, on the reverse strand, counting down.
CCGCATCGTCGAGGGGCGGATCGGTCGGAGTCGGATTCGGCGCCGCAACGAATTGCGGGACCGAATCCGGGCGTTGCACGCTCGCGACCGCGTTCATTCGCCGCCGGCGGTTTTAATGAACTCCTTGACGATCTTGTCATCGGACTCGCGCTGCTTCATCGCGACGTCGCGCAGCGTGTTCATCTCACGCATCTGCTCGGACTTTTCGTCCTGCACGTCGTTGAACTGTTGCGACTGGATCTGCATCTGCGTCTGATGCGCCATCTCTTGGCCTTGCAGGATGAGATTCTCGTATTCGTACGCGCGATCCATCCCCTGCTGCAAGCCGATCGTCGGATCGGTGCCCGAGTTGATGTTGCCCCCGTTGGAGTTGGTGAGGCCGCTGACGAGACC
>CAZZYZ010000146.1:0-8077 GCA_964658425.1 Vulcanimicrobiota bacterium | reverse complement strand
GCTACGGCACCATCGCGCGCAGGCGGTCGGGTTCGGTGACGACGACATGGGCGGTGCGCATGTCGATGAGGCGCTCGTCCCAGAAGCGATTGAGCGTCCGATTCACGGTCTCGCGCGTCGTGCCGATCATGTTCGCCATCTCTTGATTCGTCAGGCGCAGCGTAATGCGCGTGCCGGCGGCTCCGGCTTCGCCGAAGTTCGCCATCAGATTGAGCAAGAGCGAGGCGAGGCGCGAGCGGATGTCTTGCGAGGTCGTCGCGGCGATCAGCTTGTTCGCCGCGCGCAGACGCTCGGAGAGCGCGATAACGAGCAGGCGACCGATGCGCGGGCTGTGATCGATGAGCGCGAGGAAATCGGCCCGCTCGATGACGCCGACTTCGACGTCGGTCAGCGTTCGGACGCTCGCGGCGCGGACGGCCGTATCGAAGACGCTCATCTCGCCGAAGAAGTCGCGCTCCTTGAGGATCGAGAGGATCGTCTCGCGGCCGTCGGGGACGACGCGCACGATCGCGACCGAACCGGTCAGAATGAGATAGAAGCTGTGGCCCGGCTCGCCCTCACGGAAGATCGTCTGATGTTTCCCGAAGCGCTGCATCGTGATGAGTTGAGCGACTTCGGAGAGCTCGGCGGGGTCGAAATCACGGAAGAGCGGGACGCTGCGAAGCGACTCGGTCCCGATGGTGCGGGCCGCGTCTTCGTCGCGAGGCTTCGGCATTATCATGCGTGACATATCGGCACCTCAGAGAGTGTTCTACAGTGCTTCCGGACTAGGTTCGTGTGAGCCATGTCGTGATGAGATTCGCATGTTGATGGCCGCGCCGCGCATGAAGCAATCGCCGAGTCACGAAACTCGGCTCGACGTGTCCACGCTTTTCGATACCGACCCGACGGTCGCACTCAAGCATCATTTCGGTTTCGAGGCATTCCGGCCGTTGCAGGCCGACATCGTCGCGGACGTCCTCGCCGGACGCGACGTGTTCGCCCTGCTTCCCACGGGGGGCGGCAAGTCGCTCTGCTTTCAACTCCCGGCGGTGATGACTCCTGGCCTAACGGTCGTCGTTTCGCCGTTAATCGCGCTCATGAAGGACCAGGTCGACGCGCTGACCGCGGCCGGGATCGAAGCGACCTACCTCAACTCGTCCCTCGAGGGCGACGAGGCGCGGCGCCGCTGGCGCGATCTCGACCAGGGCGCGTATCGGCTGCTTTATCTCGCGCCCGAGCGGCTCGCGCTCCCGCACGTGATCGAGGACCTGCAGCGCTGGAACGTCGCCCGGTTCGCGATCGACGAGGCGCACTGCATCAGCGAGTGGGGTCACGACTTCCGGCCGGATTACCGCCGCCTCGCCGGCTTGCGCCGCTCGTTCCCGAACGTCCCGATCCTCGCGCTGACGGCCACCGCGACGGATCGCGTGCGTCAGGACATCGTCGGCTCGCTCGGCCTGCGCGAGCCGTCGTGCTACGTCGCGAGCTTCGACCGCCCCAACCTCTCGTACCGCGTCGTCCCCAAGAGCGACAGCTTTCGGATGCTGCTCTCGTTCGTACGCGAGCGCGGCAAGGAGAGCGGGATCGTCTACGCCGCGAGCCGGCGCCAGGTCGATACGCTCGCGGAGAAGCTCGCGGCCGCCGGGATCGCCGCCCGACCCTATCACGCGGGTCTCGACCCGCGCGAGAGGGCGAAGAACCAGGAACGCTTCGTACGCGACGACGCGCAGGTCATCTGCGCGACGATCGCGTTCGGCATGGGGATCGACAAGCCGAACGTGCGCTACGTCGTGCATTACGATCTCCCGAAAAACCTCGAAAGCTACTACCAGGAAACGGGCCGCGCCGGACGCGACGGGATCGCCTCGGAGTGCGTGCTCTTCTACGGTGCGGGCGACGTCTCGAAGCAACTCGGCTTCATCGACGAGAAAGAAGGCCGCGAACGCGAGCTTGCCCTCGACGGCTTGCGGATGATGCAGCAGTACGCGGAGACGGGCGACTGCCGGCGGCGGCTCCTGCTCGCGCACTTCGGCGAGACGACCCCGAGCGAGAATTGCGGCAACTGCGATAATTGCGTCGCGCCGCGCAAGCGCTTCGACGGCACGCTCTTCGCGCAGAAATTTCTCTCGAACGTCGTGCGCGTGCGGCAGGCGGGCGGTTTCTCCGTCGGCCTCAATCATCTCACCGATATCCTCGTCGGAAAATCGACCGACAAGGTCCGTGATTGGAATCACGATTCGCTCACGACGTACGGCATCGGGCGCGATCTCGGCCGCACGCAGTGGCTCTCGATCGGCCGCGAGCTCGTGCGTCTCGGCCTCCTGCGGCAGACGCCCGGGCTGCGCAGTACGATCGAACTGACCGACGACGGACGCCGCGCGCTCGTCGACCGGACGCCCGTCGAGATGACCGCCCCGCTCGATCCGCCGCCGACCGCCCGCGATGCGCGCGCGCCGCGCGGGGGTAGTGGGAACGGCAGCGGTGCGGTCGCGCCCGGCGACGATGCGTACGACGAATCGCTGTTCGACGAGCTTCGCACGTTGCGCAAACGCCTCGCGGACGAACGCGACGTCCCGGCGTACGTGATTTTCCCCGATACCACGCTGCGCGCGATGGCGCGCGACGTACCGCGCGACCGGACGGCGCTGCGCGCGGTGCCGGGCGTCGGCGATAAGAAGCTCGTCGATTACGGCGACGCCTTTCTCGCGGCGATCGCCGCGTACGCGGACCGGTAGCATGGCGACGTTTCATGCCTCCGACGGCGCCGCGATCGCCTACGACGATAGCGGGCCAACGGGCGGCTTCGTGTTGTTGCTGCTTCACGGGTGGTACGGCTCGCGGGCGATCTGGGAGGGCGTTCGCGCGCGGCTCGACGCCCGCGTGCGTACGATCGCGATCGATCTGCGCGGCTTCGGCGAATCGCGCGCGGCGCCCGGACCCTATACGGTCGACGTCTTCGCGAGCGATCTCAGCGACGCGATCGCCGCGCTCGACCTCGATCCGGTCGTCGTCGTCGGTCATGCGCTGGGCGGCGCGGTCGCGCAGCGCTTCGCGATCGATCGGCCGGATGCCGTCGAGGGACTCGTGCTCTGTTCGCCCGTCCCGCCGAGCGGCGTCCCGCTTTCGGCCGCGCATCGCGAGGCGCTGCGCGCGACGGCGGGAACGCCCGAGCTCATCGACGCGTGGCTCGGATCGCTCCTCCAGCCCGACCCGCCGCGCGACGTCGTGCGCGCGCTGAGAGCGGCGGCGGCGGACGCGTCGCCCGACGCCGCGCGCGAGAGCCTCGACTCGTGGATCTCGCTCGATTTCGAAGACGAAGCGCGCACGATCGACACCCCGACGCTCGTCGTCGCACCGGCGCTCGACCGCCCACTGACGCCTGCGTTCTTGCGCGAACGGGTCGGCACCGTGATCGACGGTGCCCGATTCGACGTGCTCCGCGACGCCGGTCATTTCGCGCCCCTCGAGCGCTCGGACGAGATCGCGTCCCGCATCGAAACGTTCGTCGAGGCGCTGTGAGATGAGCGTCGTGCAGCTCACGGACACGCACATCACCGCGCAGCCTTCGCCGGGCGGTACGGGCACGGACGGACGTTTGCGGCGCGCGATCGATGCGCTCCCGAGGCTTGGAATCGAGCCGGACTACATCATCGTCACGGGCGATCTCGTCGATCGCGGCGAGGAAGCCGAATACGCGCGGTTCGCAGAGATCATGCGCGCCGCGCCCGTGCCGTATTACGTCATCCCCGGCAATCACGACGATCCGGATGCGATGCGCCGCGTGCTCCCGCCCGCGAGGTGGAGCGTGCGCGACGGCAAGGATCGCCGCGAAAGCGACGACGCGCCGATTCGCTATGCCGTCGATCGCGGCGCGCTGCGCACGATCGCGCTCGACGTGACGCGCGAACGCCCGGCTCCCGGCGCACGGATCGACGACGAGACGTTCGCGTGGCTCGACGCCCGGCTCGCCGAACGACCGGACGCGCCGACGCTGATCGCCGTACATCAGCCGCCGTTTCGTACGGGGCTTCACTACCTCGACGTCTTCGGCTTCGCCGGAGCCCGCAAACTACGCGAGCGTGTCGAACGCAACGCCAACGTCGGCCGCGTCGTCTGCGGCCACGTGCATTGCGTCAAGCGTGCGACGTGGGGGCACGCGATCGCCGCGAGCGCGCCGAGCACCGGGCGCATGTTCGTCCCCGAACTCTTCGAGCGTCATCCGCTGTGGCTGCGCTTCGAGCGACCAGGCTTTGCGGTCCACGATTGGACGCCGGACGCCGGTTTCAGGACGACGTATTATCGCAACGACGTCGGGACGGAAATCTGGCGAGCGGAGCCGCTCGTCTCCGAGCGGCCCGCACTCGCGGCGCGTTAAACTTTTTCGATCTCCGCGACTTCGCCGTCGCTGAGGCGGAACGACGCTGCGCCGATCATCCCCGCGACTTGGTCGGCGCTGCGGCCGCCGACGATCGCCGCCGTGACGGCCGAATTGTGAAGCGTCCACGCGATCGCGGTCTCACCGGGCGAACGGCCGTGCCGTGCGCCGACGGTTTGCAAGCGTTCGACGAGTGCGAGGTTCTCGGCGAGCTTCGGCTGCCGAAACTCCGGATTGCGCGAACGCCAATCGTCCTTCGGAAGCGCGGCCGCACGTTCGGCCGTCATCGAGCCGGTGAGCAACCCGGATTGCATCGGCGCGTAGACGATCACGCCGATATCGTGCCGTTCGCAATACGGCAGGATCTCGTTCTCGACGTCGCGCTTCACGAGCGAATACGGCGGCTGCAGCGTCTCGACGGGACCGAGCTTTTCGGCGCGCTCGAGTTCGGCGACGTCGAAATTCGAAACGCCGACGTGGCGCACTTTCCCCGCCGTCTTGAGCTCGAGCATCGCGGCCCAGCCTTCGTCGATGTCGGCGATCTCGTCGGTCGGCCAATGGATCTGATAGAGATCGATCGCTTCGACGCGTAAGCGCCGTAGGCTCGCCTCGCATTCGCGCACGAGCGACGCGCGCGTGATATTTTCGCGCGTCCCTCCGTCGCCGTCGCCGGACGGTACGAGACCGCACTTCGTGAAGACGAGCGGCTTCTCACGGATGCCGTCGAGCGCGCGGGCGACGACTTCTTCGGAATGCCCGAAGCCGTACGCGGCGGCCGTATCGATCCAATTGATGCCGAGATCGAGCGCCTTGCGAATCGCGGCGATCGACGCGTCGTCGTCCTGCGCGCCCCAGCCGAATTTCCAGTCGTTCCCGCCGACGGCCCACGCGCCGAACCCGACGGGCGTGATCTGCATACCGGTCTTCCCGAACGGGCGTCGCTCAAGAGATGTTTGCATGGCATGTTCCTCCGGTCCTGAGATTACCCGCAGACGCTCGGAGCGATACGTCGGCGTCGTCGCTCAGACGGCGAACATTGCCGGTAGCGTAGGTCCACGACGCTACGTCTGTGGCCGAACACGCGGTAGACCGTCGCGATCGAAGTCGGCGCCGACCATCCAGCGTATGAAGAGCTGATAGCTCGCGTAGCCCGCAGCGACGTGATTCGATTTCAGGTACGCATCGTAGGCATCGTGTTGCGCGGCGACGACGTGTCGGTTCATATGCGCGAGCACGCGCGCACGAATCGCCGTCACGTCGGCGTAGGCGAGCCGTCCGAGCGGATGCGTGACGTGTGCGTCGCTCGGCAGGTTGAACCACACGAGCAGCCAGCCAGCATAGACGAGGACCGGATCGTGCGAGCGCGTGCAGGCGATCGCCGCGATGAAATTCGCCTCCGCCTCATCGTTGAAGCCGGAGATGTGGCCCCACTCGTGTGCGTAATATGCGGGCCGCTCGTACGGCAGCGCCGAGGCATCGACGTTGATCTCGTGCGTCCACGGATCGGTGAAGCCCGACGTTGCCGAGAGTTCCATCAGCGGTTGGAAGAGCGTCGGCTTGATTCGAGGCGGCGCGAATCGCGCGACGTCGCCGAAGCGATGAATCGTCGCTTCGAACGACGGCACGAGCCGCGCCTCGAAGCCGCGCTCGACGCGTTCGCGATGCGCGGGTCCGACGGTCCCCGCGAGTTCGTCGGCGACGTGATTTGCGAATGCGTCGACCGTCGCCGACGTCACGCGTTCGGGATGAACGACGATCTTCTCCGCGAGCGGAACGCGCGAATAGCCGAAGCCCCACGAGACCATAAACCAGACGAAGATGAACGCGGCCGCACCGACGATCCGCAGCGCCGTCCGGCCGAGTGCCGCGAGCCGCGAACCGCGAGCGCGCCGCTGCGAGACGACGACGTAACGGACGAGCCACAGGATGAGCATGACGAACAGGACGTCGCCGAGGCAGAACGGCAACGGCCCCGTGAGCGTACGAACGACGCGGTCGATGACGGGATAGAGGCCGTTCGCGTAGTGTGCCTCGATCCACGGCGGCGACGGCCGAACGAGTGCGATCGCGACGGCGCAGAGACAAACGAAGAGATCGAAGAGCCACGATCGCAATCGCACGGCGCAACGTGTACGAGGCGACCCGACCGATATCTTTGACGCGAGCGCGTTTCTATGCAATGCTCGAAGCTCCACCCGCGCGATCTTTCGAGTGTCCGATCGAATCGCGCACACACGAAAGCGATTTGGTCATCTCCACATTCGAATCGCTCGGGATCCGTCCCGAGCTTCTGCGCGCGCTCAAAGACCTGACGTTCACGGAGCCGACGCCCGTTCAGGAAGCGTCGATCCCGCCCGCACTCGCGGGCCGCGACGTTCTGGCGAGCGCCTCGACCGGCAGCGGCAAGTCGGCCGCCTTCGGCATCCCGCTCATCTCGGCGCTCGCCGATCTTCCGCGCGGTAAGACCCGTGCGCTCATCCTCGCGCCGACGCGCGAACTCGCGGCGCAGATCGTCGAACACCTCAACGCCCTCGCAAAGCACACGAAGGTTCGGGCCGTGGCGATCTTCGGCGGCGTCGGGTTCGGGCCGCAGGTCGCCGCGTTCCGCCGCGGCACGGATATCGTCGTCGCCTGCCCGGGGCGGCTGCTCGACCACCTCACGCAGGGCACGGCCTCGCTCGACGACGTCTCGTTCCTCGTCCTCGACGAAGCGGACCGGATGCTCGACATGGGATTCTTGCCCGACGTGAAGCGGATCCTCAAACGGGTCCCGGCGAAGCGCCAGACGCTCTTCTTCTCCGCGACGATCCCGCCCGCGATCGCGGCGCTCTCCTCGGAGATGCTGCAATCGCCGCTGCGCGTCGATCTTACGCCGAAGACCGCCCCTGCGAGCGGCGTCACGCAAACGATCTTCGCGATCGACCAGGGCCGTAAGCCCGACCTGCTGCTCGAGCTGCTCAAAGACAACAACATCTTCAGCGCGATCGCGTTCACGCGCACGAAGTCTCGCGCGAACCGCCTCGCCGCAACGCTCGCGAAGCACAACGTCCCCTCGGAGCGCATCCACGGCGATCGTTCCCAGGCGCAGCGAACCCGCGCGCTCGACGAGTTCAAGCGCGGCAAATTCCGCGTCCTGGTCGCGACCGATATCGCGGCGCGCGGGATCGACGTAGTCGCGCTCGGCCACGTGATCAATTACGACGTCCCGATGGTCCCCGAGGATTACGTCCATCGCGTCGGCCGAACGGCCCGCGCGAGCGCGAAGGGCGACGCGATTACGTTCGTAGCGCCCGACGAGGAAAAGTATTTTTCACAGATCGAGCGCGCCCTCGGAAAACGTCTCGATCGCTCGAAGCTCCCGGAAGGTCTGCCGGCCACCGCAGTCGCCGCACCGCCGGGACCGGCGAGTAACGCCGTACGCCCGCCCCGTCGCCCGCAGGCCACACCGGCGCGACGGATCGAGGGAGCCCAGCACCAGCGTCGACGGTCGCCCTCCGCTTAAGGCACCACTCGATCGGGCTTACCAGAGGCTTCGATTCCGATCGAAGCCTTTTTGTCTTCATCAGCCTATGCCAAATCTCAGAAAAATGTGATCTCCGTCGCATACGTCGGCCATTGCCATTCTGACCGAGTGTGCGTAAGATCACTTGTAAGACGCAACTCAATTCGGTTGGAAGGAAGATCTCGAGATGCACTCGTTACTGTTGTTGTTTTTAAACT
>CAZZYZ010000145.1:0-8085 GCA_964658425.1 Vulcanimicrobiota bacterium | reverse complement strand
TTTGGCGTCGGCGTCGGCGTCGGCGGCGGCGGCGACGGCGAGGGGTATTGACTCTGAGGCGGCCCGGTCGGGGCTATCGTAGCCGGTGCAGGGCTCGGTTCGGCCGCGAATGTGGGGCATGCGAGCGGGGCTGTTATGATTGCGCTCGGCTGGACGGTTAAGGGCATCACGGTCGGCGCCGCCGTGCTGGTCGAATAGGAGACGCGGCCTTCGAGCGAAGCTTTCACGGCACTTCCGAGCGGCGTGCATTGCAGCAACTGCCCGATGTCGGGCGAGCGGAAGAAGTTCTGCGAGGCGATCACCGCGATCACGCTCTGTCCCTTGAACGTCCGGCTCGACAGATAGCCCCCCGTCGGGACGAGGCCGCCGAGTTTGACCCAGTCGTTCTGCAGCATGAGCGGCTGCGACGTCTTCGTGTTGAGCAGCGTGACGTTGGAGTGGCAATCGTACGTCGTCGCGCCGACCGGCTGCCAGAACGGCGCGCGGCCCGTCGTCGTCTGCAACGAATCCGCTTCGGGACATCTGGAGAGTAGGACCGGCGATTGCGAGTCGATCGTCGTGTACACGGAGTAGAGCGAATACGAACGATACGGATCGATCTTCGCATTGACCATGCCGCCGTATCGCACGCCGAGCTGCACGCGCTCGCTGAGCGCGCTCTGCCGGACCGCGTACATGATACCGAAGAGGCCGAACAGGAAGAGCGGCATCATGATCGCGGTCTCGAAGACCGCCTGGCCGCGATAGCGATTGGTCGTCGAACGCATCACGGGCACGCCGTTGCGATCGGGACGGCGCCGCCGAACGGTGCGATCGGGACGGCGCCCCACCAGCCGACGTGCGCGCCGAGTTCGTTCTGATAGATCGGCGCATCGAAGACCGACTGGTTGACGTACGCGGTCGTTTCGTTTCCGCCGAAAGCCGTCGTGTAGAAGTCGTGATTGTACGGCGCGCCTTCTCCAGACAACGAATTCGTCGTCCCCGGGACGTCGGCGTCGGATTCCGCCGGCTGAAAGGTATCGGGGAGATGGTTGGGATTGAGGACCGCACCCGGCTGGAGCCAGTCCTCCGAGACCATGACGTTCGTCGCCGCGGCTCGACCGATCGCGTAATACGGCTGGAATTTGAATGGCCCGAAGGAAGGAATGATCGGAGCCACCTTCGCGCACGTAACGATGTCGACTCGGACGGGTGCCCAGAGATCTTTGTTTTCGGAATCGGGCTGCGCGATAATCGCTTTGTGCGATAGGCCGGGAATGAGAATCCCTTGCGCGTCCTCTTCGACGGCTTGCAGCCCGCTACGCTGAGCGGCGCCGTTCTGCGAACCGGGTGCGTACGAATACTTGAAGCCGCAATCTCCGCCGCGGTCGCTGACCGTCGCGGACGTGACGCTCGCCTTGTTGCAGATGGTCGCCGTTTGGAGCTGCGTCATGATCGCCGCGGTATCCGTCTGCCAATTCTTGAACGTCGCGAGCGCCGTAATGTTGTTGAGATATTTCACATCGATCCCGTAGCGGTTGACCGCGCGTAGATAGTTCATGCGCAGATCGATGTAATTACGCATGCAGGTTCCGGAGTTCGTCGAGAGGTCTTGGTAGAGGAGCGTGCTCATCGAGCATCCGCCGCTGCGATCGACCGTGAGCAGCAAGGCATCGAGGAGCGAGCGAACGCGAAACTCTTCGACGTTGGAGGCGTAGAGTGCGGCCGTCATCATGTTCCAGCGCTCCGATTGCACGGAAGCGAGCGCTTGGGCGGCAGAGTCGGCGGCGTTCTGCGCACGGATCTGCCAGCGCACCGAGTTCGCGTAATTCATCGCGAGGAACATGAGCGCGAGCGTCGTGATGATGCCCGCCGCCCACATCGGTAAGACCTGACCGCGATCGTTCGTTCGCATCAGCAGCCCACCATCGGTGCCATTTTATAGAGAATCGGTTCCGTCTCGTTGCCCGGAGCGTAGCCCTGCAAGACACGCCGATCCCATGAGTAGACCTGATCGATCAGCGGACTCGCGGTCGTTCCGAGCCCGACGTACTCCGAAAAGTCGGTAACGCCGGCCGCGAGCTGCAGGTTGATCGCGCTCTCATACGTTTTATACAGCGGTAAAATGCTGCTGTATTGTGCGAAAAACGTCGCGAGCTTGGCGTACGTACGTTGATGGCAGGCCATCTGCTGAAAGGTCGTCTCACCGCTGTTGCCCGAGACGCCGCCGGTGTCGATGCTCCAGTTGTCGACGTCGAGATACTCACCGACGCCGAGAGAGAGGAAATCGAAATCGGTCGACCCGCACTGCGTCCACGGCTGCTTCGAATTGCAATGCTCGAGGTAGTTGAACCCGACGTAATACGGCGGCGTGTTCTCACCGTTTTTGAAATAATCGACTTGGAAATTCGACGGTGCCTTCGACGCGCCGCACGTAGCCGTGGAATTCGAGACGTTGTAGTGGGCGCCGCACTCTTTGTAGTACGGCTCCTGCGCGATTCCGTTGACGCCGACTTGACGGTTGAATAGCTGCATGATCCCCGTCGTTCCGCCCTTGTTGACGGTGCTTTGATAGAGCGTGGGTTGGATCGTCGTCGAGCCGCCGTGCCGCTGCGACGCGGAATTCGCTTTTTCGGTCGCGTCCGTCGAGTTGTAGCCGTAATCGACGGGGATCGTCGCGCTCGGCTGCGGAGCCGGCATCGACTGGCTCGCGATATCGCCGTTCGCGATCGACGAGAAGACCTGCGACGTATCGCCGTTGGGATCCGCACTTCCGAGCGCGTAGCCGCGCGCGTTGACGAACGAGGCTGCATCGACGGTGACTTGCAAGAATCCGAGGAGGCCGATCTGAACGCTGAAGAGGATCAGCGTGAGAACCGTCCCGACGATGATCGCCGTTTCGACGACGACCGCGCCCCGCTTCGAATTGCCGCGTTCGGATCTCATGGAGCGGCGGTCGCTGCGGCTTTCGTTTGATACGTCGTCATCCGCGTTTGATTGTCGGCCGCATGCGTGGTAGCGGCGGTTCCGACGTAATCGACCGCGACCATCATGCCGAGCGTCAGCACGGTCATGACGAGCGCGTAATCCACGAGCGCGTTCCCCGAGTCATCTTTCGCACAGCGTACAAACGCACGAAATCGAGCCTTCCATAAAGCGAACACGTCGTCTACCACCCTTACGATCGGAGAACGCCTTTATGGCGACCTCCCTTACGTATAACGGCAGCGCGCGACCGGCGGTGCATTGCGACGGCTCACCATCGCGAGACGATTACTTCGTGAGGATAGTGGGCGTCATCACGAACACCACGTCGGTATCCGTCTTGTTGTACGTCGTGTCGCGGAAGAATTGGCCGAGGATCGGGATCTCGCCGAGGATCGGGAATTTCACGATGTTCTTCTGCTCTTGGCGGCGGATGAGGCCGCCCATGATGATGCTCTCGCCGCTCTGCGTGACGACGTCCGTCGAAAGTTTGCTCGTCTTGAGCGCCGGAATCGTGAAGCCGTTGATCTGAATACCGTCGGCGAAATCGAGGTCGGAGACCTCGGGCGCGATCTTCGTTTCCACCGCGCCGCTGCCGAGGATCGTCGGCGTCACGTTGAGCTGGACGCCGAATTGCTTGTAATCGATCGAGACCGTTCCGAGGCCGTTGGACACGGGGATCGGGATCTCACCGCCGACGAGGAACGTCGCCTCTTGGCCCGGCGCGGCGACGAGGTTCGGGGACGAAAGCAGCTTCGCGTGGCCCGTCGATTCCAGCACGTCGAGCGTCGGCGCGAGCGCACTGATCAAGCCGAATCCGCCAAAAGCGAACGGGTTTGCCGACCCTGCGAGATTCCTCTGAAGAGCGATCAGCGACTGCGAACTGCCGAGCGTGAAACTGTTGTTCGGGAAAACCTGCGTAGGGATTGCGGTCTGCAACCGGAGGCCGAGCGTGTTCGCCGCCGTTCGATCGATCTCGAGAACGTAGACCTTCACATCGACTTGGCTCGTCGTCTGAATGCCGAGGCGATCGACGACCTTGCCGTCGCCGCGGAGATAACCGCCGGCGAGCGTCTTCACGCGATCGAGAACCTGCTGCTCCTGCTGCTTGTCGCGGACCGACCCGCTGACGACGACGTCGCCCGTCGAATCGAGATCGGCGCGCACGCCGCCGCCGTTCGTAATTTTCGCGACTTCATCTTGAAGGTTGCCGAGCGGCTTGCTGACCGTCACGAGGTTGACGACTTTTCCGTCACCCGTTCCGGCGGAACCGCCGCTGTATTTGAGATCGCCGACGTGACTCAGCACGTCCATCACCCTATTATAGGCGGCGGCATCGGGCACGGTGCCGCTGACGATCGTGTTCGCCCCGAAGGTCTGCACGCGCACGTTCGGCTCGGCGATCGCGGTCTGGATCATCCGTGCGATCTCGCCGAGGCCGCCTTCGGAGACGGTCACCTCGTAGCTGCGCATCTCGGTGCCTTGCCAGACGAAGACCGTGGTATGGCCTGCGGCTTTACCGTTGACCACGATCGAGTTCCGGCCGATCGGCACGACCCCCGCGATCTTGCTGTCGCCGACCGCGATGCGGACGACGTCGTGTGCCTTGATCATCGCGGAGTGGCCGGTCTCGATCGAGATGATGCTCGAATCGTCGGCGCGTGCGACGAACCCTGGGATCATGCTCGCGGCAGCGACGACGGCGACGGCGCTACGGAACGTGCGGGTCATATTCACGAGATCATCCTAAACTCTGAAGCGCGCGAGTTCGAAAACACAGACATAGCAGTGTTATCGGAAGCAAGTTTGTGTAACTGAGCACGCACTGCAACGTAAGGACAAGCGTGAAGAAGAGCACGAGATTACTCGGTGCGATCGTCGTTTCCATCATCGCTCCGAGCGCAACCGCGCTCGCCGCGGGTACGCAACCGCAACCGCTGGCGCACGTCGCGCACAAGCTCGGCCTGCAATATTCATACCTCGAGAACGAGGATGCGGTACTGCTGACGGGCCACGGACTGACCGTCACGGTTCGCCCCGGCTCACCGTTCTTTTATAATGGAGCGCGGATCGAACCGGTCGACGGCGGGATGCCGACGTTCCACGACAACGACGTCTACGTTCCCGTCGCATTCGTTCATCAGTTAAGTTCGATGGAACGTGCCTCCGACGCGATGCTCGGGATGACGAGAAACGCGAAGCTCCCGCAGATCGCTACGCTCGCGGCGGAAGCCAAGGCGCCGCCGGTCGAACGTCACGCGACCTCCGTCCGCCTCGCGACGATCAAGGGTACGGAGAATCTCCGCGTCTTCGGTACGGCGACACCCGGCGCACTCGTGTCGATCGTCCTCAAGGCGATCTCGTCGCCCGACATTCCGACGGTCTTCCTCGGCCGCTCGTTCGTCGAAGCGAACGAGAAGGGCACCTTCGAGACGACGCTGCCGATGGCACCGGCCTACTTCAACGGGAGCGTCTTCGTTGCCGAGGCCTCGGGGATCGACGACGTCGATCCCGTCACGACGCACTTCGCACCGCCGTTGCGTTGATCGCCGCGCTCGCCGGACTCGTCTTCGCGCTCGCGGCATTCGCGAGCGCGAGGCTCGGCGCACGCCTGTTCGGCGATTGGAACCGCTTCGAGGACGGACCGGCCGCGGGCCGGCCGCCGACGGTCGCGTTCGTCGCGGCCGCCGCGCTCGTCGGCGTCTCGCTCGGCATGCGCCACGCGTCGCTCTTGGAGCTCGCGATGGGATGCATCCTGTGCGCGGCGCTCGTCGGATGCAGCGAGAGCGATATCCGCTGCGGCCTCGTGCCGGACGCCTTCACGCTCGTCCCGCTCGCCCTCGTCCTCGCGATCTCGGTCGCCGCGCGCCTCGAGGGGCCGGTCGTCTCCGCGCTGATCATCACGACGCCGTTCGCGGTCGCGGCGATCCTGTCGAAGGGCCGCGGGATGGGCTGGGGCGACGTGAAGCTCGTCGCGCTCGGCGGCGCGGTCCTCGGCGCGGAGCTCGCGCTCGTCGCGTTCGCCGCCGCGTGCATCGGCGCGTCGCTCGTCGCCGTGCTGCGCCGGCGAACGTCGGAACCGATCGCCTTCGTTCCCTATCTTGCAGGCGCCGCGGCGGTCGCGGTCGCCCTTCCGCTTCGGGTGATGTTCTGATGGCTCGTCTCCGTTCGCTCCGCAACGTCGAAACCGGGAGCGTCCTCGCGACGCAGGTCGCGCGGGCGGACAATCCTTGGACCCGGCTCGTCGGCCTGCTGCCGAAAGCCGCGCTCTCGCCCGATGACGGCCTGTGGATCGCGGGTTGCGCCGCCGTGCACACGCTCGGCATGCGCGCCTCGCTCGATCTCTATTTTCTCGATTCCGAGAATCGGGTGATGAAGATCGCGCGCAGCGTCGCACCGGGCCGGTTCGCCGTCACGTGCGGCGGCGCGAAGACCGTCGTCGAACTCGGTGCGAGCGATGCCCCGCGCCCCGTCGCGCTCGGCGATCGGTTCGCGCTCGTTACGGAATGACGCGCCGGCGCGGTTGAAGCGTGATCTCGAGCTGATCCACGATCACGGCGATCGTGCGCGAGATCTCCGCGCCGAGCGGGCTCGGGCGGCACGAGAGGTCGCCGCTGGACGCGCCGTGCCACGCGATCGACGTCGTGGTCCCGAACGACACGCTCTTCATGCAATGGCCGCCCGCCAGTTGGTCGAGCGGACCCGCCGCGGCGAGGCGCGAGAACAGCCAGCGCGTCTGCGGGCGTGCGACGGTCCGCTGCTCCGTCGCCGCCCCGCGCCGAACGATCGCCGAGCCGTCGGGCGCGAGGAAGATCGTGTAGCCGAGGGCGTTGGTCGAACCCGAATTCGCGATGATCGCATCTTCGGCGCGAATGGCGGCCGTGAGTGCAGCCGGCGACGCGATCGCGGTTGCGCCGACCGCCGGATACGATGATTGCGCCGAGGGCGTCGCCGAGGGTTCGCTCGAGGGCACGACGGACGGCGGATCGGCGAACCGCGCGCCGGGCAGCGCCATGGCGACCGCGAGGGCGGCGTGCGCGAGCATCAGCCGCCCATCCGTTTCGCGCGCCTGTCCGCTTGGGCGAGATAGGCGATGACGGCGTCGCGGCGGTCGCCCTGGAGCGTGACGATCCCGTCCTTCGCGGTGCCGCCCGTGCCGCACAGGCGTTTGAGCTCGCCCGCGATCTTCGCGATCTCGGCCTCGGCGAGGCCGTAGACGAGCGTCACCGAGCCGCCGCGGCGCTTCTCGCAGCCGACACGAACGATGCCGTCCTGCGGGATCGGATTCGCGTTTGCGGCGCCGGGCCGTGCGGGCTTCGCGCGCTTCGCGACGGGCAGCGGGAGCGACCCGTCCGTGGAATAAACGAGCCGGCGTTCGTCGTTCGGCATGGCGCGAATAAGGTTCGCCGAAAGGACGCGCGATGGCTGCCGTGCGGTTCACCGGCTTCTCGCCGTTCGCGTTTCGCTTGCTCGCGAGCCTCGCGCGCCATAACGATCGCGCGTGGTTCGCGACGCGCAAGGAACGCATCGAACTCGAATTGATCGAGCCGATGCGGGCGCTCGTGCGCGATACCACG
Organism: Vulcanimicrobiota bacterium; assembly: GCA_964658425.1. Classification (GTDB taxonomy): domain Bacteria; phylum Vulcanimicrobiota; class Vulcanimicrobiia; order Vulcanimicrobiales; family Vulcanimicrobiaceae; genus CAZZYZ01. The sequence goes on along the minus strand of CAZZYZ010000145.1, from coordinate 544 downwards.
GACGCGTTCGCGGCGAAGCGGATCCCGCTGGAAGGCGACCCGATCCGCTCGGTCTTTCGCATCTATCGCGACGTGCGCTTCGGCCACGATAAGCGCCCGTACCGAGAAAGTATGGCGGCGTACTTTTCGCGCGACGGCGGCCGGCAGACGCCGGGCGGGATCTACGTTCACGTCGCGCCGGGAAACGTGTTCCTCGCGCTCGCCATGTATCGGCTCGCGCCGCCGGTGCTCGCGAAGCTGCGCGCGGAGATTGCGGCGCGCCCGGGCGGCTTCGCGGCCGTGCGGAAATCGCTCGCGAAGGCCGGGCTCGCGATCGAGGGTCCCGATGCGAGCGACGATTCGCTCGCGCGCGTCGCACGCGGCTACGAACGATTCGCGCAGGACGAACTCGCCCCGTACTTCCGATTACGGTCGTTCGTGGTTCGCCGAACGTTGACCGATGAGGACGCGCAATCCGAGACGTTCGTCGATCGGATCGTCACGCTCGCGTGCGACGGCCGGCCGCTTTTGGAATACGGATGGCAGCGCTAGGAGACGCGGCGCG
>CAZZYZ010000144.1:0-8130 GCA_964658425.1 Vulcanimicrobiota bacterium | reverse complement strand
CTTGAGCGCGCGGCGAACGAGATTGACCGCCGCCGGGTCTTCGAAGGTCAGGTAGTTGACGTGATCGGCGACCATGAGGAAGCGCGGCGCGCCGCGCCGGCACGCATGGAAGAACCACAGGAACAGCATCCGCGCGGTATACGGGATCGGTCGCTCCTCGGCAAAGGGCTTATGTTCGCCCTTCGCGTGCCCGTGGATGTCGGGCAGCGCGGCGATCCGCGGGTCGCCGGTCATCGTCCGCCGCGGCGCGCGAGAGAACCGAACCGTCGGAAAACGATCGGAGCGGCGGGGAGATCAACGAACAGCTGGGCACTCATGGCGTAACCGAAAACCTCGGGTCGAGTTGAGATGAACCTTCGCGCCGGGCGTCTCCCCGCCATTTCCGACCGGAAGAAAACGTCGCGCCGAAGCGGCGCGCGAGGAAAAAAAAAGCCGGCTCGCAGCCGGCGGACGTAGGGTGTTTCTGCGGCGCAGACTAGGTCTGCGCACCTCCAACCATCGTGTTGATGAGTCGTTGATTGCCGTCTGTACTAACGATGATCACCTCCCTTTGCCCGTCCGTTAACCTTCATTGATATGTCTATGAAGGAGCCGCGGGTGTCGTATGAGGCCGCTATACCCCGCTCGGGCGACGAACCCTCTCCGAGCTCGTACGATAGCCTTCCATTTTGAGAAGCCGCGCCTTGATGTCGATGCCGTAGAGGTAATGGTGCAACGCGCCGCTCGCATCGACGACGCGATGGCACGGATAGAGCAGCGCGACCGGATTGCGTGCCATCGCCTGCCCGACGGCGCGTGCGGATTGCGGATGCCCGATCTCCCGCGCGATCCAACCGTACGAGCGCACTTCACCGGGCGGAATCTGTGCGGCTTTGCGAAGCGCCGCTTGCTCGAACGTCGAGAGTTCGGAGATATCGAGTCGATCCGAATCGACCGACCAGCCGTCGAAGAAATGCTTCACGACGTCGCTCACCCACGCGGGCATCTCGGCGGAGCGAACCGTCCGGCGCAACCGGCGCTCGATGAGCGCGTGCATCGCGCGGCGGTCGTCGCCGCGATCGACGCCGACGAACGTTATCGCCGCGCCGCGCCACGCGATCGCGAGGATCCCGAGCGGCGAATCGACGGTCGCAACGTCATCGGGGGCGGTCGAGCGATGCCGGCTGCGGACCGCGGCGATGTGTTCGAGGATGCGCGGCACGAGGCTCGACGGCGGCTCGACGATCGGCAAGCACGTCAAGCAGTACGCGACGCCTTCGAATTCTTCGTATACCGCCTGACAGGTCCGGCAACGGCGGAGATGGGCGAGCACGATCTCGCTCGGCGGTTCGACGCCCGCTCGCATTTCGTCCCATAGTGCTTCGACGTCGCTACAGCGCATCTGATGAGTCTCCGGAGGGTGCGATCCGCCCGACTTGCGGGCCGAGGATTCGACGCAAGATACGCACGGCACGATGCACGTGCGATTTCACCGTCCCGATCGGCTGACTGAGGATCTCCGCGATCTCGGGATGACTGCGGCCTTCGATGAACCGTAACGTCGCCGCGGCGCGCAAATGCATCGGCAATTGCAACAACGCCTGCTCGACGAGCGCCAAATCCGTACCGCGTTCGACGACGTGCTCCGGTTGCTCGGGGCCCTCTTGCGTATTGTTCAACAACGCATCGGGATCGGCGAGCGAATCGAGCGCGACGTTCGTCGGGCGCTTGGATCGTAAGCGGTTCCTCGTCACGTTTAACGTGATCGTATAGAGCCACGGTTGCAGTCTGAGCTCGGCTCGTTGCTCCTCGTCCATCTTTCCGAGCGCTCGGAACGCGCGGACGAACGCATCCTGCACGATCTCTTCGGCATCTTCGCGATTGCCGGTCATGCGGAGGGCGAAACCGTACAGGCGACGCTGAAATTCGTCGACGATGCGCTCGAAGCGGTCGATCGAGGGAAGCTCCGTGGACCGCACGGGCCCGGGCGCTGCCGCCTTGCGCTCGGCGGTCCTCGTTTGAGGGACCACGCATACTCCTGAACGGGAGCGTCGCGTACGCGCCCCACAGCGATGTGGCCGGTCGATTTCTGCGACGCTCTCAGTGAGACCCTTGTGAGAGAAGGCCGGCTGCGGCCGGGCGGCGCGCAGGGTTTGCGCGCCGGAAATGCCGATGATACGAGGACATGTTCCACGCACGCGCGCTCGCCGCCGTCTTCCTCGCGGCGATCGCCTGTAGCGCTTCCATCGCGAACGCCGCGCAGCAGCCGCCGGTCGCAAAAACGCTCGAGAAGCTCTACCTCACCGCGTTCGACGAAGCGCTCAACCGGCACGCGCAACTCGAGGGCGACGGTACCACGTACGTTTCGACGGGCGATATCTCGGCCGAGTGGTTGCGCGACGCGAGCGCGGTGATGGAACCGTATATCGGCGAGTCGCGCTCGGACGTTCGCGTGGAGAACGCGATCCGCGGCGTGATCGCGCGCGAAGCCCGCTACGTACTCGTCGATCCGTATGCGAACGCGTTCTCCGTCGATTACAAAGTCGTCGAACGCAAATTCGAAATCGATTCCCTGCTCTATCCGATCTGGTTCGCGGATAAGTATTGGCGGGCGACGGGCGATCGCTCGATCTTCACCGCTGAGGTCAATCGGTCGTTCGAGCGGACGCTCGACGTATTGCGAGTCGAGCAGCATCACGATCTGCGGTCGACGTATCGCCACGCCGATCTGCTCAACGGCGGAAAAGGTTCGTGGGTGAAGTATACCGGGATGATCTGGACGGGATTTCGGCCTTCGGACGATCCCGCCGTCTATCAGTACAACGTCCCGGACAACATGTTCGCGGTCGTCGTGCTGCAGCGGCTCTCGGCGATCGAGAAGCAGGTCTATCGCAACGACCGCGATGCGAATCTCGCCTGGGGGCTCTCGACGCAAGTGCAGACGGGCATCGAGCAATACGCGAAAACGAGCGTTCCGGGCTTCGGCCGCATCTACGCCTACGAGGTCGACGGCTACGGCCACTCGATCCTCATGGACGATGCGAACGTGCCGTCGCTGCTCTCGATTCCGTATTTCGGCTATCGCAAAGACGACGATCCGCTCTACGTCGCGACGCGCCGCTTCGTGCTCTCACCGCAGAATCCATATTTCTATTCGGGCCGCTACGCGAGCGGGATCGGCAGCCGTCACACGCCGCACAATTACATCTGGCCGCTCGCGCTCGTGATGCAGGTGCTCACCTCGACCGACGCCGCCGAACGCACGCGCATCCTCTCGTATATCGCCGCCTCCGACGTCGGAGATCACCGCCTGCACGAATCGTTCGATGCGAATTGGCCCGAGTCGTTCACCCGCGACGATTTCGCCTGGCCGAACGCCCTCTACGGCGAGCTCGTCATGCGCCAGCGTGCCATGTAGACGGGTTGGTTTCGCGCGGCTCGTCGTCGCGGGCGGCCTTATGTGCGTGCGCACACTGCGGCCGCCCGCTCCTCGATCCGCACGAACCCTACCCGTCCTCGTGATGTGATGATCCCGCTTCGCCGCTCGGCGTGATGGGGAACGCCTCGCCTAGTGCGTCGGGAGTTTTCGGCGGTGGGGTTCCGTTGAGAAGAAGCGCAGGGTGACGATGCCGCTGCAGACGGCGACGTCGTCGGGGCGGCGGTAGAGCCGGCCGTCGATATCGACGACGAAGTCGCCGCGACGCAGGCCGTCGAGGGCGCGGCGGATGCTGCGTTCGCGCTTGTCTTGCGGCGCGCGTTTGCCGAGCGCTTCGAGGATCGCGAGGACGAGCAGCCGATCGACGCGCAGCGGCGTCGCGAGCGCGAACGCGCCCGACGTCGTCGTCGCGACGGTTCCGAGATCGATCGGGATGGGGAGCCGGATCACCGCGCGTCGGTTCGCCCACGTTTCGGCGCGTTCATCCTTCGAGGCTCGCCGCGACGTGCGACGAACGGCATGCCCAATGCCAAGTACGCCCCCGCGACGCTCGCGGCGTCCGCAACGCGGCGACGACTCGTCGCTCCCCGTCATCCCGATCTTCATCGCGGTTATCGTGCTCGGATTCGTGATCGGCGCCGGCTTCTCGTTTCTCGGACATCGGAGCGACCCGGTCGCGGTGGCGACGCAATCGCCGCGGCCGACGGAGCAGGAAGCGACCGATCCGCCGGTCGTCCTCGTCACGCCGGCGCCGACGGAGAAGCCGACACCGGAGCCGACCGACGAACCGACCGAGAAGCCGACGGCGACCCCGAAACCGACGCCCACCCCGAAGCCGACGAAGCCCCCCGCGGCCGTCGCCGACGTCTCGGCCGAGCCGACGTCGGCCGACGAATCCGCCTCGCCCGACGCGCAGGCCTCCCCTGTGGCGACCGAGAGCGCGAGCGCCCGCGCCACGCCGCTCGCCGCCGCGCGCCCGGTCCCGGCGGTCTCGCAGCCGAGCGATAGCGGCGATCCGTCGTTCGTTCGGCTCTCGAGCGACGTCGTGAAGCAGTATCTCCTCGCGGTCGCGCACGGCGACGATGCCGCGGCGTACGCCGCGCTCGGAGCCTCGCCCGGCGATCGCGGCGCGAACCTCACCGAAGCGGGCGTCGTCGATACGAAGACGCGTTTCGGACGCTCCGATGCGCAGCCCGTGGCGAACGGGAACGTCGTCGTGACCGTGCCGTTCCAAACGACCATGGGCGCCTATATCGGTACGTACACGGTCCATCGCAACGATACGGGTGCCGCCGTCATCGTCTCGCACTCGCTCTCGAAATCGTGAACGTGCGGCGAATCGTCGCGGCGCTCGTGCTGCTCGGCGCGAGCGCGGGCTGCGCTCCGCGCGGCGTGCCCGGGATCGCGGACCCGATACGCGTCGACGCGCATTGCAGCCCGCGCGAGGCGCGGATCACCGGTATCCGCAGCATCCTCACCTCGGTGACCGATCGTCTCGAAGACGACCGCCCGCCGTTCGCGCAGATTCGCACGGCGGTCCGCAGCGGCGACGGCGCGATCGCGTATTGGCACGATCAACGCCTCTTCTTACCGAACGTCAGCGCGACGCTCGGTGAGAGCGACGGCTACGCGCGCGTCGAGGCCATGGCGATCCCGCCCGCGCCCGTCGGTGCGCTCTTCCGGCACGTCTATCTGAACGTTCGTTCGCACGGCGCCCCGGCGTGGGTGACGCTACGTGCCTACGACGTCCAAGACATCTGCATCGAGGGCCACAAGCAGAGCTGAATCTCCGCTGCGTCTCAGGTGCGCGAGAACGGTTCGCGGCCGACGGCGATCGCGCGCAGATCGTCGCCGACGAGCCGTTCGATCGCGAGTGCGACGAGGACCGTCAGCAGCTCGATCGGCAACAGATCGCGCGCGAGATCGTCGACCGCGGGGAGCAGCGTCACGAACGCCGCGACGAAGAAGATGATGCCGACGACGATGCGTACGGCGCTCGAGAAAAGTGCGCGGCGCCGAACAATCGCGCCCCACGTATCGCGCGCGACGCGGAGCGGCGAACGCGTCCCGATATTCCAAATCACGAGCGCGAGCGATTCCAACAGCGCCGCAGCCGCGATCCGCAGTGCCCCGTCGGTGAAGGCCGCTACGTCGACGGCAGGCCTCGCTCGTCCTCATCGGGCCACGTGGCGATCTCGCCGAGCGCGGCGCTCTTTACGACTTTGAGCCCGAGCGTCGCGCACTTCATGCGTGCGGCGCTGATCCCGATACCCACGTTCTCGAGAACGGCCTCTTGTTTGAGCAACGCGACGTCGCGCAGCATCTCACCGCGAAGATTCTCCGAGAGCATCGACGCCGATGCCTGACTGATCGCGCAGCCTTTTCCCGAGAAGCGAACGTCCGTAACCCGGCCCTCCGCATCGATTTGAAGGTCGAATCGGATCTTGTCGCCGCACAGCGGATTGAGATCTTCCGCCGTCGCGTCGGGCGCATCGAGCGTCCCGAAATTGCGCGGATTGCGATAGTGATCGAGGATGTACTCTTTGTAGAAATCGTCCATACGTTCGTTCCGGGGATCAGGCGATACGGAAGAGCGTCGCGGCTTTTTCCAGCGCCGAGACGAGATACTCGACGTCCTCTTCCGTGTTGTAGAGATAGAACGATGCGCGCGCGGTTGCAGGCCAGCCCATCTTCTCCATGAGCGGCATCGTGCAATGATGGCCGGCCCGCACGCACACACCTTCGGTGTCGAGGATCGACGCGATATCGTGGGCGTGGATGTCGGCGAAATTGAACGAGATGACGCCCGAGCGGTCCGCGAGCTGCGGCGGCCCGTAGATCGCGAGCCCGCGCCGCGCGAGCGGCTCGAGCCGCCCGAGCGCGTAGCGCGTGAGCGAGCGCTCGTGCTCGGCGATCCATTCCATACCGATCCCCGTCAGGTAGTCGACCGCGGCTCCGAGCGCGATCGCGTCCGCGATGTTGCTCGTCCCCGCTTCGAATTTCCACGGGATCTCGTTGAACGTCGTGCGCTCGTAGCCCACTTCGCGGATCATGTCGCCGCCGGTCAGGAACGGCGGCATCGCCTCGAGCAACGCGCGCTTCCCGTACAGAAATCCTATCCCGGTCGGGCCGCACATCTTGTGGCCGCTGCCGACGTAGAAATCGGCGTCGAGCGCGCGCACGTCGACGGGGAAGTGCGGCAGCGATTGCGCGCCGTCGATCAACACGACGGCACCGGCCGCATGCGCGCGCGGCACGATCTCCGCGAGCGGCGCGATCGTGCCGAGCGTGTTCGAGACGTGCGAGAGCGCGACCAGTTTCGTGCCGCGTAATTTTTCGTCGAGATCGCCCAGACGATGCAGACCGTCCGCATCGACCTCGATGTAGCGCAGCTCCGCGCCCGTCTTCGCCGCGAGCATCTGCCACGGCACGAGATTGGAATGATGTTCGAGCTGCGAGGTCAGGATCGCATCGCCCGGGCCGAGGTTCGCGAGGCCCCACGTAAAGCTCACGAGATTGATCGCTTCGGTCGTGTTGCGCGTCCAGACGATTTCGGCGGGTTCGGCTGCGTTGACGAAGGCCGCGACCTTCGCCCGCGCGCCCTCGAAGGCGTCCGTCGCGCGTTCGGCGAGTTCGTACACGCCGCGATGGATATTCGCATTATCGTGCGCGTAATAGTTCACGAGTGAATCGATGACGGCTTGCGGCTTCTGCGACGTCGCGGCCGAATCGAGATACGTCAAGCGTTTGCCGCGCGACGTGAGGTCGCCGAGGATCGGGAAATCGCGCGCGATCGCGGTCGCACGTTCGTCGCGCGATGCGATCATGGCCGAGCGCCCGTCCGCGAAACGATCTTGCGTTCGAGTACCGCGCGCAGTTCGTTGCGCAGATCTTCGCTCGGGAAGCGTGAGACGGCCGGTTCGAAGAATCCGAGCGCGATCATGCGCTCGGCATCGGTGCGCGCGATCCCGCGGCTCTCGGCGTAGAAGAGCTCGTCCTCGGAGATCGCGCCGACCGTCGCGCCGTGGAACGCTTTGACGTCGTTCGCGGCGATCTCGAGCGCCGGGACGGAATCGATGTGCGCGCCTTGCGACAGCAAGAGTGCATCATCGCGTAGCGATGCGTCGGCGCCGTGCGCCTCGGCGAGGATCTTGATGTTCCCGACGTAACGGCCCTGGCCGACGTCGATCCCCGCGCTGCGCACGACCGTGTGCGACGTCGTGTCGCGCGCGGCGTGCACCGCTTCCGTCTCGATATCGACGTGCTGCTTGCCGTCGGAGAAGAAGAGGACGGCGACGTTGATGCTCGCGCCCGCGCCGCGACCGTACGCGCGCAAACGCGAGACCGTGTGATCGCTGCCGAGTTCGGCGAGCGCGATTTCGAGGACGGCCGTGCCGGGGGCCTCGCCTGGAGCGCGCATGAAGGTGGTCACGCCGAGGTTCATCTCGACGATCTTTTCGCTGACGAGATTGGCCTCGCTGGCGTAAAGCATCTTGGTCGGGGAGGCGGCGTGCTCGGTGAAGTCCTCCATGACAGAGCCATGCATGATGACATCGTGCTGCATCGCCATGAGCTTGCCCTCGGAGGTGGCGGCGAGCTGGATCCGGTTCACCGTCGTGGGCCGAGCGCCCACGGGACCGAACATCTGGTCGCGCTCGAGGACGACTTTGACCGGGCGGTTGACGAGCTTGGCAGACAAGGCGGCCAGCGGGACG
>CAZZYZ010000143.1:0-8151 GCA_964658425.1 Vulcanimicrobiota bacterium | reverse complement strand
TTCAATCGCCCCGAAGATGCGATCGGGGCGATCCTACCGGCACCGCCGACGAGCGCGACGGCGACCATTCGGGCCGACCGTCAATCGCGTCGCGCGTTTGCTCGCGATGGAACGCGATGCTCAATCTCACCGGCTATCTTGCCGCGCGTTTCGAGCCGGACGACCTCGAGCGCCGTCTCGCCAAAGGCGCCGCGCTCGCGCCGCAGGCGGCGATCGCACTCGCGCTCGCGAAGCACTCGTCACAAGAGTCGTAACGAACGCAAAACGTTCCCGCGCGAAATGCGTGTGACGGCGTGCACGAGGGTCGTTCGCATATGCGCGCGAGCGAGTCGTACGCCGATTTACCATCCATGCGCTCGAAGCTGTTTTCCCGACGACGGGCGCGTGACGTTCGAGCCATCGCGCTCTTTCTCGCGCTCGCGCTCCCGCTCACCGCGGTCGTCGTGATGCAGGCGCCTTCCATCCACCGCGAGCGGTCCGCGCTCGCGCGCGAGATACGCGGCGAAGCGTGCATCGCGCAGATGTACGATATCTTCGCGAACGGCTTGCGCATCGGCGCGAACATCCCGTCGGCGGAGAACGCAGCCACCGCGCTCGACGCGCGAAGCTGTACCTCGAGCGCTCGCGAATGGCCCAACGTCGAGAAGGTGTTCGCGCACGGTCCGCCCCGCCCGCGGCAGGCCTCGGCGTTTCTCGGCGAGGTCAACCGCGCGATGCTCGCGGTCGGCGACGGCGCGGGGCTCACGTTCGATCCGAATCCCGTCGTGCTCGGGCTCGGCAGCGCGAGTGCGTACGACCTGCCGGCCGCGCAACGCTCGCTCGTCGCGGCCTCCGCGGCGGCGGGTGCGATCGCGATCGCGAAGGCGCAGGCGACCGGCACGGACGAGCTCTTCTCGATGCGGTACGACGTCGAGACGGCGCTCGCGCACGCGCCGGCGTTCGCAGATACGCTCCGCGCGCAGCTGCGGAAGACGATGTTCGCGGGGCACGCGCTCGCGGCCGCGCTCGATGCCCACGAGGTGTCCGGCGCGACGGACGAGCCGGCCAAACTCGCGCGCGCGCAGCGTGCGTTCTTCGCGCAATCCGACGCGCTCGAGCGATCGATCCACGTCGCGGAGAAGGCGGAGCTCACGTCCGGCCTCGATCGGGCGAGGCGGCGTGAGGCGCTGCTGTGGCTCGCGTACGCGATCGCACTCGCGGTGGGCGGATACGTGACGCGCGTGCTCGATCGCCGCCTCACGCGCGCGGCGGCGCGTGCGGTCCTCGAAGCGAGCCGCGACGCGCTGCACGAGCAAGCGGAACGCGCGCGCGACCTCGCCGAGCAGATCCTCGACGAACGCCAAGCGCGGTTCCAATCGGTGTTCGTCGATTCGCCGCTCGCGATCGCGATCGCACGGCTCGACGGTACGATCCTAGAATGCAATCGCGCGTATCTCGGCCTATCCGGGACGCGGGCGGCGAGCGACGGGCGGCGCACCGTGCTCGACGCCGTCATGATCGAACCGCGCGGCGCACTCGAACGACTCTTCACCACGATCCGCTCGGGCACGCGCGAGACGATCGCGGCGGACGTGCGCCTCTCCGATCACGGCGGCGAGCGCGGATGGTTTCACGCGACGGTCTCGATCGTCGCGAATCGCGGTGCGAAGCCGACCGAGTGTACGATCGTCTTGCAAGACATCACCGAGCGCCGCGCTCGCGAGGCGCGGCTCCGCGACGAATTGCTCACGGATAAACTAACCGGGCTTTCGAATCGCAACGGCTTCGTTCGGAAAGCATCGCTCCCGCTCGCCGCGCCGCATACCGGTGCGCCGCGCTGCGCACTGCTCTTCATCGACATCGACGATTTCAAGGCGATCAACGATACGCTCGGCCATGCGGCGGGCGATACGTGCCTGCGCGTCGTCGCATCGCGAATCGCGTCGGCCGTGCGCGAGAGCGACGTCGCCGCGCGCTTCGGTGGCGACGAGTTCGCGCTGCTGCTCGCGAACGCGACGAGCATCGAGACCGCGCACGTCGTCGCGAAGCGAATCGCGCTCGCCGTGCAGGCGCCGATCTCCGTCCCCGATGCGACGATCACGCTCTCGGTGAGCGTCGGCGTCGCGATCGACGATCCGTCCTACGGCGATATCGATGCGCTGCTGGCGCGAGCGGACGCCGCGATGTACGATGCGAAACGAACGCGGCCGCAACGCCGTGCGCTCATCGATCCGATCGCGCGCGTCGCACGCTTGGGTTGATGCGGCCCGCAGGCTCCCATCAGCCTACGTTCGGCGCACGTAGGCGTAGCGATGGGCGAGCCACTGCGCGCCCGTGCCGTCGGATAAAACAAAGTACTGTAATTTCTCGTCGCGATCGGGCCCGTGCGAGACGATCGTCTCGTTCATCCGCAGCATCTCGCCGACGACCTTCGAGCCCGCGGCCGGGACGGTGAACGGTTGGAAGACGACCTCGATCGTTGCGTGCGTCCCGCGCGTGAAACTCTGGGCCGTCATGATCCCGACGGGCGCGCGCGTGTCCATCGACACGTATTCGTAGCGGCCCTCGGTGCGATTGAAGCTCAGGTAATCGATCCGGGCGACGTGCTCGCCCCGCGCGTCGGAGGACGGTCGGAGATACTCTTGGAGAAACGCGCCGTGCATCCGCCGCTCGGCGACGAGGCCCGCCGTCGTCACGGGCGCGGCACCGGGTGCGGCCCAAACGGTCTCCGTTACGTCCCATAGGCCGACACGCGCGGCCAGGGCCGCGTTCTCCGGGCCGAGCTCTTGCATGCGCGCCATTGCGGTCGTAGTGGCCGGCGTGCCTTGCGCGAAGGCCGGACGGAGATCGAACGCTCCGGCGAGAGCGACGGTGGCGGCCGCCCCGAGAAAGCCGCGCCGATCAGGCTTCACTCCGCACTCGCGCATCCTATTTCGGGTCATCGTAGGTGCCGGGGCTGTTCGGCGTGGCGGTCCATTGCGGCGTGCGCTCGGGCGTCGCCTCGGCGAGCGCGCGGCGCACGCCCGCGGCGTCGTAGTCTTTGAGATACCCGGGGGAACCCGGCTGTTGCCGCCACGAGTCCGCGATCGTTCCGGCGTCGACCGTATCGAAGCCGATTTCGTCGACGAGCTGCATGACCGTCTCTTTCGCGCGCGCATCATCACCCGCGATTGCGAGAGCGATCCGATCCGGTGCACCGGCGGGCTTGCCGCTGCCGAAGAGATGCGCCGCGATGATCGAGTTGAACGCTTTGATGACGGGGTGCCCGACTTGCTGCTCGACCCAGCCGCTCTCGGTTCCACCCGCTTCGATACCTTCGATCAGGCCGTCGCGCTCGCGCGGATAATAGTTGCTCGTATCGATCACGACGACGTGCGAACGCGCATCGACGAAGAGATCGGAGGGAAGATCGACGATCTTCGCATCCGGCACGGCGATGACGACGACGTCGTTCTCACGTGCCGCTTCCTGAACGCTCACCGCGTTCGCGCCGGTTTCGCTCGCGAGACCCGCGAGTGTCGCCGGCCCGCGCGAGTTCGCAACGGCGACGTCGTGCCCGACCGCGCGAAAGCGCCGCGTCAACGCGCCCCCGATATTCCCGGCACCGATAATTCCGATGTTCATATCTTTCGTGCTTCCCATTCGATTACGGAATGCCACGTTGTAGCCGCGCACGAGCGATCGTTTTCACGAGAACGTCCTAACCGCCGATACGACGAGAGCATGGTCTTTTTCGCGGCAAGATCGTCGCCGTCAAAACGTCGTCCGGGGTCGCCACGACGGATGACATGCCGCTCGATGACGTTCGGAAGTGGCAAGTCTTCGCCGTACTCGCGTGCGGTTTCGCCGGCGTGAACGCGTTCGTGGATGCGCGCCGACGAAAGACGTTCGTGCGATCGGGCGTTGCGATCGCCTGACCGTGCGTCGAAGCCGATGCAGCGCCCGTCTCGGCGCTTCAGACGTAGCACTCGTCGAGTTCGCCCGCAGGAGGCAGGTGATACTCGAGCGTTTGGGTCTCGTGAATGCGATGAGGGAATGCTTCGGACATGGCGATGCACGAGCGGTCGCACGACGTGGGCGAACGATCGTGACGGTTGCAAAAGCCGAATGAAGGCGATGACGTTGCCTTCGGTCGGGGCGATCGAGACGAGTCCGTTGCGCGAGAGCGACGTGCCGATTCCGGAAGCGCAGAGCGGAGAGATTCTGGTGCGCGTGCGGACGTGCGGCGTGTGTCGGACGGACTTGCACGTCTCCGAAGGCGATCTCGAATTGCGGCATCCCGGGATCATTCCGGGGCACGAAGTCGTCGGCGTCGTCGAAAGGCGCGGGCCGGATTGCAAGCGATTCGAGGTCGGTTCGCGCGTCGGGATCGCGTGGTTGCGCGAGACGTGCGGCACGTGCAAGTTCTGCCGCAGCGGCCGCGAGAATCTCTGCCCGAACGCGCGCTTCACCGGCTGGGATCACGACGGCGGCTACGCCGAGTACGCGACCATCCGCGAAGACTACGCGTACGCGATCCCGGATGCGCTCGACGACGAGCACGCGGCCCCGCTCCTATGCGCCGGGATCATCGGCTATCGCGCGATCACGCGCGCCGCGGTCGAGCCGGGCATGACCGTCGGCCTCTACGGTTTCGGCGGGTCGGCGCATCTCGCGATGCAGGTGCTCAAATATTGGAAGTGCCGCGTCTACGTGATGAGCCGCGCGGGATTGCATCGCGATCGTGCCGAGGATCTTGGCGCGGATTGGATCGGCGAAACGAACGACGCGCCGCCTGCGCCGCTCGATGCCGCGATACTGTTCGCGCCGGCGGGCGAGATCGTCCCCGTCGCGATGCGGGCGCTCGATCGCGGCAGCGTGCTGTCGATCGCCGGCATCTATCTCTCGCAGATGCCGCCGCTCGATTACGAGCGCGACCTCTTCAACGAACGCGAGATCCGCAGCGTCACCGCGAACACGCGAGCCGACGGCGAGGAGTTCTTGCGAATCGCAAGCGAGGCGTCGATCGCAACGACGACCGTCGGCATGCCGCTCGCCGATGCGAATAACGCGCTGACGATGCTCAAGCACGACGAAATCGACGGCGCCGCGGTGCTACGCGTCTCGAGCGGTTAGTCGCTCGAAGGCGCGTCGAGGACGATCCACTTTTCGGCCCACGCCTCGATGACCGAGATGATCGGTTCGAGTTCGTGGCCGGAGCACGTGAGCTCGTAGCTGACGCGGATCGGCGGACCGGGGGTGACCTCGCGCTCGACGATGCCGAGGCTTTCGAGTTCGCGCAAGCGTTCGCTGAGGATGCGGTCGGAGATGCCGGTGACGCGTGCGAGCAGCTCGTTGAAGCGGCACGGGCCGCCGATGAGCGTGCGGATGATGGCGCCCGTCCAGCGCTTGCCGATGAAATCCATCGCTTGCGAAAAGCGCGGGCAGAAATCGACGTGGCTTCGGAGATCCGACTCGCTCGAGGTCGCCATGATGCGATCATAGCATAGGTCCGGGCTTCGCTTGACATTGTAAAGTAGGCGTGTTTGTATACGTAGGCTACTTTAAGTAAGTTATGAGGTTTGCTTCGTGAATATCCCGCGCATATTGCTCGCCGGCGTCGTCGGAGGCGTCGTCGTCGACGCGTTCCTGATCGCCATCCATGCGGCACCGTTTCCCGGCATCTATCAGTTCATCGCATCGACGGTCGTCGGGCCGGCCGCGTACACGTCGAGTTCGTATATCGCGCTCGGGCTGCTCATGCACTTCGCGATCTCGATCGTTTTTGCGGCCGCCTACGCGTTCGCTGCCGAGCGCAAAGCGGCGCTCGTCGAGCAGCCGATTCTCTGGGGCGCGATCTTCGGCGTCGCCGTGATGATCGTTATGCAGATCGTGACCGGCCTCGCGCATGCATCGAAGCCGCCGACCGTCACGAGTATCGTGCTCGGGCTCGTCTCGCACGTCGTGTTCTTCGGCATCCCCGTCGCGTGGATCATCGCCTCGCGTTCGCGCCGCGCGATCGTCGCGTGATAATGATGCCGAGCGCGTCGCCGACTACGGCCCCGATCTTTCGCGTGCAGCGGGCGAGCGAACGTGCGACGTTCGATCACGATTGGCTGCATACGAGCCACTCGTTCAGCTTCGCCGGCTACTACGATCCGCAAAACGTGAACTGGGGCGCGCTACGCGTCCTCAACGACGATCGCGTGCTCGCGGGCATGGGCTTCGGGGCGCATCCGCATCGCGATATGGAGATCCTGACGTACGTGCTCGAGGGAGAGCTCGAGCATCGCGATAGCCTCGGCAGCCACGGCGTGGTCGGACCGGGCGGCGTGCAGTTCCTCAGCGCCGGCTCGGGCGTCAAGCACTCGGAATTCAATCACTCGAAGACGGCGCCGCTGCACTTCTTGCAGATGTGGGTGATGCCGGGCCGACTCGGCGGCGAGCCGACGTACGGCCAGGTCGATTTCGATATCGAGCAGCGCCGCAACACGTGGCTGACCGTCGCGTCGGGGCGTGAAGGCGTCGCCGCACCCGTCGCGCTAACGCAGGACGCGAGCTTTCACGTCGCGCGTCTCGAAGACGGGACGGTCACGCATGAGTTCGATGCGAATCGGCTCGGCTTCGCGTTTCTCGCCGAAGGAGATGCCGTCGCTCGTGGCTTCGACGCTATGGGGGCTTCGGTCGGCGACGAGCTTACGCTCGCAAGCGGCGATGCGATTCGGATCGCCGGCATAGCGCGCCTCGAGTTGCGCGGCACCGGAGAAGCCGTGCTTTGGGACGTGCCGCCGATCGACTAAGCGATCGGGAACGAGTTCGAGACCGTTAGCGCACGATCCGAGCTATCAGCTTCGGCGGCGCGACGTGAACGTATGCGTCGCATAAGAGATCCTCGAGTTCGTGCCAATCGGTTCGCGCGTCGAGCGCGACCGCGACCCAACCGCGGTACCCGACGTAGGGCGGCCGAAAATACCGGCCCGAACCCACGAGCGCTTCCTGCGCGCCGGGCGGTGCAGCGAACCACAGCGCCGTGCGCTCGTCGCCGTGGTGGCGATCGGCAAACATTGCGAACGTCTTCTTGTCGCTGACGAAGAACGTCGGCATATCGTGACTCAGCCGTTCGTTCGTCTCGGGGAATCCAAGCGCGACTCGACGTATGCGTTCGAGGGCACGGTTCGCTGCATCGGTCATAGCACGCTCGAACCTATCATGCGTGCGATGCGCCGTGCAAGATCCCGAATCCAATCGCCGATCGGCGGGGCGTCGAGCTACGTCAGCGCGAGCCTACGGGCGCTTTCGATCTGCGTTAACGTCTCGGCGAATGCGAGAAATGCGCGACGTCCGCTCGATCGCGTGGATAGCGTCGGCCGTATTGAAGACGCGGCTGGGATCGAGTCCTCCGAGCGCATCGGGTAGCGTGTGGGCGCATAGCGCAACTCGCGCACGGCTCCGCGATCCGGGTACGGTCGCTCCATGAGAGTCGACGGTACCGTTCGCCCGTTCGAGATCGCGATAGCGGAAGAAGAGATCGCCGATCTCCGCGCGCGACTCTCTGCCACGCGCTGGCCGGACGCGCTCGTCTCGGATTGGTCGGACGGTGCCGATCTCGCGTACGTGCGCGATCTGTGCGCGTACTGGGCGACCGACTTCGACTGGCGCGCGCAAGAAGCGCGGTTCAACGCGTTCCCGCAGGTGCTCGTGAACGTCGATGGCCTCGACGTGCACGCGCTGCACGTGCGTGGCGTCGGACCCGCGCCGATGCCGCTCGTGCTGACGCACGGCTGGCCTGGTTCCGTCGTCGAGTTCCTCGACATCATTCCGCGCTTGACCGATCCCGCGCGATTCGGCGGAGATGCGGCCGACGCGTTCGACGTCGTCGTGCCGTCGCTACCGGGCTACGGGTTCTCGCAAGCGCCGTCCGAGCCGGGAACGAATCCCGTCGCGATCGCGAAGACGTGGGCCGGCTTGATGCGCGCGCTCGGCTACGAGCGTTTCGGCGCACAGGGTGGCGATTGGGGCGCAGCCGTCTCGACGTTGCTCGGCATCGAGCACCCGGACCGAACGATCGGCGTCCATCTCAATTACGTCATGCGACCGTTCTTGCCGTCGCGCAGCGCGCTCGGAGACGGTGCGACTGTCGAAGAATCGGCGTATTTCGATTCGGCCGATGGGTGGACCGAAGCCGAGGGCGGA
>CAZZYZ010000142.1:0-8156 GCA_964658425.1 Vulcanimicrobiota bacterium | reverse complement strand
GCGTCGTATGCCATTCGTGTATCGACGACGATCGACCGAGCCTCGTCTTCGCACGCGTGGAGATGATCGAGCGCCGCTTGTAAGCGAAAACGAAATGCCATCACGAGAGAATCACGCACTCGCGCGCGCCGACTAGTCTCCCGAGTGAGAATTATCGAATCGCGAGGCTCGCGCGCTCCGGACCGAGCGAGACCGAATCGACCGGGACGCCGAGCGCGGCCTGTACCGCCGCAACGTAGGTCCGCGCGGCGCGCGGGAGATCGTCGATGCGGCGAACGTGCGAGACGTCTTCCTGCCAGCCCTCGAACCATTCGAGCTCGAGCTCGAGCTTCGGATCGGCCGCCGCTTCGAACCCGACCGCGGCACCGCCGATCGTGTAGCCGCGTACGATCGCCAACCGTTCGAAGCCGCTGAGCACGTCGAGCTTCGTGATGACGGCGCTCGTAAGTCCGTTGAGCCGCACGGCGTATTTCGCGGCGACCGCATCGAACCAGCCGCAGCGCCGAGGGCGGCCCGTGACCGTCCCGAATTCGGCCCCGCGCTCGCGTAGCCGATCCGCCGTCGTATCGAAGAGCTCCGACGGGAACGGCCCCGCACCGACGCGCGTGCAGTAGGCCTTCGCGATGCCGACGACGCGTCCGATCGCGGTCGGGCCGAGGCCGAGCCCGGTGCACGCGCCGCCCGCGATCGTGTGCGAACTGGTGACGAACGGATACGAACCGTACCCGACGTCGAGCAGCGTCCCCTGAGCGCCCTCGATGAGAATTTTCTCACCGCGCTCGAGCCGCTCGTGGAGGTACGCCACGCCGTCGACGACGTGCGGTAAGACGCGCGGGATCGCTTCGATCGTTCGTGCGATCACGTCTTCCTCGCGCGGCGCGGTATCGCCGAGCGAGAACTGGGCCGGACGCGCGAGCAGATTCTGGCGGATCTTGTCGGCGACGGCCTCGCGTTTGCGCAGTTCGCCGAACGTGATGCCGACGCGCGCCGCCTTATCGGTATAGGCGGGCCCGATCCCGCGGCCGGTCGTGCCGATCGCCGCTTCGCCGCGAGCGCGCTCGCTCGCTCGATCGCGCGCCGCGTGGTATTCGAAGACGACGTGCGCCCGATCGGAGATCTTCACCCGCGACGTATCGACGCCGATCCCGGCGAGCATGTCGAGTTCGGCGAGGAGCCCCTCGAGGCTGACGACCGTCCCGCCGCCGATGAAGAGATCGGGCCGCGCCTGCAAGACGCCGCTCGGCACGATCCGTAGCGCGAGCTTGCGATCGCCGACGACGAGCGTATGGCCCGCGTTATCGCCGCCGCCGAACCGTGCGACGACGTCGTAATCCGCCGCGTACAGATCGACGACGCGACCCTTCCCTTCGTCGCCCCATTGGATGCCGAGAAAGATATCGGCCTTCTGCCGCTCGATCGCGTCCATGCTATGAGTCCCCGCGGAATTCGAGATCGCTCGTATCGCCCATCGATTGGATCGGCGTACCGGCAAACGACGTCATGATGTATTCGGAGAACAACGCGTTCGGCCAGCCGAAATCTTTGCGCGTGTATCGGCCGGGATTGCTCGGATCGAACGATTCGTGGAGCAGATGGTCGCCCGGATCGCTGCCGACGAGCTCGCCCAACACGGACTTCTTCTCCGAGGTCGACGTCGTGGTCAAGCCCTGCATGATGATCGCGAGCGGCCACACGTAGCCGTCGTTCGTGTGCGCGCTGCCGATACCGCGCGCGACGCTGCCGACGTAGAAATACGGATTGTCGCGCGAGAGCAGAAAGCGCCGCGTGTTGCGATAGACGAACGCGTCGGGCCGCGTGTATCCGAGATACGGTGCGGAGAGTAAGCTCGGGATGTTCGCATCGTCCATCAGCAGTTGTTTGCCGAGCCCGTCGACCTCGTAGGCGTAGACGTACCCGTAATTCGGCGTGAAGACTTCCCCGAAGGTCTGGATCCCGGTCTGCACTTCGGAACGCAGCGTCTTCGCGCGATTGCTCTTGATGAGATTCCGATAGACCGAGCGCTCGATCTCTTCCATATCTCCGAGCGCGACGACGGCCATCATCTCGGAGGGGATCAGGAAGTTGTATTTGCACGCGTCGTCCGACGGTCGAAAGCCCGTCCAGATCATCCCCGTGTAGGCGACGGGATTGGGGCCTTTCACGCCGTCGTCGCGGCGCAATTCGCGATGGGTATACTTGGAGTTTCGCGCGTGATCTTGCTCGCGTTCCATCGTCTCGAGGACCCGATCGAACGCGAGCGATTCATCGCCCGTGAAGATCGACGCATCGCCCGTCGTCTTCCAGTAGCGCCAAGCGAGGATGACGGGATAGGCGAGCGAGTCGAGCTCGAATTTCTCTTCCCACACACGATAGTTCAACGTGAACGCATTCGCGTAGGGATCGACCTGAAGATACTTGCCTTCGCGAGCGATGATCCCGCGCAACAGCCCGGCGACGGGCGGATTATCCTTCGCAAAGTACAGATACGGCCACACCTGCGCGCTCGCGTCGCGCAACCACTCCGCCGGGATGTCGCCCGTCTTCACGTACGCCGTGCCGTCGGCGGCGAGGGTCGCCTGCTGACTCGTGTTGATGAGCGCCGCGCGAAACATGGTCTCGACGCGCGCGTTCGGATTATGATAATCCGAAGCGGCTGCCGCGATCGACTGCAACTCGAGGCCACGCGCCGGGATCGCTGCGAACGCGACGATCGCGGCGAGAAACGTGGCGACGAAGGAACGCATCCCGCGAAGTTACGGGAATTTCTCGGGCGAATCCTCGGCTTCGGTCGATGCGAAAACCCCTTGCTGCGCGCGTTCGCGTAACAATCGATAGATCGCGGGCGATGGAAAACCGAGGCGTTCGAGCGCGCGTGCCGCGCTCGGATAACTGAGCGAGGTACGCGTGCGATAGAGCTTCTCGAGTGCGAGCGCGAGACGTTCGTCCTCACTTCGCTCGGCGGCACCGACGCGCCGTTTGGCCGCATCGCGATCGATCCCGCGCCGGACCAATTCGGCGACGAGCCGAGCATCGCCGAGCGCCTTCATTCTGCCGTCGATGAAGAGTTGTGCGAAGAGCTCGTCGTCGACGAAACCGTCGGCCTTGCACGCGGCGACCGCGGCACGGGTTTCGTCTTCGTCGTACCCGCGGCGCGTCAGCCGCGTCCAGAGTTGTGCTTCCGTTAGCCGCCGCTGCGCGAGCAGCCGCAGCGACGTCACGCGCGCGGACGACCGCGGCCGCGCGCGCGGCGCGCCGTCACTCGTCGCGCGCGGCTCCGATCGCCGCGAGCGGGGCGTGCCCGTTGGTCGATGTCGCCGCTCGCAGCGCCTCGCGAATCTTGCCCGAGATCTCCTCGGCCACGTCGCTATGCTCTTCGAGGAACGCCTTGGCATTCTCGCGACCCTGGCCGACGCGGACGTCGCCGTACGTGTACCACGAGCCGCTCTTGCCGACGATATTGCGCTCCAGCGCGACGTCGAGGATCGAACCCATCTTCGAGATCCCGCGGCCGTACGTGATGTCGAACTCGGCCTGCCGGAACGGCGGTGCGACCTTGTTCTTCACGACCTTGACGCGCGTGCGCGAGCCGACGACCTCCTGGCCGACTTTGATCTGTTCGAGCTTGCGCACGTCGAGCCGAACCGAGGCGTAAAATTTCAGCGCGCGGCCGCCCGAGGTCGTCTCGGGGCTTCCGAACATGACGCCGACTTTTTCGCGCAACTGGTTGATGAAGATCATTACGCACTTCGAGCGCGAGATCGCGGCCGTCAGTTTGCGCAACGCCTGCGACATGAGCCGCGCTTGCAGGCCGACGTGCGTATCGCCCATATCGCCTTCGAGTTCGGCCTTCGTGACGAGCGCGGCGACCGAGTCGACGACGACGACGTCGACGGCGTTGGAACGCACGAGCATCTCCGCGATGTCGAGCGCCTGTTCGCCCGTATCGGGCTGCGACATCAGCAGGCCGTCGAGATCGACGCCGAGGGCGTGCGCGTACGACGGATCGAGCGCGTGCTCGACATCGACGAACGCCGCCGTCCCGCCGGCTTTCTGCGCCTCGGCGATGATGTGCAGCGCGAGCGTCGTCTTACCGCTCGATTCCGGCCCGTAGATCTCGACGACGCGTCCGCGCGGCACGCCGCCGACGCCGAGCGCGAGATCGAGTGCGATGGAACCCGTCGGGATGACGTCGATCGCCATCTTCTCGGCGAAATCGCCCATCTTCATGATCGAGCCCTTGCCGAATTGCCGCTCGATCTGTGCGAGCGCATTCGCGAGCGCTACCGCCTTCTCGTCCGCCACGTGTATTTCTCCTCAGCTGGTACGTTGTCGTTCTAACGAGAACGATATCGCTTGGTTGTGCCAACGCCTTGGCACGAGTTAGGCCGGTACGGGTTCGAAAAGCGCATCGATGAATGCCGCGGGATCGAAGGGTCGTAGCTCGTCGATCCCCTCGCCGATCCCGATGAACTTGATCGGGACGACGAGCGTATCGACGATCGCGACGAGCACGCCGCCCTTGGACGTCGAGTCGAGCTTCGTAACGACGATCCCCGTCAGGATCGTCGCCGCGTTGAACAGCTTCGCTTGCGAGATCGCATTCTGGCCCGTCGTCCCGTCGATGACGAGCAGCGTCTCGTCGGGCGGAGCGCCCATCTCGCGCTCGATGATCCGCCGCATCTTCTTGAGCTCTTCCATCAGGTTGCTCTTGGTCTGCAAACGGCCGGCGGTATCGACGATGACGACGTCGACCTTGCGCGCCTTCGCCGCCGCGAGCCCGTCGAACACGACGGACGACGGATCGGACTCCTCGCGCCCGCGGACGAACTCCGCGCGACTGCGCTCGGACCATACGCCGAGCTGTTCCGCGGCCGCCGCCCGAAACGTATCGGCCGCTACGAACATCACGCGTTTGCCCTGCGCCGACAAGGCATGACCGAGCTTTCCGATCGTCGTCGTCTTGCCGCTCCCGTTGACGCCGACGACGAGGATGACGGCCGGCCGGTTCTTCAGTGCGAGCGCGCCGCCCGGGAGCGTGAGGAATTTACGAACGTCGGTCTTGAAGCGCGCGACCACCTGATCGCTCCGACTCCACGATTCTTGCCGCGCGACGGTCCGCAACCCGTCGAGGATTTTCTCGGCGGTCGGCACGCCGAAATCGGCCGCGATCAGGATCTCTTCGAAATCGTCCCAGAACTCGCGATCGAGCGGCCGGCGCTGCGACGCGAGCGTATCGACGGCTGCGAGCGACTCGCGCGAGCGGCCGAGGGCACCTCGGAGTTTTACGAGCCAGCTCATCGGTCGTCCGCCGTTCCCTTACAGCGAATCGAACTCCTGTTCGATTCGCGCTTACTCTGCGTGCTGGCGGAACGTCAGATTGATGCGCTCGCCCGCGATGCGCACGTCCTTCGCCACCCGGTGATCCCAATGCCGCTGCGTCTCCCCGCGCATGACGACGAGATCGCCGTGATCGAGATCGACCGAGAGTACGCGCGAGGGATTCGCCTTCGCCCGCAGATCGAACGCGCGCGTCGCACCGAGCGTCAGCGACGCGATGACCGGCCGTGCGACTTCGGGCGGCAAACGGTCGTTGTGCCACGCGACGCTGTCGCGACCCGTGCGATACCGATTGAGCAAGACGTACGAAAACGGCACGCCGAGGAACGCTTCGAGCCGCGCGCGGACCGCGCCGAGCTCGGGAGTGAACGGCTCCGCACGATCGTCTCCGAACCACGCCTGCTCGCGCGGCACATCGACGAAACGGTCGTACATCTTCCGACGCTCCTGCGTCCAGCGCGTCCCACGACGGATCGACCCCAGCAACGCATCCGCTTCGGTCTCCGCGAGCCAGCCGCGAGCGAGAACGACGTCGCCGCCGTCGGCCTCGGCGACCAGCCGCTCGCCGAGCGCATCCGCGATCAACGCGGAGAAGAGCGGCGGTTCGGCGGCGCCTCGCAGACGCCGCCCGGTCAGCTCCGGCCCTCGGACTCCGTCGCCGGGCGTCTCACGTACTTCTGCTTCATCGTCGGATCGTTCTCGCGGAAGCCCATGTCGGAACGCAAGACGCGGAGTTTTTGACGCAGATGGATGACGGCTTGCGCGTGGATCTGCGAGACGCGCGACTCCGAGACGCCGAGAACGGCCTTGATCTCCTTGAGCGTCCGGCCTTCGAAATAGTAGAGCGAGATGACGGTCCGCTCTTGCTTCGAGAGCCCTTCGACGCCGCGGATCAGCTCGTCGCGCATCTCTTGCTGCTCGACGTCGACGCCGAGCTCGTCGTCCGCGCTGCGCAACGTGTCCATCAGCGGGATGTCGTTCCCGCGATCGCTCGGCAGCCGCTCTTCGAGCGAGAGGACCGAGGTGCCGCGGACCTTTTGCTGCAGCGACTCGAGCTCTTTGCGCGGGATGCTCATCTTCTCCGCGAGCTCGTCGTCCGTCGCCTGGCGGCCGAATTCGGCTTCGAGCTCGTGCGTCGTCCGTTCCAGCTCGCGCGCTTTTTGGCGAATCGCGCGCGGGACCCAATCGAGGGCCCGGAGCGCGTCGATGATCGCTCCGTGGATGCGCGTTATCGCATAGGTCTCGAACTTGACGCCGCGGTCGTCGTCGTATTTTTCGATCGCATCGATCAGGCCGACGACCCCGTCATTGATGAGATCGTTGAGCTCGACGTTGGGCGGCAAATTGACCGAGACGCGCCCGGCCACGTACTTCACGAGGTGAAGGTAGCGATGGATAACCTCTTGTCGCGTATACGTAATGCCGGCGATGACATACTGCGACCGCGTTTCGAGCTTCAAGCGCTGTGATATTCTTCACGCCGGACCACCATCATTTTTAGGTGTACCGGATATAGCTCACATCGCCCGGCCACGGAATCAGGCACCGAGCGCTCGCGTCGAGAAAAGCGCCCCTTGGACGAGCAAATAGACCCATTCGGCGAAGGCGAAATCGTTTCGATCGCGCTGGATGATGCTCGCCAGCCGCGGCGCCCGCGCGAGCTGCTCGAAGAGCACGTCGAAGCGCTTGGGCCGGCTCTCGAGGAACGCCATGAGCTTGTGGCGATGGCGTAGCCGGCCGTACAGAATCGACTTGAGCGTCTCTTCGTACTGCTGTGCCGCATGTGGGATGCGGCCGAAATGCGCGTCGGCGACGGCCTGCGCCGCGACGCGCCCGGAAAGCGCCGCTTCCTGAATACCCTCACCCGTCGTCGCATCCACGAGACCCGCGGCCGTCCCGCCGACCATCGTCCCCCCGTCGCTGATGACCGGCCGCGGATTGCCGCCGTACAAGAGATTGCCCTCCTCGCGAATCGTGTAGCCGATGCCCGGGAAGAGCCTCGCCTGCACGCCGCTCAGGAAGGCATCGAGCTCCGCGCGCAGTTCCTTGCCCGAACATTTTCCCGAGACACCGAGCCCGATCGAGAGATGATCGCGCTTCGGAAACATCCAGGCGATCACGCTGCGACCCTTGCGAGTCGAGTAGTAATGCATCTCGAGCGTGCCGTACGTCTCGGCCGTTGCGTGCCGTTCGAGATACACGCGATATTGAAAACAAGTAATCAATCCGGTCGCCCAGCGATCGTAATTCAGCGTCGAGTCCTCGACGAATCGGGCGCTCGATCCCTGCGCGAGAAAGAGATTGCGCGTCCGAATCTCGTGCCGACCCCCGGCAACGAGATCGGCGTATTCCACGATCGTCGCATCGCCGTCGCGCCGGTAGCTGCGAAAGAGCCGGGACGTTCGAATCTCCGCACCCTCGGCGATCGCCTGCGCGGCGATCGTTCCGTCGAGTTGCTCGCGCGTCGTGGTGAGCGCTTCACCGATCGGAAAATCGAAGCGGCGCCCGGAGAGCCCGTAGAGCGAGATCGTCGGCGGCTCGCATTCGACGATCGACCGCGGGACGTCGAACATCTCGCAAAAGCCGGGTCGTAACCCACCCGCGCAGACCCGCTTCGCGCCCACGATGGGGTCGCGTTCCAGCACGAGCGTCTCGACGCCGGAACGCGCGGCTTCACGCGCGGCGATCCCCCCCGACGGCCCCGCGCCGACAACGAGAAACTCCACGTCTTCCATCGTCGGCCGAGCTTCGCGGTGCGACATCGATTTCCGCGCGTCCGAAGATTAGTGGCCGCCGCCCGCGCCGCCGGAACCCGCGCC
>CAZZYZ010000141.1:0-8202 GCA_964658425.1 Vulcanimicrobiota bacterium | reverse complement strand
GCCGAATAGCCAGGCGGCTAGGAGCGCGGCGACGATCGGTTCGAGGAGCGTGGCCAGCGCGATCGTACTCGGCGTGAAATCGCGCAGCGATGCGTTGAGCGCCGTGTGCCCGAGCAGTTGCGAGACGAGCGCCATTCCGAGCACGCCGAACCAGGCGACGCCGTTCGACAAAGCGGGCGGCGGTTGATGCGCGACCATCGTGCTCGCGATCAGCGCGAGCGCACCCCAGCCGTACGTGCGCGCGACGATCTGACGCGTTCCGAGCGGGATCCCCGCGCGTTCGCGCGCGTCGCGCACGACGATGAGGTACGCGCCGAATGCGAGGCTACCCGCGAGCGCGAGTGCGTCGCCGAGGACCTCGTGGCCGGCCACGGGCGGCGCGACGCGCGCGCCGCCGAGCGAGATGAGCGCGACGCCGCCCAGCGCGAGTGCGAGCGAGAACGCGAAACCGAGCGAAGGCGGTTTGCGCGTTCGTAGGAGCTCGTAGGTCTCCGTCCAGAGCGGCGTCGTCGTCACGAGCAGCGTCGAGATCGCGACCGAGGTGAATTGCAGCGACGCGATCCAGGTCGCGAAGTGGAGCGCGAGCACGAGCCCCGCGAAGCCGAACGCGACTTCGCGGCGGCGGTCGAGGCCGCGCAACCGGCCGGCGAAGGCGAGCGCGAGCAGCGCCGCGATCGTCAGCCGGAGTGCGGAGACCGCGAACGGCCCCGCGCCCTCGAGTGCGTAACGCGCGAAAATCGCGGCCGCACCGATCGCGACCTGAGCCCCCAGCAGTCGAAGATACGGCACGGGCGCTGTCGGTTGCCCGTTGACAGTCGCCGTCCTGCACCGTATGGTCTAGCAATCCTCGCGGGAGTCCGTCGAAACGGACTGAGAGGGCGATATCATCGCCGACCGCCGAACCTGATCCGGCTCGTACCGGCGTAGGGAGAGGCGGCCGTCATCTATCTTTGGAGATCGACATGGCCATGACCGAGAACGCCCCGGCGACCAAGGGCAGCGCGCGCCGCGTTTACGCGCCGGGCAGCGATCCGTCGATCCGCGTGCCGCAGCGCGAGATCACGCTGACGAACGGTCAGACGCACGTTCTCTACGATACGAGCGGCCCGTACGGCGATGCCGACGCGGTGACCGACGTGCGGCGCGGACTCGCGCCGATTCGCGCCGGTTGGATCGAGAGCCGCGGCGACACGGTCGAACTCGCGAAGGCGTCGTCCGTCTATCGTCTCGGCCGCGAAGCGATGCCCGAACTCGACGCGGTTCGTTTCGAAGCGACGCGCAAGCCGCGCCGCGCGATGCCGGGCCAAAACGTCACGCAGATGCATTACGCGCGCCGCGGTCAGATCACGCCCGAGATGGAATTCGTCGCGATCCGCGAGCGCTGCGAGCCCGAACGCGTGCGCAGCGAGATCGCACGCGGCCGCGCCGTCCTGACCGCGAACATCAATCACCCCGAACTCGAGCCGCAGATCATCGGCCGCAACTTCCTCGTGAAGATCAACGCGAACATCGGCAACAGCGCCGTGACGTCTTCGATCGAAGAAGAGGTCGAGAAGATGACGTGGGCGACGAAATGGGGCGCCGATACCGTCATGGATCTCTCGACGGGCAAGAACATTCACGAAACGCGCGAGTGGATTCTGCGCAACGCGCCCGTGCCGATCGGTACGGTACCGATCTATCAAGCACTCGAGAAAGTCAACGGCAAAGCGGAGGAGCTCACGTGGGAGCTCTATCGCGACACGCTGATCGAGCAGGCGGAACAGGGCGTCGATTATTTCACGATCCATGCGGGCGTGCTGTTGCGCTACGTGCCGATGACGGCGAAGCGCGTCACGGGGATCGTCTCGCGCGGCGGCTCGATCCTCGCGAAGTGGTGCCTCGCCCATCATGCGGAGAATTTTCTCTACACGCACTTCGAAGAGATCTGCGAGATCATGAAGGCGTACGACGTGACGTTCTCGCTCGGCGACGGCTTGCGGCCGGGCTGCCTCGCCGATGCGAACGATGAGGCGCAATTCGGCGAGCTCGATACGCTCGGCGAACTGACGGAGATCGCGTGGAGGCACGACGTGCAGACGATGATCGAGGGCCCGGGCCACGTGCCGATGCACCTCATCAAAGAGAATATGGATCGCCAGCTCGAGAAGTGCCACGAGGCGCCGTTCTACACGCTCGGGCCGCTCACGACCGATATCGCGCCGGGCTACGATCACATCACGAGCGCGATCGGCGCCGCGATGATCGGCTGGTACGGCACCGCGATGCTTTGCTACGTGACGCCGAAAGAGCACCTCGGATTGCCCGATAAGCAAGACGTCAAAGACGGCGTGATCGCCTACAAGATCGCGGCCCACGCGGCCGACGTTGCGAAGGGCCATCCGCACGCGCGTCACTGGGACGACGTGCTCTCGCAGGCGCGCTTCGAATTCCGGTGGGAAGACCAGTTCAATCTCTCGCTCGATCCCGAAACCGCTCGCGCGTTTCACGACGAGACGCTGCCCGCCGACGGCGCGAAGGTCGCGCACTTCTGCTCGATGTGCGGCCCGCATTTCTGCTCGATGAAGATCACCCAGGAAGTGCGCGAGTACGCCGAGCGCGGCATGGCGGAGAAGTCGGCGGAGTTCGTCGAGCGCGGCGCGGAAGTGTACGTCGAGGCGTAGGGCCGGGCACACCACACCGGTCTCTTACCGAGCTTCGATCGGGGCCGTCTCAAGACGGCCATGCGGTATGCCGAAAGGGAGGTGTGGGAATCGCCGCTCCTCCGGCCGCTGCTTTCGAAGAGTCCGAACGCCTCGCGGCGCTTCGGGCAGCGGATATTCTCGACACGGCTGCGGAGCCGGGGTTCGATACGATCGCCCGGCTCGCGGCCAAGATCTGCGCGGTCCCGATCGGGCTCGTGAATTTCGTCGATGCGGACCGTTTGTGGATCAAAGCGAACTGCGGACTGCCCGGCGTTTCGAACGTGTCGCGCGAGCACGGGATGTGCGGTCGAACGATCTACGAACGCGAATTCGTCGAGTTCTCCGACATGCTCGTGGACGAGCGCTTCGCGGATAATCCGCTCGTCCACGGCGAGCCGCACCTGCGCTTCTACGCGGGCATCGCGCTCGTCACGAGCGGCGGCCACGCGATCGGGACGCTTTGCGTGCTCGATTACGTCGCGCACGTCCTGACGTTGCAGCAACGGGAAGAACTCGTGATGCTCGCGGATCTCGTCGTCGAGCTCGTCGCGACGCGCACGTTGCTACCGCACGCGATCAAGGAGCGCCTCGATACGCTCTCGGCCGCAGCCGAACATTCGGGGGCGCCGCTCGTCGTTCTTACGCATACGCAGCGCGGGACGCGGCCGGTCGTGATGTACGTCAACCGCGCCTTCACCACGCTATTCGGCTACTCGTTCGATCACATGCTCGGGCTCCAGACGGAGCTGCTCTATGGCCCCGGTTCCGATCGCGAGACGATCGCCGAGCTTCTCCTCGGCATGCAGAGCGGTCGATCGATGGACGTGGAACTCGTGCTGTACGACGACGCGCGCACGCCGCATGCGTTCGACATGCATACGCGGCCGGTTCCGAACGACGACGGCGGGATCGCCGCCTGGGTCGTGACGCTGCGAGATATCACCGAGCAACGCGAAGCGGTTCGCGTGCTCGCGCGTCAAGCGGAGCGCATGCGTTCGCTGTACGAAATCACGAATCTCCAAGACGATTCACAAATGCAGCGGATCGATGCGGCCGTCGAGCTCGGGGTCGCCGACCTGCATTTGAACTATGGGTTCGTCGCCGAGCGCACGGGCGAACACGTCACGATCGTGACCCACGTCGGGGTTGCGGGTCAGGGTGACACGCGCACGACGTTCGCACTCGGCGAGACGTGGGCGCAGGAAGCGCTTGCGGCCAACGACGTTCGCGTGTACGAGAATCTGGGCGAGCTCGCGGCGGGTCCCAGGGGCGCGCTCGCGCATCCCGGCTGGGGCGCGTACATCGTCGCACCGATCAACGTCGCCGGCGAACAGTACGGCGTCGTCGGATTCATCGGGACGAGCCGGGGCGATGCGCCGTTCACGGAGACCGATCGCGAATTCGTGCGCCTGATCGGCGCGTTCATCGGCTCGTCGCTCGAACGCAAGCGGCAGCGCGAGAAGCTCGACACGCTCGCGTTCTCCGATGCGCTGACGGGGCTCGCGAACCGGGCGATGCTCTTCGATCGGCTCGAGATGTCGCTGCGCGCGTCGCGCCGCCATCCGATGCGGATGGCCTTGCACTATCTCGATCTCGACGGCTTCAAGGGTGTGAACGATCGTAGCGGCCACGCCGCCGGAGATAGCGTGCTGCAGATCGTCGCGAGCCGGCTGCGTTCGATCGTGCGCGAGAGCGACACGGTCGCGCGCATCGGCGGCGACGAGTTCGTCGTGGTGCAAATGGAGCTCGAACGCGAAAGCGACGCGCGCAGGCTCGCCGATCGCATCACGGACGTCTTGCGCGAACCGTTCGAAGTCGAGAACGAAACGTTCTCGCTCGGCGCGAGCGTCGGCGTCGCGGTCTTTCCCGACGACGGCGAGAGCGTTCGCGATCTGCTCGCCGCCGCGGATCGCGCGCTCTATCGCGCCAAAGCGTTCGGCAAGGGCAAAGCGCTCTTCGTCTAGCGGTTAGCGCTCGGCCTGATGCGTCGAGACGAGCGGGACGACTTGCTCGATCGTCGCGCCCTCCGTCTTCCCGCCGGCCGCCTCCCACGCGGCGAAGCCGCCCTCGAGCACCGTCGCGCCGGCGTACCCGTTGGCTTCGAGCTTCGCATACAGCGTTGCGAGCGTATCCGATTCTCCGCGTTCGTCGTAGAGCACGACCGGCGTCTCGTCTTTGGGGAGCGGCAGCGCGAGCTTCGGAGCGTCGAGCAGTTTCTTCGGGTCGTAGCGCGTCGCGCCGTAAATCTGCTCGCCGTGCACCGCGCGCCGCACGTCGAGCACGAAGCACGTCCCGTTCTCGATGAGGTCGCCAAGTGCGCCGACGCCGATCGACGGCATCGTGTGTCCCCGCGTATCGTCCATGTGCGCATCGTACCCGGGACGCGATGCGCGCCTCGTTGCGAGTTTGGGTATCTATCGCGCATGCTCAGTTCCCGTACGCCCGCCTTCGTCGTCATCGCCGAGTTCACGGCTGCAGATGGTGCTCACGAAGCGCTCGTAAAGATCGCATCCGCCGACGCCGCGGGCTCCGTTACGGAACCCGGCTGCCGCCAGTTCGACGTCGTCTCGCCCGTCGAACGGCCGAACGTCGTCACGCTCTACGAGGTCTACGACGATGCTGCGGCGTTCGAAGCGCATCAACGGACGCCGCACTATGCGACGTTTCGTGCCGAAGTCGCGAACGTCACCGCCGGCGCGCCGGCGGTCCACTTCTACACGCGGGTCTGCTAGCGGTACGAGGGATGGGTCGAGCCGCCGCAAGCGAAGCTGACCTCGTGCCACGAACGATCAGCGAGCGCAACACGCGTCAGAAAGCTGCGATCCGCGAAGCTTTCGAGCGCGCCGGGCGACCGCTCTCGACGGACGAAGTCCATGCGGCGGCCCGCAG
Organism: Vulcanimicrobiota bacterium; assembly: GCA_964658425.1. Lineage (GTDB taxonomy): Bacteria > Vulcanimicrobiota > Vulcanimicrobiia > Vulcanimicrobiales > Vulcanimicrobiaceae > CAZZYZ01. The sequence goes on along the minus strand of CAZZYZ010000141.1, from coordinate 2,629 downwards.
CGCCAGTACCGGCCTCGGAATCGCGACCGTGTATCGTTCGATCCGGTCGCTCGTCGAGGACGGCTGGCTCGCGACGGTCGACGTCCCGGGCCGCAATCCGCTCTACGAGGTCTCCGGGAAGGGCCACCATCACCACTTCTCGTGCGAACGCTGCGAACGCGTCTACGAGCTCGAGGGTTGCGCGACGGTCGACACGTCTCTACCCCGCGGCTTTCGCGCGAGCCATCACGACCTGACCATCTACGGCATTTGCGCGCCGTGCGGGGTAGCCGCGCGCGAGAAGCCGGGAGAACGACGCCCGGGACATTAGTGCGGCGCGTGTGCTTCACCCGATTCGTGCTCGACGCAGACGGCATGGAGCGGCGGGCCGCCGCTGGAGAGCGCCGTCTCGACCGAGACGAAGGCTCGCCCCTCGTCGCTCGCGAGCGCGCTCTCGAGTGCCGCTCGATCGGCGAAGTAAATCTCGCCGATCACGTGGTACGGCCGGGCCGCATCGTCGCCGAGCGGGATCGTGCAACGCCAGCTCGCGATGCCCGGCAGTCGCTCAGCGGCGGCGATGTACCCGCTTTCGTAGTCGTGATGGAATGCGTCGCGATCGAGCGGGCGCGGGAAGAGCGAAAGTCGTTTGACGGCCATCGCCCGACCTTGGGCAGATCGCGCTACTTCTCCGGCGATCGCGAACGTCTTCGGGAACCGCCTGCGGACGGGGTGCGCGGGATCTCCATCGGTCGCTTTGCGACGGTGAAAGAGCCTGACCCGTACGCCGGGAATACGCGTTGCATGAATCGCCGATCGATCGTTCGCCTCCTCGCGGAATCCGCGCTCGCATTTCCGGCTCTCGCGATCGCATCGCGGGCGGGCACGACCGTCGCCGAGGCCGCGCAAGTCTCGGCTGCGGATCGCGCGTTCGTCGCGAAGGTCTCGCAGGGCGGCATGTACGAGGTCGAGGCGAGCAAGGTCGCCGAGCGCAAGGCGACCGAACGCGACGTCATCGATCAGAGCGTGACCGAAGTGCACGATCACGAGCTGGTCGGCGCGAAGCTCAAGTCGATCGCGCTCTCGCTCGGGCTGCCTTTTCCGACCGCGCTCAACGCGATGTTCGCCGCTCGCCTCGCAAAGCTCGAGGCGCTCTCGGGCAAAGCGTTCGACGATGCGTACATTACCGAGATGGATACGATTCACGGGATCGACGTTCAAGCGTTCGCGATCCAGGCGAGCGGCGGAACGAATCCGGCACTCGTCGCATTCGCGGCGGAGACGGTGATCGTCGTTCGGCGCCACATCGGCGCGCTGCACGCCGTGCCCCTTCCGGCGAAGTAGCGGAGGCCGGCGAGGGCCCGCGCCGTTGACCGGAGAACGCCGGGGCGCTATAGTTGAACGATCGATGAACTATGCAATAAGTCGCACCGGCCCCGAAGCGAATCTCGAGTCCGGCGTCTTCGATCGCGCGGCCCGGCTGTTCTTCGCGCTCGGCGATCCCGCGCGGCTACGCGTCTTGCAGTTGCTGCTCGGCGGAGAATCGTGCGTTTCGGAGATCGCGCGCGATTCGCACGAGGAACTCTCGACCGTTTCGCAGCGCCTAAAGCTGCTGCGCTCGCATGGGCTCGTCGATCGCCGGCGGCAAGGCCGACACATCTTCTACTCGCTCGTCGACGGTCACGTAGCTGAACTCGTTCGCAGTGGACTCGCCCATGCGGCGGAGGCACCATGATCGATACCGAGCATCACGTCCACAATTTCCACGAGCACGAGCACGATCCGACTTGCGGACACGTGCAGATCGCGCACGATGGGCACGTCGATTATCTGCACGACGGCCATCTACATCACGTGCACGGCGCGCATGTCGACGAGCATCAGCTCGAGGACGCGGCATCGCAAGCGTGCGACGATCCCTCGCATGCCTGCGATTCGCACCGCTCCGAACACGAGCACGGCGTCGATTGCGGCCATGAGGCGGTCCCGCATGCGGGGCACATCGATTACCTCGTGAACGGCCACATCCATCGCATCCACGACGGGCACTGCGACGATCACGGCAGACTCGAGCGCCGCTAGCGCCGACCTAGTGTTGCGCGTTGAGCAGGTCGGACGCTTGGGCGCAGAGCCCGCGCAAGATCGATAGTTGGAACTCGAGGAGCGCGGAGATCGGGGAACGCGACGATTTCGGCGAAGCTTCTCGGCTCTCACCGATCTGCGGCCACGTCAGTCGGGCTCGGCCTCGCTCTCCCGAGCGTCGATCGTTCTTCATCTAATGATAATTCGTTCTCGATAGAGGAGCGATAGCCTGCCGTCGTAGGGCGGGCATCTACGCGGCAACAAGAGGCATGTACCTTCAGGGCCCTGCGGAGTTGCAGAGGCAAAAACCGTTTATGTGCGCTCGGCGCGTAATTTATTGCCGCAAGCTCTCGCACCGAGATATTCGGCAGCGGTGATGGCGGAGATGAAGAATCCGACCGGCCAACCCGTCATATCGGCGAATCCGATCCCGGCCACGACAGCGAAGGCCGCGAGCGCGACCGCATAGGCGATGGTTCGCGGCGGCCGAGCGGTCAGGCGTGCGGCCGCGGCCGCGGGGCCGACCTGGAAGCCGCACTCCCGCCTGGCACGCCGCGCCTAGATGCGGCCG
>CAZZYZ010000140.1:0-8232 GCA_964658425.1 Vulcanimicrobiota bacterium | reverse complement strand
CGCGTTCGCATCGCGCTCGGCGCGCGCGAGATCGCCGCGCGCCAACGCATCGCGCGCGAGTACGAGCCGCAAGAGCGGCGGCAACGGGTACGCGGAGATGGCGTCGTCGATGCGCAGCGCGAGCGCCTGCGGCACGAGCCGCACCCATCCGCCGCTCTCCGAGCGGAGTGCGATCGTCGCGACGACTTGCAGCACGGCGAGCAGCGTGAGGACGATCGCGAGCAGCGCAACGAGCCCGACCCGCGCCCCGCGATTAGAAGCGGATCGTGAAGTTGACGTCTTGACGATTCTGCCCGAAATCGTACGACGGTACGACCTGATCCGTGTATCGATACCGGCTCGCGACGAACGAGAGCGACGAGTTCGTGCGCGGCACGGCGTACGTCAGCGAACCCTGATAGTAATCCTTACGCTCCGAGATATTCTGGCCGAGCGTCGTGCCGTAACTCCCGCCGTACTGCTGCGTCGTATAGCTGCCCGCGACGCGCAGATCTTGCGTGAGCGGGAACGCCGCGGCAGCCGAGATCGAGACCTTGCGCACGTTGATGTAATTCGGATACGACGAGACCCCGCTCCCGCCGCCCGGCAGTGCGGCGCTCGCGGCCGCCGCGGCCGCATCGAACGCCTCGGTGCCGGGATCGACCGGCACGTACGCCGCGGGCGTGCGATCGAGGCGCTGCAACTGCTCGTACGTGGCCGAGAGATCGGTCGTGAGCTCGCGCCCGAGCGCGGGGATGTGGAAGCCCGTCCCGGCATCGTACGTATCGTCGTGCAGGCGCACGGCCGACGCGTATTGCGGCCCGTAGAACGTCGCGCCCGTCCCCTGCGGCGAGATCTCTTCGAGATGATGGTACGCGCCGCGCAGCGAGAACTTCACGTTGCCGACGCGTGCGGGGCCGTTCGCGGTAAAGCTCTCGCCGCGCGAATCGGGGGCGAACGCGGAGAAGTACTGCGGGCCGCTCGCGCGCAGCGTGTCGAAGATCGGATAGGCGAACGTCAGATTCGGGTTCGCAGACGTTCGCGGCGATGCGAGTCCGACGCGGCCGAACTGCGCGTCGAATTGGCCGTTGATCGCGACGTCGTTGCCGAAGCCGAAGAAGCCCGGCAGATACGTCTCGCGATAATTACTGAACGTCGCGGGCGCGTTGCCGTAATAGCCGAACGGCGCGCCGTCGATGAAATTGAGCCCGACGCTCTGATACTGCGCGCTGAACTCGTAGACGCCCGCGTGCACGCGGACGCCGGCCGTCGCGGCGGCATCTGCCGAGGACGCGATCGTGCGATAATCCGGCGTGTACGAACTCTCGGCGATCTCCGCGAATGCCGTCGACCGGACGTGTGCGAGTGCGATCGGCAGCGGCGCGGAGACGTCGAGCCCGAGCACCGCGTCGCTCACGCGCCCCGCCCCGCTCGCCGGCTCCGCGTACGTCTGCGCGATCGACGTCGCACCGGTACCGGTCTCGACGAGATCGTCGTAATCGAAGATGCGGTTGTACGAGACGCCGACTTCGACGCCGTCGTATTTCGCGAAGGTCTGCTTCGCGCGCGCGTGGATCATGTAGCGCTCGGCGACGTTGTCGTTCGAGAGCGCGAGGCCGCGATACGCGATCGAGATCGTCGAGCCCGGCGGAAGCTGCGCGTTGAAGACGACGGCGTTGAGCGATTCGACATACGTGAACGGCGGCGCCGCGGCGAGTAGCGGCGGGCCGCCCGTCGGGGCGCCGCTCGCATCGAACGTCTCCCCGTTCACGCTCGCGACGTAGACCGTTCCCGCGACGGCCTTCTGCGTGAGGAACGCCTGCGCGAGCGTCCCGGCGCCCGCGGCGAAACGATCGGTGCGCAGCGACGCGGCGGCGCCCTGCTGCACGTAGCCGACCTGCGGCGGCACGACGGGCGTGAAGTATTCGTTCGCGTTGAACGCCGCGACGCTCGGATCCGTAACGCCCGGCTGCGTGTTGATCAGCGTCTGATCGAGGCGCGTGAACGACGCCTCGATATCGGTGAGGCCGAAGGTGCCCTCGCCGACCGTGCCGTGCGCGGAGACGCCCTTCTGGTAGGGCTGATACGGCAGCACGTAGGGCTCGGTATCGTCGTAGCCCTGCGGCGCTTGGAACGTCAGGCCGGTGAGCGAAGACGTCATGTCCGTAATCTGGCCGTAGGTGAATTGCAGGTTGCGCAGCGCTCCCGCCCGCGCGATCGCGATCTGCAGGCTCGGCTCGATATCGAGTTGCTGCTGCTGCGCGTACTCGCCGCCGTATTCGAAGTTCAGGATGTGCACGGGGAGCGAGACCGTGAGATCGTCTGCGAGCGCGTAGGTCAGCGTGAAGCGCGTGTCCTGACGGATCTGCACCCCCGCGAGCGCCTGCGTGAGCGGATCGTTCGTCGGATCCGTGGCGAGGAACGCGCTCACGAACGGATCGATCGGCCCGACCGCGGGCGCGTTCGGATTCGCGGAGCCCGGGATGGTCGCACCGTAGTACGTCGTGACCGCGGCGCCCGTGCGATTGACGATCGTGGTCGGGATGACGTCGCGTTCGCGCGCCGTGACGTTCGGGAGGAAGACGCCGTGCAGCGAGAGCGATTGCGCGAGCTTCGTGCGCGTGTCGAGCGATGCGACCTCGTCCTCGAGCGACGTGACGCGCACGCCGAGCGCATCGAGCTCGTCCTTGTACGCGACGATCAACTTCTGAAGTTTCTCGAGATCGTCTTTCGAGGGTGCGTCGCCGCCGCGAACGCGTAAGCGCTCGATCGTGCGCGCGACGACGGCCGCCATCTCGTAGCGCGTGAGCGGCCGGTCGCCCTTGAACGTGCCGTCGGGATACCCCGTGATGACGCCGTCGGCCGCGAGGCTTTCGACGTACTGATCGGCCCAGCGATCGGCCGGGACGTCGGAGAACGGCGTCGCGAGGGCAGCCCGCGTCATGAGGCCGATGAGCCCCACGATCGCCGCGCATCGGCCGAGACGCTCCATCGATCCTCCGAGACGACCCGACGCGAAACGCACCCGCACTCGTAGGGTGCGCGCCGGGCTGTCGCGCTTAGTATCGCGCGGCTAGGAGTCCTGCCCGCTCGAGCGACCTTCGCCCGCCAGGTAGCGTTCGGCGATGAGCAGTGCCGCGAAGTCGTCGATCGGGCGCGGCGGGACGAGCATCCCGCGCGGGACGAGCCGCCGCCAGCCGCGCGGCGGATGCACCTCGAAATAGCGTCGCCGCGCGAGCAGCGTCGTCTCGCGTTCATCGACGATCGCGACCGGAACGCCGAGCTCCGCGGCGAGCTCTCGGATCTGCGCGGTGTACGTCCCGCCGCCGAGGGCGATCGCGCGCGGCGCGAAGCGCGCCACGAGCGACGCAAGCGCGGCGCCGAACGTCTCCGTCGGTACGATGCCGAGTTCGACCGGCGCCGAGCCGACCGTCGCGACGATCGCGAAGCCGCATTTGCGCGTCCCGGGATCGATCCCGACGACGGGCGCGCTCATTCGCGCGTCCGGCTGAGCTCGAACGTGACCGGGATATCGCCCGTATGCGGATAGACGTCGCCGATCGCGCGCGCGACGATGTAGAACGAGCCGTGGCCGAGCCGGATCTGACGCGTCGTCTCGGCGACTTGCGTCGCCGTCAGCGACGGGATCACGAATGCGAAATACGGCGGCATGCCGCCCGAGATCGCGAGGCCGCGGATCGAACTCCCGAGCTGGCCGTACGCGATCCGCGGATTGATCGCCGTCCCGCCGTTGATCTCGACGCTCGAGAGCACGCTGTGATTGCGGAAGATCACCTGATCGGCGTACGGATCGAAGCGGAAGCTGATCGGATCGTTCGCGACGAGATTCTCGTCGGCGACCGCGACGAAGAGCACGGGCCCGCGCAAGAGAAACCCCTGCGTCGTCTGGTCGTCGAAGACGGCCTTCGTCTGCTTCTCGATCTCGGGATCGGAGGCGCGGCCGGTCAGCGGTTTGAGGCCGGCCGGCACGTATTGTTTGTTGAGTGCGATGACGACCGCGTCGTAGAACGACGAGAGCGCGGCCAGCCGCTCGGCGGCGGTCTCCGTCGGATCGACGATCAGAAATTGATTGTAGAGCGGCTGACCGCGGCGCACGATGATGTTGCTGTTGCGCACCCGATCGAGGGCGTCCGCCTGCGCCTGCAGCGCGTTCACGCGATTGTTGATCGCCGAGAGATGGAAGAACGCCGCGCGCGCGTAGTTCGATGCGAGCAAGGTCGTCGTCGTCACGACGAGCGCGATCATCATCCCCGTCGCGACGGCGACGATCGTCGACGTATACTTCGGTCGTAAACCGAAGAGCGTCAGCCGCTTGCGGCCGACCTGATGCCCGACGCGATCGCCGATGTACGCGACGAATCCCGCGACGAGGATGATGACGACGACGAGCGCGAGCCCACCGAGGGTCCCCACGCTTAGCGGCCCACTAGTAGCGCGCCGCGCGGCGCAGCATCGCGATCCCGATCGCCGTGAAGATGATGTTCGGCAGCCACGCGCCGAGCACGACGATCTCGTAGCCGCCCGGGATATCGGTCGCGACTGCCGAGCTCACGCTCATGACGACGAAATAGACGAACGCGATCGGAAACGCGAGGCCGAACCCGGCCCCCGTCCCGCCGCCGCCGCGAGGCGGCCGTAGCCCGAACGGCACGGCGATGAGCGTGAAGACAAACGACATGAACGGCCGGGCGAGCTTCCCTTCGTAGGACGACTCGTACGCGCGCGTCTCCGGTGCCGAGAGCTGGTGCGAATCGATCGCCTCGCGTATTTGCGAGCGGCTCATCGTCTCCCGGTTATTGTCGAGAACTTGGCGTTGGATTTGGTTCGGTCGTTCACCGACGTCGATCGTCGCGTTCGGTTCGTGCGATTCCGTCGTTCCGTCGCCGCCGAAGTGATAGACCGTCGCGTTCGTGAAGCTCCAACGCGGCGGCGCGTAGACGCCGCGTTCGCTGAAGAGGATGTTCTTCGGTTGGTTGTCGATGCCGTACGTTACGATCGTGACGTTGAGCAGCGATTGCGACGACGGATCGTAGCCGCGGAAGTACGTGACCTGCTGGCCGCCGCCGGGCAAATTCGTCACGACCGTATGGCTGCCGCCGCCGAAGGCGCCGACGTGCCGGATCGCGTCGTCGCGAACGTACGCCGCGCGGTCGTTCGCGAACGGCACGACCGCCTCTTGGATCACGTACGCGCAGAGCGAGACGATCACGCCGACCACGAGCAGCGGCGCGACGCAGCGCACGAGCCCGATCCCGCCCGCTTTGAGCGCGGTGATCTCGCTCTCCGTCGAGAGCCGCTGCAACGAGAGCAGCGTGCCGAGCAACATCGCCGCCGGTAGAACGGTGAGGATAATCTGCGGCATCTGCCACAGAAAATACGAGATGGCGAGATAGAGCGGCGCGTGTTCCTCGCCGACGAGCTTCGAGATCGCGAGGATGTTCACCGAGGCGAAGATCAGCGTGAACGCGGTCAGCCCGAGGACCGACGGTCCGACGAGCTCGGCCATCATGTAGCGATCGAGCGTCTTCGGGCGGACGAAGGCATCCGCGACGCCGCGTATCGCGGCGAACCCGCTCGGTGCGCGGCGCGCGAACGCCGAATTCACAGGCGCATCTCGCGTCCGAAATACACGTCGCGCGCGACGGTCGAGGCGAGCACCGCCTCGGCATCGCCCTCCGCGATGATCTTGCCGTCGTTGAGGATGTAGGAGCGGTCGACGATCGCGAGCGTCTCGCGCACCTGGTGATCCGTGATGAGGATGCCGAGCCCCCGCGCGCGCAGTTGCCGGATCATCAGCTGGATGTCGGCGACCGCGATCGGATCGATGCCGGTGAACGGTTCGTCGAGCAAGAGGAACGCGGGTTCGGTCGCGATCGCGCGCGCGATCTCGACGCGCCGCCGTTCGCCGCCCGAAAGCGAATCGCCGCGCGCGTCGATCAGCTTCCCGAGCCCGAACTCATCGAGCAGCGCCGGGAGCCGGCGGTCCTGGATCTTGCGCGGCACGCCGTTCATCTCCCAGATCAGACGGATGTTGTCGCCGACGGAGAGCTTGCGAAAGATCGAGTTCTCCTGGGCGAGATAGCCGATCCCGAGGCGCGCGCGGCGAAACATCGGCGAGTGCGTGAGGTCGATCTCCTCTTCGCCGTTGCGCAGCGCGACGCGGCCGCCGTCGGGCTTCACGAGGCCGACGACCATGTAAAACGTCGTCGTCTTGCCGGCGCCGTTTGCCCCGAGGAGCCCGACGACCTCACCCGTCTCGACGTGGCCGCTCACGCCGCCGACGACGTCGCGAGCGCCGTACCGCTTGACGAGATCCTCGAGGACGATCCGGCGGGCGGGCGGCCGCGACTCTCGACCGGTCGCGTTCACAGCGCCCGCCCGACGTCGATGCGCCCCGTATGCAGATTCCACACGAGCGTATCGCCCTGAAGCCGGTCGCCGGCGGGTGTCGTGATCACGACGTTGCCGTCGCCGTACAGGGTCTCCGTCGCGTCGGCGTAGCGCATCTGGTCGCTCGTGAGGGTCTTCCCGTCGTTCGTATGCGCCTTTACGCCGCCGCTCATGAGGATCGTCTTGTCTTTCTCGACGATCGTTCCCGTCGGCGCGACCGCCGCGAGCCGCTGGCCGTTCTTGCCGTAGAACGTGATGTGCGGATTCGCGAACGTGCTCGTCCCGGAATCGGCGCCGACGTACTGCCCGGTCTCGGAATCGGCGAGCAGCGTGTAGACCTTGCGATTTTCTTTCTCTTTCGTCAGCGTCACGAAGCGCGAGCCGACGTGACGGGACGTGATTTTGATCGCGAGCGGCGTCTTCGTCGCCGTGGGCTGCGGCGAACCGGGAGCGCCGGGCGAACTCGCATCGCCCGCGGGCTGCGCGTTCGAGCGGCCGCCGCAGCCGGCGAGCAGCCCGCCGCACGCGAGCGCGAGCCCGAAGCCGAGCGCGCGATTCACGCGACGCGTTCCGGGGCGAGGCCGCGCTGTGCGACGGCGAGGCCGAGCGCCATGAACGGTATCCACACGAAGGTCAGCTGTACGATTCCGATGGTATCGAATATCCCTTGCACGAGAACGGCGACCAGCGCCGCGCAGACGCCGAGCGCGAATCTCCGCTCGCGCGGAGATCGCAACCGCAGCCCGGTGCGCATCGCCCGTAAGAATCGGGTCCACCCGTAAACGGTGGCGATCAGCCCTATGATTCCGGTATCGGCCGCAAGCGAGAGGTACGCATCGTGGGGATGGAGCGCCCCGTAGGTCCCGGGCGGATCGCCGTTGGGGGGCCGGATCGCCGGATAGACGTGCCAGTACCCCATCGGCCCGGCGCCGCTGAGGGGGAAGAGCGACGCGACCCGCAGACCCGAGCGCCAGAGCCGCAGCCGGTCGAAGTCGTCGGCGGGGTTGTGGGCCGCGGCCGGCCGCACGACGGCCCCGAGGACCGCGAGCGCGAGGGCGCCGACCGCGAGCCCGGCCGCCGTGCGGCGTGCGCCGAGGACGCTCGCGTACCAGATCGCCGCGACCGCCGCCCCGAGCAGGCCCGCGAGCGAGAGCGAGGCGGCGAGGGCGAGCGCGCCGAGCGCCGCGCCGGCGAAGGCGAGCCGCCGCAGTGCCCCCCGCCACGCGAGGCCCGTCCCGACCGCGATGAAGACGTAGGCGATCAAGAACGCGGCGAATTGGTTCGCCGTCACGAAGATCCCGGCCGCGCGGCCGTGATTGAGGACCCACAGCGACTGCGGCCGCCGTGCGACGTCGAAGGCGATCCCTGCGAGCGCCGCCGCCGCGCCCGTCGCGAGATACGACCCGAGCAGCGCCGGGGCGACGCCCGGCCGGCCGAACCAGCGCACGACGCCGAGGTGGAATGCGGCCGCGAGCGCCGTCATCGCGGCGACCTCGAAGCTCACGACCGGATCGACGCCGAACGCGCTCGCGACCAGCGTCGCGCCGAGCCATGCGGCGAGGATCGCGTGGCTCGGCGTCCTTCCGGCGAGCGCCCCTTCGCGGCCGAGCAGCACGGCGCAGCAGATCGCGGACCCGGCGAGGAGCGCGATGAGCGCACCCGCGACGGCGGGGCTCGCGAACGAGTAGCCGACGTTCGGCGTCGCCGCGCCGCGTTACTTCTTCGGGACGATGCAGTTGGGCGGCCTGATGCAGACCGTCGGCGCGTTCGGGCGGGTGCAGGACTCGATGTCGTGGTTCGTCCAATCCTATGCCTCGATCGCGCAATGGCGCGCCATCGTCG
>CAZZYZ010000139.1:0-8245 GCA_964658425.1 Vulcanimicrobiota bacterium | reverse complement strand
GCACGCACCGCGGACGTCGTGCACACGACGACTTTCAACGCCGCACCGCCCGCGTGGATCGGCGCGCGCATCGCGCGCGTCCCGGTCGTGCTGACGGTCAACGAAACGTGGATCGGCCGCTGGGGCGCGTACACGAATTTCGGCCCGCTCAAAGCGATGCTGCACGACGTGCTCGAGCGACTCGTCTTCCTCCCGAACTACGACGCGTATAGCGCGATCTCCGAAGCGACCGCGGCACGCTTGCGCGACGTGCTGCCGCATCGGCGAGAGCGCATCTCGACGACGTATTACGGCTTCGATCCGCGCCCGTGGCAAGCGCACGGCGAGCCGCGTCGCGCGCTCGCGAAACTCGGGTACGAGAGCGGCGATTTCGTCGTGATCGGCTACGGTCGGCCCGGCGCGAGCAAGGGCTTCGAGTATCTCGTCGATGCGTGGCCCGCGATCGCGCGCGCGATCCCGAACGCCGCCTTATTACTCGTGCTCAGCGAAGGCGCGCAGTATAAGCGGGAACGCGATGCGCTCGAGCGCCGCGCCGCGCCGGGGATTCGCTTCCTCTCCTCGCAGCCGTTCGCCGCGCTGACAGAACTCGTCGCCGGGTCGAACTGCGCCGTTATCCCGAGCGTCGTCGAAGGCTTCGGCTACACGACGCTCGAGGCGTGCGCGGCCGGGATCCCCGTCGTCGCCTGCGACACCACGAGCATCCCCGAAGTCATCGGCGGCCGGTTCCGCCTCGTCCAGCCGCGCGACCCGGACGCGATCGCGCGCGGCGTCATCGACATCCACGCCGGGCGCTACGCGCAGCGTCCGCTGCAAGAATTCCCGTTCTCGGCGATGCTCGAAGGATACGAAGCGACGTATCGACGGCTCGCGCGCGCGAGCGAGAACGAGAGCGAGATCCACAACGCGCCGCACGCGATGCAACGAACGGGAGCGAACCACTGATGCCGATGGAAACCGAACGTATCTCCGAAGGCGGATTTCTGCCCTCGTGGGTGCGCTTCCAGCACGTCGCACGCTATCGCTACGCAGCCGAACACGTCGCCGGAAAACGCGTCGTCGATGGTGCGTGCGGCTCCGGGTACGGAAGCGCGATGCTCGCGGATGCGAACGCTGCGGACGTGCTCGGCCTCGATATCGCAGACGAGGGCCTGCGCGAAGCGCAGGGCTCGCATCGCCGCGCGAATCTCGCCTTTCGCCGCTGCGACCTCGCGACGCTCGATCTCGAGCCCGCCTCGCGCGACGTCTTCATCTCCTTCGAAACGATCGAGCACGTCACGGACGAATGCGCCTTCCTCGCCGGAATTCGGCGGACGCTCGCGGATGACGGCCTCTTCCTGTGCTCGACGCCGAATCGCCGGATGACCAATCCCGGGACCGCGATCGACGACAAGCCCTACAATCCGTATCACGTTCGCGAATACGATCGCGACGAATTCGAAGCGTCGCTGCGCGCGCATTTCACGCACGTTGAGGTTCTCGGGCAATCGTTCTGGTCGCGCCGGTACGAGCGCGCGCTGCGCGGGCTCGCGCGGGCGCATCCCCTCGTCCCCGTTCGCTCGCATCAGATGCGCAAGGTGTTGCACGCGGTCCGCGATCGATACGACAACCATCTCCCGCAGCCGATCGACGGCACGCGCGAGCCGGAGGCGCTGTTCGCCTTCTGCCGCCCGTAGCGCGTCGCGCGGTCTCATCGCGCAGGCTCGCGAATCGCGGCGTATGGGACTCGTCTTCGTGCCGACGCCGCTCGGGAATCTCGGCGACATCACGCTGCGCGCGCTCGAAGCGTTACGCACGTGCGAGTTGATCGTCGCGGAGGATACGCGCGTCGCGAGCCGTCTGCTCACGCTGCTCGGGTTGCCGGCGAAGCCGATGCAGAGCTACCGAGAGCAGAACGCACGGCTCGTTACGGAATCGATCCTCTTCCGCGCGGCCGATCGTCTCGTCGTCGTCGTGACCGATGCCGGGATGCCCGGCATCTCGGATCCCGGCCGCGAGCTCGTGGTTGCGGCCCGCGCCGCCGGGATCGGCATCGAGGTCCTGCCGGGGCCGTCCGCGTTCGTTTGCGCGGCGGTGCTCTCCGGGTTCGTGCTCGACGGCTTCTCGTTCGAGGGCTTCGTCCCGCGTCGAGACGGCGAACGTCGGCGTGCGTTCGCGTCCTCCCTCGAGCGCGGTTCGACCAGCGTCTGGTACGAATCGCCGGCCCGCATCGCGGCAGCGCTCGCTTCGCTCGACGCGGTCGCGCCGACGGCGGACGTCTTCGTGGTTCGGGAGCTCAGTAAGCGCTTCGAACAACAGCTTTACGGGCCGGCGGCGAGCATCCGCGCAGAGCTCGCCGATCCCGTCCGCGGCGAGATCGTTCTCGTGATCGGGCCGTTCGTCTCGATCGCGGGCGAACGCCCGCAGCGTTCGGAGATCGAAGCGGCGATCGACGCGCAACTCGCGGCCGGGACGGCACCGAGCGCCATTGCGAAAGACCTCGCGCGGCGCTTCTCGCTCGAACGTTCGAACGTGTACCGGTTGGTGACGGAACGATCGCGTGTCACGACTTGAGCTCGCAAAGCTCGCTCGCCCGCGTCGTAACGCCGATGCACGTACGTAATGGGATTACTGCTCATCGCGATGCTCCTCGCCGGCGTCGGCGGCCTCGCGGCGACGCGACACGTCACGATCGCGCGAAGCGCTCCCGGGGGCACGCCGCCTTCCCGAACCGCGCTCGCCGCGCTCGTCGCGACACTCGTCGCGACGTTCGTCGCGCAGCTCGAAACGATCGCTCGGGCGAGCCGCGAACAGGTGCCGTTCCCCGCGTACCTGCACGGGCTCCCGCTCGTACCGATCCTCGATCGCGCGCCGCTGTTCGGCCATACCTCCGCCGCGGCGTCGATCGCCGCGTGGCTGTTCGCGCTCTTCGAAACCCTCGAGCTCGCGGCGCTCGCGGCACTCCTTCGCGGGCGCACGCTGCGCGCGGTCGACTCTTGCATCGTCGCCGCGGGTAGCCTCGGACTCGTCGTCGCCGCGTTCACGGCGCGCGGGCTAACGAGCGCCGATATGTACGCCTACATGGGCTACGCGCGACTCGGCGTACACGCCTACGATCCTCCGGCGGCCGGGTTCGTCGGGCCGCTCGCAGCGGTGAACGGCCTCTGGGGTGTCCCGCTCGTTCCCTGTGCGTACGGGCCGCTCTGGGTCGCCGTCGTCCACTTGATCCTCGCCCCGTTCGCGTCGCTCGCCTCGCAGGCGATCGCTCTGCGCGCACTCGGCGCCTGTTCGTTTTTCGCGCTCGTCGCGGGGGTCGCCGCGCTTCGGGCCGGGCCGCTCGTGATCGCGCTCGTCGCACTCAACCCGGCGCTCGTCGAACAATTCGTAGCCGACGGGCACAACGACGGCATCGCGATCGCGCTCGCACTTGCGGCGGTCGCATTGGGCCGGCGCCATCCGCCGTTCGCAATCGCACTCGCCGCGGCGGCGTCGCTCGTGAAGCTTCCGTTCGTGCTGATCGGCGCGCTCGCATTCGCTGCGGAACCGAAACTCGGCCGGCGCATCGCCTGCGTGGCCGGAACGCTCGCCACCGCGGGCATCGCCTCGATCGTCATCGGCGGCCATCCGTACGCGCGCGCGATCGCACGTACCGCCGACGCGTACGGATCGCATACGAGCGGCGCGCTCGACGCCGCCCACATCGCCGTGGCGGCGGTCGCAGCGGCGGCGACGATCGTCGCCGTCGTGACCGCGCGTTTCGGATGGCAAGCGGCGTGGTCGTTCGCCGGGCTCGCGCGGACGCTCTTCCCGTGGTACGTCGGGTGGGGTATCCCCTACGCGATACTCGCCGGCCGTCGCGCCTGGATCTATCTCGCGTCGCTACCGCTTCTCGCAGATCTCGCAGCGACGAATTTTTCTGACGCCGTACCGCGCGACGTCACGCTTTGCGCGTTCGTCGTTCTCGCCGCACTCTGCATCCGCGACGCCCGCTCGAATCGATCGGTTCTCGCGGCGGCCGCGACGGGCGCGGGGCCGTAGAAGCGGCGCTCCATCGACAGGTAGGCGATCGGCGCGAGAACGACGCTCGCCGCGAGCCAGGCGCCCGCGATCCCGAACGAGATTCGCGCGCGCATCCGCCGGGCGAACACGCGCGGCAAGTAACGAACGCCGATCAACATCGCGGGGACGGTCATCGCGAGAAAATAGCGGCCTTCGAGAAAAACGACGCCGAGCGAGCGTGCGTAGACCGCGAGTAAGAAGACGGTCCATGCGACGTAGAGATTGAGGACCGGATCTCCGAGCAGCAACGAGAAACCGAGCCGCGCGTGCCTCCGAGCGATGCGGAAGAGCGCGAGATAGACGCGCATCTGACGGTATGCGATCGTCACGAGTACGAGCAGCGAAGCGATCCCGATCCCGTGTTCGCACGCCGAAAGGAGCGTTTGATCGCCGATGTACGGCGTGAACAGATCGCCGAAAAACGCCCAATACGTTGCGAAGGCGACGCCTGCGACGAAGACGTCGTAGAATCCGCGCCGCGCGTACGCCGCCTCGTGCGAGAGCGCCGCCAGCGGGGACGCGGCCGGAGCGGCGTGCGTCAGGATCGGCGGCGTGACGAGCGCTCCGATCGGCGTGATGTGCGTCGCGGCGACGTACGAGACGATCGGGATGACGACGCACGCGGCGAACGTCGAAGCGAGCGCGCGCGCGCTCGGCCTCATCCGAAGCGCGTATCCGGCGATCGCGATATCGCTCGCGACGGTCAGAACGAGCCCGTAGTGCTGCTTCACGAAGAACGTCGTCGCGAGCGCGAGGCCGAGGTACGCCGTCAGCCGCGTATCGAACGGACGTTCCCGCAAACGGATCGTGAGCAGGAGCGCGACCGTCACGCACGCGACCGTGAGCGTGTCGGGCTGGATGTAGGCAGATACCCACGAGGTCAGCGGAAGATAGCCGAAGGCAGCCGTGAGCATGAGCGATACGTTTCGCGAGATGCGACACGCGCGAAAGATCGCGTGCGCGCAGACGAGCGTTACGGCGAGCGATCCGACCCCGAGCGCGCGCGCCGCGAAGTACGTTGCGACGAGCGAACCGTGCGACGCAGCGTAGGCACCCGCCATCGCGAGCGCCGCGAGCGCGTAATAGCCGATCGGATAATTGTAGATGACGTACGCGATTTTCTTTCCCGCGGCCGGCCCGTGGTGAAGCGGTCGCGGCGCTTCCGCGTCGAGCTTGCGGTAGTACGATGCGGTTCCGTAGCCGGGCGAGACGCGCGCGCCGTGGTCGTGGCGCAGAGCGATGAAATTCGAGCGCGCCGCGAGATAGCGAACTTCGGGCGTCACCCGGTCCCGCGCGACGCCGTGCGCGACGCGAAAGAAGCCGCCCGCATCGAAGAGCGCATAGGCGTAATCCGCGTGGGCCTGCTCGTCCGACTCCTGCATGAACGGAACGCGAACGAGCCACATGCTCGCGACGAACAGCGCGCCCAAGACGATCGCGACGAGCGGAGCGTGCCTCACCTGATAGTCTTCGGATGACGGAAGGCGGCGCTCAAGGCTCGAGGCTCAGGGCAGCCCGTCGTCCGACCGATACGGAGACTATGATCGTCTGCGTCGTGCCCGCATACCGGGGTTCGAACACCATCTCGGCCGTCGTCGCGGGATGCCTCGACTACGTCGATCGCGTCGTCGTCGTCGACGACGGCTGCCCCGAGGAGACCGGGCTCGTCGTCGAAACGCATTTCCCGGGCGAACGGCGCGTCGAAGTCCTCAAGCATCAGGTCAATCGCGGCGTCGGCGCCGCGATGAAGACCGGGATCCGGCGCGCGCTGCAGCTCGGCGCGACGGTCGTCATCAAGGTCGATGCCGACGGTCAGATGGATCCGCGCCACATCCCGCAGATGGTCGCGCTGCTCGACGCGAATCCGCGCCTCGCGCTCGTGAAGGGGAATCGCTTCTTCGACGGCTCCGTCGCGCGGGTGATGCCGGGGATCCGGCTCCTCGGGAACTCGACGCTGACGTTGCTCGTGCGGATGACGACCGGCTATTGGAACGGCATCGATCCGACGAACGGCTTCATCGCGCTACGCGCCGAGACGCTGCGCCGGCTCGACCTCGCCCATCTCGCCGACCGGTACTTCTTCGAGATCTCGCTGCTGGTCGCGCTCGGACTGCGGCGCGCGGATATCGCGGAGGTCGAGGTCCCCGCGCGCTACGGCAACGAGCGCAGCAGCCTCTCGATCTGGAAGACGATCGCGACGTTCCCGCAACGGCTCGGCACCGCGGCGCTGCGCCGAATCGTTTGGCAGTACATCATCGCCGACATGAACGTCGGCTCGCTCTTCCTCGTCGTCGGCACCGCGCTCTCGCTCTTCGGCGCCTCGATCGGCGCGAGCTGGTGGATCGAAGCGCTCCGCAGCGGCGTCGCGACGACGCCCGGGAACGCGACGATCGTGCTCCTACCGCTCGTGTTCGGATTTCAATTGCTGCTGAACTTCGTGCTCTTCGACGTGCAATCGTCGCCGCGCGTTCACAAATTCGCGGCGAGCGAACTCGCGATCCCGTCGCTCTTCACGAAGAGCGCCCTCACCGTCCCGAACACGATCGCCTAAATCGCGGTCGGCTCCGCGAGATCGGACGCCGCTCGGAGTTCCGGCAGCGTGAGGTCGATGAGCCGCGAGAGCGCGGCGCTCGGTCGCAGCGCGCTCTCGCGGCGCGCGTAGGTTGCGAAAAACGGCGTTTCGGTGAGCGCGGCGAGTTCGACCGCGATCCGTGCGGCGAGCCCCGAATAGCCGAGCGCATCCCAGATCTCGAACGCATCGAGATAGCGCAGCGTTGCCGCGCTTCGCTCGCCGTTCGCGATCAGGACGGCCGCTTCGGCGCGGAGCTCGTATGCGCGAACGCGCCGATCGAACGCGTTGACCGCGACGGGTGAGATGCGCGAGCGAATTCTCTTGTAGCGCTCGAGCAGCGCGTTGGCGCGAGACCGATCGAAGGTCGCGAGCGTCTCCGCGAGTTCGACGAGCGCGATCCGTTCCTCACCGGCGAGCTCCCAATCCGTCCGATCGGCGAGCTCGCGTGCGGCCTCGAGTTCGGCCGCCGCATCGTCACGCGCACCGAATTCGAGCGAAACGCGCGCGAGATCGACGGAGACGAGGACGCGCCACGCATCGCTCGGCGCGAAGCGCATGGCATCGCGAAAGCCCGCGATCGCCGCGTCGAAATCGCCGCGGGAGAAATCGGACCAGGCGAGGCCGCGCGCGATGTGACATCGCATGAGATCGAGCTCGACGGGCCACTGCACGCCGCGCATCCGAGCGCGGAGATACTGCGCATCGCCCGAGAGATCGAAATCGCGCACGCTGATCGCGAGTTGGCTTAGAAAGGACGCATAGATCCAAACGTCGAGGTCCGGAGCCTTCTCGGCTTCTCGGACGGCCGCTCGCGTGAACGCGACGCTTTCGCGATACCGCTCGGCACCCGCAGCGATGAGGCCGCGAAGGAGCAGCGCCCTCGCCTTCGAGTTCGCGAGCGCGACGAAATACGGCTGCGGCGCCCCGAACCACGAACCGAACGACAGATCGACGTGGCAGGCGAGCTCCGCCTCCTGATCCGCTTTCGCGAGCTCGCCGTTCGCGTAGAACCGCAACGCGTCGTAATAGCGATATTCGGCTTCGAGTTCGACGCAGCCCGATCCGAAGGCGTGCGCCCGCGCGAGTTCGAGCGACGCGGCGGCGGCATCGAAATCGTACGTGCGCGTGTGCGCCGCACCGCGCAGCATGCTGACCTCGCCGATGAGGAGACTGGTCGCCGACTCGAGCTCGTCGGCCGCCGGGAGCGCGGCGATCGCGAGATCCGCCTTCCCCAGACGCAGATACGCTCGAGCCAGCAGCGTCTTCGCCGCCGGTGCCTCGTTAAAACGCAGCAACTCGATGCACGCCGCGGGACGCGCGCCGCGATACGCTCGAGCGGCGAGATCCAAAACGGTGCTGAGCGACGCGGAGGTGTCCATCGAACCACGCTTGGCTCGCCGAGCAAAAGCGCGACGACGTTCCGGGAAACGTCGTCCGAGGATGCTCCGTGAAATATTAAAATCCTGGTCCGATACCGGCCGTACGCCGAGGCTCACCTACGTTCGCGAAGCCGCCTCCACGTCATCCGGAGGCGCGCTTCGCACGTCACAACTTTTTCGCGCCGTGCGCTACGAACTGACCCCGTCGACCGCGCCCCCGTGAACCGCGAACGTTCCACCGAGATGTAAGAAAGAGAGC